>NZ_JBJQJA010000005.1:0-320445 GCF_046487665.1 Escherichia sp. WS1152 | reverse complement strand
TGTGTTATCGCGCAGCTGTAAGCGGATATCCGCAGGCATTTTCCAGCCGGGGCCGAGGCTCCCCACCGGCGCGGGCGTTTTTGTCCGGTAACTGCTGTAGGTGCGGGAGAGGATGAACGGCAGCGGGGCGGGCAGGGCGATGTCGGTTTCACCGGGAAGGACCTTTGCACCGAGCAGGGGATTGACCGGATGGCCGGACGTCACTCCGCCGGGGCACCCCGAACAGGCCACACCGGTTGGGGCACCGATGCGCACCCCGGCTGAACCCTGAACAATGCTACCGCCATACTGCGTCATGTCGCCCTGACGCGCCGCCGGTTTTCCGCTCATCTGCTCATCCTTGTTTTATCGAGTTATTTGTCTGCTTCCAGGCAAAACCCTACAGATTTATAAGAAAGCCTTAAGTGAGATATCCATCAGATAGAAACAATTAGGAAAATATTTATATCACCATGATAAATATGTGATTTATTTGGAAGTAACAAACCATCAACATTTTCTGCCCTTTTTCCCATCACCAGGCCATACTGATATTTTTCCTCGCACAAAGGACTCGGCATGAAACTCGTCGGTAGCTACACCAGCCCGTTTGTACGCAAACTTTCTATTCTGTTGTTAGAAAAGGGCATAACTTTCGAATTTATTAATGAACTGCCCTATAACGCGGACAACGGCGTGGCGCAATTTAACCCGTTAGGAAAAGTGCCGGTGCTGGTGACCGAAGAGGGCGAATGCTGGTTTGATTCGCCGATCATCGCTGAATATATTGAATTAATGAATGTCGCTCCGGCGATGTTACCGCGCGATCCGCTGGAGTCGTTGCGGGTGCGCAAAATTGAGGCGCTGGCGGATGGCATTATGGATGCCGGGCTGGTATCGGTGCGTGAACAGGCGCGTCCAGCGGCGCAGCAGTCTGAAGATGAATTGTTACGCCAGCGGGAGAAAATCAACCGTAGTCTGGATGTGCTGGAAGGATATCTGGTCGATGGCACACTTAAAACCGATACGGTCAATCTGGCGACTATCGCCATTGCCTGTGCCGTCGGATATCTCAATTTCCGCCGCGTTGCGCCAGGCTGGTGTGTCGACCGCCCACACTTAGTCAAACTGGTCGAAAACCTGTTTAGCCGCGAAAGTTTTGCTCGCACCGAACCGCCAAAGGCTTGATGCGCGATATGTCCTCCTGACCCATCTCACGTTACAATCCGTGGTTATGTTAAACGCCCTTCTCCGTGTGAGAGGGCCTTGATCAGCCAGGTTTCCTATGACAACCGAAACGCGTTCCCTCTATAGTCAACTTCCGGCTATTGATCGCTTATTGCGCGATAGCTCCTTCCTTTCTTTGCGTGATACTTATGGTCACACCCGCGTGGTGGAATTGTTGCGTCAGATGCTTGACGAAGCGCGAGAAGTGATTCGTGACAGCCAGATGCTGCCCGCGTGGTGTGAAAACTGGGCGCAAGAAGTCGATGCCCGGTTGACGAAAGAGGCGCAGAGCGCGCTGCGTCCGGTGATCAACCTGACGGGAACCGTGCTGCATACCAATCTTGGGCGAGCTTTACAGGCGGAAGCTGCGGTGGAAGCCGTTGCGCAGGCTATGCGTTCGCCAGTGACCCTCGAGTACGATTTGGACGACGCCGGACGCGGACATCGCGATCGGGCGCTGGCGCAGCTGCTGTGCCGCATTACCGGCGCGGAAGATGCCTGTATCGTTAATAACAATGCGGCGGCGGTGTTATTGATGTTGGCGGCCACTGCCAGCGGGAAAGAGGTGGTGGTTTCTCGCGGCGAACTGGTGGAGATTGGCGGCGCGTTTCGTATTCCCGATGTTATGCGTCAGGCAGGCTGCACCCTACACGAAGTAGGGACCACCAACCGCACGCACGCGAATGATTATCGTCAGGCGGTGAATGAAAATACCGCACTGTTGATGAAAGTACATACCAGTAACTACAGCATTCAGGGGTTCACCAAAGCGATAGACGAAGCTGAACTGGTGGCGCTCGGCAAAGAGCTGGATGTTCCCGTAGTGACTGATTTAGGCAGTGGCTCGCTGGTCGATCTTAGCCAGTACGGTTTGCCGAAAGAGCCAATGCCGCAGGAGTTGATTGCGGCGGGCGTCAGTCTGGTGAGTTTCTCCGGCGACAAGTTGTTAGGCGGGCCGCAGGCAGGAATTATCGTTGGTAAAAAAGAGATGATCGCCCGCCTGCAAAGCCACCCGCTGAAACGTGCATTACGCGCGGATAAAATGACCCTCGCGGCGTTGGAAGCCACGTTGCGTCTTTATTTACACCCTGAAGCTCTGAGTGAAAAATTACCGACCCTGCGCCTGCTTACCCGCAGCGCAGAGGTCATTCAAATCCAGGCACAACGTTTACAGGCTCCCCTTGCCGCACATTACGGCGCGGAGTTTGCGGTACAGGTTATGCCATGTCTTTCGCAGATTGGCAGTGGTTCGCTGCCGGTTGATCGCCTGCCGAGCGCGGCATTAACGTTTACACCCCATGATGGACGCGGTAGCCACCTTGAGTCATTAGCCGCCCGCTGGCGTGAATTGCCAGTGCCGGTGATTGGTCGTATTTATGACGGACGATTGTGGCTGGATTTACGCTGCCTTGAAGATGAGCAACGGTTTTTGGAGATGTTGTTGAAATGATTATTGCGACTGCCGGACACGTTGACCACGGCAAAACAACCTTATTGCAGGCGATTACTGGCGTAAATGCCGATCGTCTGCCGGAAGAAAAAAAGCGCGGCATGACCATCGATCTCGGCTATGCCTACTGGCCGCAGCCGGATGGTCGTGTGCCTGGTTTTATCGACGTACCCGGTCATGAAAAGTTTCTTTCCAACATGCTGGCGGGCGTTGGTGGTATCGATCACGCGCTGTTGGTGGTGGCGTGCGATGACGGCGTGATGGCACAGACCCGTGAGCATCTGGCGATTTTGCAGCTGACCGGTAACCCGATGCTGACAGTGGCGCTGACCAAAGCCGATCGCGTGGACGAAGCGCGTGTTAATGAGGTTGAACGCCAGGTAAAGGAGGTGCTGCAGGAATACGGTTTTGCTGAGGCAAAACTGTTTATCACCGCAGCAACCGAAGGTCGGGGAATTGATGCCCTGCGCGAGCATCTGCTTCAGTTACCAGAACGTGAACACGCCAGCCAACATAGTTTCCGCCTCGCGATCGACCGCGCATTTACCGTAAAAGGTGCCGGGCTGGTCGTCACCGGTACGGCGTTAAGCGGGGAAGTGAAGGTAGGCGATTCACTATGGCTGACTGGTGTAAATAAACCGATGCGCGTGCGTGCGCTGCATGCGCAAAACCAGCCAACAGAAACCGCTCATGCCGGGCAGCGTATCGCGCTTAACATCGCGGGGGATGCGGAAAAAGAGCAGATTAACCGTGGCGACTGGCTGCTTGCCGATGTGCCGCCAGAGCCGTTCACGCGGGTGATTGTCGAGCTTCAAACCCATACGCCGCTGACCCAGTGGCAGCCGCTGCATATTCACCACGCCGCCAGCCACGTTACGGGACGCGTTTCGCTGCTGGAAGATAACCTTGCCGAGCTGGTGTTCGACACGCCGCTGCGGCTGGCGGATAACGATCGCTTAGTGTTGCGCGATATCTCGGCCCGCAATACGCTGGCGGGGGCGCGTGTGGTGATGCTTAACCCGCCGCGTCGCGGTAAACGTAAGCCGGAATATCTGCAATGGCTGGCGTCTCTTGCACGGGCGCAGAGCGATGCCGATGCGTTATCTGTTCATCTGGAACGCGGAGCGGTTAACCTTGCGGATTTCGCCTGGGCGCGCCAGCTCAACGGCGAAGGGATGCGCGAACTGCTGCAACAGCCGGGCTATATTCAGGCTGGTTATAGCTTGTTGAATGCGCCAGTTGCCGCCCGCTGGCAGCGGAAAATTCTTGACACATTAGCGACTTATCATGAGCAACATCGCGATGAACCTGGTCCTGGGCGCGAACGTCTGCGACGTATGGCGTTGCCAATGGAAGATGAAGCGCTGGTACTGCTGCTGATTGAAAAAATGCGCGAAAGCGGCGACATCCACAGCCATCACGGCTGGCTGCATCTGCCAGATCACAAAGCGGGCTTCAGCGAAGAGCAGCAGGCCATCTGGCATAAAGCAGAGCCGCTGTTTGGTGACGAACCGTGGTGGGTGCGTGACCTGGCAAAAGAGACGGGAACCGACGAGCAGGCAATGCGTCTGACGCTACGCCAGGCGGCCCAACAGGGGATAATTACCGCGATCGTCAAAGATCGTTATTACCGTAACGATCGGATTGTCGAGTTTGCCAATATGATCCGCGATCTCGATCAGGAATGTGGTTCAACCTGCGCGGCGGATTTCCGCGATCGCTTAGGGGTTGGGCGAAAACTGGCGATTCAAATCCTGGAATATTTTGACCGCATTGGCTTTACGCGGCGTCGCGGAAATGATCATTTATTGCGCGACGCATTATTATTTCCGGAAAAATAAGGAAATGATTAATTAAGTTTTAAAATAAATTAATACAAAATTCTTATGATTTTAAAAAAAGCACATTGTTTAATGAATACAATGTGCTTTTTATTAGATTAATTTTGCTAAACAATAATACTGATCATATTTTCGAATGAAAATCCTCAGTAAGCTGCCCGCCCTTTTTTACACTTTCAGGAGTGTGTTATGGCAGCTTCAACCTTTTTTATTCCTTCTGTGAATGTCATCGGCGCTGATTCATTGGCTGATGCAATGAATATGATGGCAGAATATGGGTTTCGCCGTACATTGATTGTCACTGACAGTATGTTAACGAAATTAGGTATGGCGGGCGATGTGCAAAAAGCACTGGAAGAACGCAATATTTTTAGCATTATTTATGATGGCACCCAACCTAACCCCACCACGGAAAACGTCGCCGCAGGTTTGAAATTACTTAAAGAAAATAATTGCGATAGCGTGATCTCCTTAGGCGGTGGTTCTCCGCACGACTGCGCAAAAGGTATTGCGCTGGTGGCAGCCAATGGCGGCGATATTCGCGATTACGAAGGCGTTGACCGCTCTGCAAAACCGCAGCTGCCGATGATCGCCATCAATACCACGGCGGGTACGGCCTCTGAAATGACCCGTTTCTGCATCATCACTGACGAAGCGCGTCATATCAAAATGGCGATTGTTGATAAACATGTCACTCCGTTGCTTTCTGTCAATGACTCCTCTCTGATGATTGGTATGCCGAAGTCACTGACCGCCGCAACGGGTATGGATGCCTTAACGCACGCTATCGAAGCGTATGTTTCTATTGCCGCTACGCCGATCACTGACGCTTGCGCACTGAAAGCCGTGACCATGATTGCCGAAAACCTGCCGTTAGCCGTTGAAGATGGCAGTAATGCGAAAGCGCGTGAAGCAATGGCTTATGCCCAGTTCCTCGCCGGTATGGCGTTCAATAATGCTTCTCTGGGTTATGTTCATGCGATGGCGCACCAGCTGGGCGGTTTCTACAACCTGCCACACGGTGTATGTAACGCCGTACTGCTGCCGCATGTTCAGGTATTCAACAGCAAAGTCGCCGCTGCACGTCTGCGTGACTGTGCCGCTGCAATGGGAGTGAACGTGACAGGTAAAAACGACGCGGAAGGTGCTGAAGCCTGCATTAACGCCATCCGTGAACTGGCGAAGAAAGTGGATATCCCGGCAGGCCTGCGCGACCTGAATGTGAAAGAAGAAGATTTCGCGGTTCTGGCGACTAATGCCCTGAAAGATGCCTGTGGCTTTACTAACCCGATTCAGGCAACTCACGAAGAAATTGTGGCGATTTATCGCGCCGCAATGTAATCATCATTCCAACAACGGCTGGCAAATTGTCAGCCGCTTTTTCAACTATCTCTGTAATCCTTGCCCGTAAATTCGTGATAGCTGTCGTAAAGCTGTTACCGACTGGCGAAGATTTCGCCAGTCACGTCTACCCTTGTTATACCTCACACCGCAAGGAGACGATCATGACCAACAATCCCCCTTCAGCACGTGTTCAGCCCGGCGAGTATGGTTTTCCTCTTAAGTTAAAAGCACGCTACGACAACTTTATTGGCGGCGAATGGGTAGCCCCTGCCGACGGCGAGTATTACCAGAACCTGACGCCGGTGACCGGGCAGCTGCTGTGCGAAGTGGCGTCTTCGGGCAAACGAGACATCGATCTGGCGCTGGATGCTGCGCACAAAGTGAAAGATAAATGGGCGCACACCTCGGTGCAGGATCGTGCGGCGATTCTGTTTAAGATTGCCGATCGAATGGAACAAAACCTCGAGCTGTTAGCGACAGCTGAAACCTGGGATAACGGCAAACCCATTCGCGAAACCAGTGCTGCGGATGTACCGCTGGCGATTGACCATTTCCGCTATTTCGCCTCGTGTATTCGGGCGCAGGAAGGTGGGATCAGTGAAGTTGATAGCGAAACCGTGGCCTATCATTTCCATGAACCGTTAGGCGTGGTGGGGCAGATTATCCCGTGGAACTTCCCGCTGCTGATGGCGAGCTGGAAAATGGCTCCCGCGCTGGCGGCGGGCAACTGTGTGGTGCTGAAACCCGCACGTCTTACCCCGCTTTCTGTACTGCTGCTAATGGAAATCGTCGGTGATTTACTGCCGCCGGGCGTGGTGAACGTGGTCAACGGTGCAGGTGGGGAAATTGGCGAATATCTGGCGACCTCGAAACGCATCGCCAAAGTGGCGTTTACCGGCTCAACGGAAGTGGGCCAACAAATTATGCAATACGCAACGCAAAACATTATTCCGGTGACGCTGGAGCTGGGCGGTAAGTCGCCAAATATCTTCTTTGCTGATGTGATGGATGAAGAAGATGCCTTTTTCGATAAAGCGCTGGAAGGCTTTGCACTGTTTGCCTTTAACCAGGGCGAAGTTTGCACCTGTCCGAGTCGTGCCTTAGTGCAGGAGTCAATCTACGAACGCTTTATGGAACGCGCCATCCGCCGTGTCGAAAGCATTCGCAGCGGTAACCCACTCGACAGCGTGACGCAAATGGGTGCGCAGGTTTCTCACGGGCAACTGGAAACCATCCTCAACTACATTGATATCGGTAAAAAAGAGGGCGCAGACGTGCTCACCGGCGGGCGGCGCAAGCTGCTGGAAGGCGAACTGAAAGACGGCTACTACCTTGAACCGACGATTCTGTTTGGTCAGAACAATATGCGGGTGTTCCAGGAAGAGATTTTTGGCCCGGTGCTGGCGGTGACCACCTTCAAAACGATGGAAGAAGCGCTGGAGCTGGCGAACGATACGCAATATGGCCTGGGCGCAGGTGTCTGGAGCCGCAACGGTAATCTGGCCTATAAGATGGGGCGCGGCATTCAGGCCGGGCGCGTGTGGACCAACTGTTATCACGCTTACCCGGCACATGCGGCGTTTGGCGGCTACAAACAATCAGGCATTGGACGCGAAACCCACAAGATGATGCTGGAGCATTACCAGCAAACCAAGTGCCTGCTGGTGAGCTACTCAGATAAACCGTTGGGGCTGTTCTGATGTAAGAAGCTGGTCGCATCGGGTATTCATTGCCTGATGCGACGCTTACGCGTCTTATCATGCCTACGGGGACCTGACCGTAGGCCGGATAAGGCGTACACGCCGCATCCGGCATAAACAAAGCGCACGTTGTTACAATTTACGTTTTAAACCTACGTGTGCAATAACCCAGACTACGCCAACAAAAGTGCGTTTCTGGGGCGTGTTTTGCCAGGAGTTTAATCTCGCGTTTCGATGGTGAGCGGGCAAACCAGACCGTAAATCACCATTGGTATTCCGAGGACAATCAGCAATAAACGGTAGATTATTGAAGGTTTAATACGCTTAATCTGCATTGTGGATGTTTTACGGTTTTTAATCATAAATTTGGCCAATAGTTCCATTATTTCAATATGATAAGCCTCGACCTGTTAAAAAGCCAGGCAGCACACTTCAGGAAGTATATAAAAAACAATATGTCGTTATATAAATAAGGAAATTGCACTGCATCATGGCATTTCATAATATGCGTTAATTGTTCTTTTTTATATTCTCTGAGGGAAATATGTTCCTGGACTATTTTGCACTGGGAGTGCTTATTTTTGTATTTCTGGTGATATTCTATGGGATTATTATTTTACATGATATTCCCTACCTGATTGCTAAAAAACGTAATCATCCTCATGCCGACGCCATTCATGTTGCAGGTTGGGTGAGTCTTTTTACGTTACATGTTATCTGGCCGTTTTTGTGGATTTGGGCCACGCTTTACCGCCCGGAGCGGGGATGGGGAATGCAAAGCCATGATTCATCCGTTATGCAACTGCAACAGCGCATTGCCGGGCTGGAGAAACAGCTCGCCGACATCAAATCCTCTTCTGCCGAGTAATACTTATGGATTTACTGATTATTTTGACCTATGTGGCTTTTGCATGGGCAATGTTTAAGATCTTCAAAATTCCCGTAAATAAATGGACCATTCCCACAGCGGCCTTGGGTGGAATATTTATTGTCAGCGGTCTAATTCTGTTAATGAACTATAACCATCCGTATACCTTTAAAGCGCAAAAAGCGGTTATTTCTATTCCTGTTGTCCCACAGGTGACTGGTGTGGTGATTGAAGTGACGGATAAGAAAAATACGCTGATTAAAAAAGGTGAAGTGCTATTTCGACTGGACCCGACGCGTTATCAGGCGCGGGTGGATCGGCTGATGGCGGATATCGTTACCGCAGAACATAAACAGCGGGCGTTGGGCGCAGAGTTAGATGAGATGGTGGCGAATACTCAGCAGGCAAAGGCCACGCGGGATAAATTCGCTAAAGAGTATCAGCGTTACGCACGCGGCAGCCAGGCGAAAGTAAACCCGTTTTCAGAACGCGATATCGATGTGGCGCGGCAAAATTATCTGGCGCAGGAAGCCTCCGTAAAGTCATCGGCAGCGGAACAAAAACAGATCCAGAGCCAGCTGGATAGCCTGGTGTTGGGTGAACATTCTCAAATCGCCAGCCTGAAAGCGCAGCTCGCGGAAGCAAAATATAACCTTGAGCAGACGATAGTGCGTGCGCCGAGCGATGGTTATGTGACCCAGGTACTGATTCGTCCGGGTACCTATGCCGCGTCGCTGCCGCTACGTCCGGTGATGGTGTTTATACCCGATCAGAAACGACAAATCGTGGCGCAGTTCCGTCAGAACTCCTTGCTGCGCCTGGCTCCCGGCGATGATGCGGAAGTGGTATTTAACGCTCTGCCAGGCAAAGTGTTCAGCGGTAAGCTGGCAGCCATTAGTCCAGCTGTTCCCGGCGGAGCTTATCAGTCGACCGGCACCTTACAGACGTTAAACACAGCGCCGGGTTCAGATGGCGTTATCGCGACCATTGAACTGAATGAGCACACTGATTTGAGCGCTTTACCAGACGGTATTTACGCCCAGGTGGCGGTCTACTCTGATCATTTCAGCCATGTCTCGGTGATGCGCAAAGTGTTATTACGTATGACCAGCTGGGTGCATTACCTTTATCTCGATCATTAATCTTCGCTTTCCGCCGCTTGTTCAGGCCGCAATTGCTGCGACTGAGCAAGCTGGTGGCGAATTTCACGCAGCATTTCATCCAGCACATACTGGACCCGCCAGGGCTGGTATTCCCGTTTACGGAAGATAGCCACCAGATCCAGCCACCATTCATACGGGTGCTGAAAGCAGGGCACCAGCGTGCCGTCTTGCAGATCGCTCTGCACACTTTTGTCTGGCGCAAACACAATCCCCAGGTGATTTCGTGCCAGCTCCAGCGCCGATTGCGTGTTGTCGCAAACGTAATTTCCCTTCACGCGATAATCCCGCACCTCTTTACTCCCGGCGACGTTGAAGCGCCAGATATTCGCGTCGTCGATCATCATCGAGTCGATCAAAATACAGGAGTGATGTTCGAGTTCGTCAGGACGGCTAATAGGATGTTTCTCAAGATAGCGCTGGCTGGCATAAGCGGTTACGGCATATTGTGTAATAAAACTGGCAACCAGCGATTCATCTTTTGGTGGAGCGTAGCTGATTAAAACATCACAGTCATCAGGAAATTCGACGCCTTCATAAAAGGCATTACGCTCAAGATTGCAGGTTTTTAGCGATAAGGTGATATCACCGATATCTTTAATTTTATCGATTACATGTTTGGATAAATAGGTAATTATGCCGGTTGGGGCGTAGATGGTGACCCGACCACGTTTCTCATGCTTATAATCTGCAATAAAATTATTAAGCTGCTCGTTTCTGTCCAGCATGTCGTTGATGTACGGTAACAGCGCGGTACCAAAAGGTGTGAGCATCAGCTGCCGGGTGGTTCGGTCAAAGACTTTTAAACCCACTTTTGATTCAAAATCAGCAAGATATTTGCTGACGTTGGCCTGTGCGATGCCAAGTACAGTCGCGGCATGGCTGATATTTTCACTGGCAGCGATTACCGAGATAATTTTTAACTCCCGGTACTTAAGTTGTAATTTTGTCATCGCAACAGCCCAATTATATATAATTTTATATATTACTATATAAATATGAATCTTGCACCGGAGAAATTGTAAGCATTACTATGCCGACTCTTTTTTATCTTATTTTAAAATGGAATACCGGACATGTTAATTAACCGCAATATTGTGGCGTTATTTGCGTTGCCTTTTATGGCAAGCGCAACTGCTTCTGAATTATCCATTGGTGCTGGTGCGGCTTATAATGAATCGCCTTATCGCGGTTATAATGAAAATACAAAGGCAATTCCGCTGATTAGCTATGAAGGTGATACTTTTTATGTTCGTCAGACCACGTTAGGTTTTATTCTGTCGCAAAGTGAAAAAAATGAACTTAGCCTGACCGCATCCTGGATGCCGCTGGAATTTGACCCTGCCGATAATGACGATTATGCCATGCAACAGCTTGATAAGCGTGATAGTACGGCTATGGCGGGGGTTGCCTGGTATCACCACGAGCGTTGGGGAACCGTGAAAGCCTCTGCAGCTGCGGACGTTCTGGATAACAGCAACGGCTGGGTGGGGGAGCTATCGGTATTCCACAAAATGCAGATAGGTCGTCTGTCGCTGACACCTGCGCTGGGCGTTCTCTATTATGACGAGAATTTCAGTGACTATTACTATGGCATTTCAGAGAGTGAGTCCCGTCGTAGCGGTCTGGCAAGTTATTCCGCGCAGGATGCCTGGGTGCCCTATGTCAGCCTGACGGCAAAATACCCGATAGGAGAGCACGTCGTATTGATGGCGAGCGCAGGATACAGCGAGCTGCCGGAAGAGATTACCGACAGCCCGATGATTGATCGTAATGAGAGTTTTACCTTCGTCACCGGCGTGAGCTGGCGTTTTTAATTCACCGGTGGATGTCGGTGCGGCTGGCCTACGCTCTCGCACCGACTTGTATGCCTGATAAGACGTGTTAAGCGTCGCATCAGGCAATGTGCTCCTTACGTTGGATGCGGCGCGAGTGCCTTATCCAACCTACGGATGGCAATGCTTTTCCTCATTCACCCAGATCCGCATTTCGCCTTCACCCCGGTTGGCCCAGCTAAACCACGGGATAAAGGTCAGAGTTTGCGTCTGGCGTTTGGCTGGCGCGCTGTCGTAATGCCACAGCGGTTGCTGCTCTGGATTGCTCTGTTCATACCGGTAACCCGGTGCCTGGATTAAGATCTTATGGCTAAACAATCCATTGCCTTCAAATGTCGTAAATGGCGCATCGGTGGGCAGCCACAGATTATGCAGTGACTCGCCGTTGTCGGCCTGTTCCAGGCAATACACCAGCGGGCCGCGCTGAATCGCCACTTTTCCGGCGACGTGACGCACCAGCGGGTTACCGTAAACGCGACGTACTGGCATCGGCAAAGTCAGATTCAGCGTGTCGCCCTCCTGCCATTCGCGGGTAATGTGCAAATACCCTTTACGAATATCCTGCTCGACCTCTTCCCCATTCAATATGATCTGCGGCTGTGTGCACCAGTCCGGCAGACGTAAAGCAAGTGTATGACGCACCGGCTGGGGCGATTCGACCGCAATCGTCACCTGTTCCTGCCACGGATAGTTCCCGCTAACCCGCAGGCGCAGCGTGCCATTTTCTACCGGCACTTCCATGCTGTTTCCTGCGTATATGTTGATATACAACGCATCTTCTCGCGGCGTGTAGAGATAATGACCAATCGAGGTCAGCACGCGGGCGATATTTGGCGGACAACAAGCGCAGCCAAACCAACGCTGGCGGATCGGTTTAACGTGATCGTAGATATGGTTGAATTTCAGCGATTTTGGATGTACTTCCAGCGGATTCACATAGAAGAAATGTTTGCCATCCAGCGCCATGCCGCCGAGCACGGTGTTGTACAGTGCGCGCTCCATCACATCGGCATATTGACTGTCGCCTTCCATTTCCAGCATTCGTCGGGCAAACATCATCAGGCCGATGGAGGCGCAACTTTCAGCGTATACCGTGTCATTCGGCAGATCGTAATCGCTGCTGAACGCTTCACCGCTGCTCTGTGAGCCAATGCCGCCGGTAATATATAACTGACGCTGGGCCATATTGTTCCACAGCCGCAGGCAGTTCTGACGCTTGCTGTCATCGTGACTTAAACGCGCGAGATGCGCGACGCCGGTCATCAGATAGACAAAACGTACCGCGTGACCGATGGCGGTTTGCTGTTGCGCAAGGGGCAAATGTGCCTGGCTGTAGGCTTTGTCTTTCACCATCCACGCCGGGCCGTAGGTGTGCCAGTGCGATGTCTGCCCGCGCTTTTCATATTCCTGGTCGTAATAGTGCGGTTGCGCACCACGTTGTTCGACAAAATAGTTCGTCAGTGCCAGGTAGCGCGGCTCTTCGGTCACTTCATACAGACGCATCAGTGCCAGTTCAATTTCCGGGTGACCAGGGTAACCGTGTAACTTACTTTCATCTGGACCAAACACGCTGTCGATATGATCGGCCAGACGGCAAACCACTTCCAGCAAGCGCCGCTTGCCCGTGGCCTGGAAGAAGGCGACTCCAGCTTCAATCAGATGACCTGCGCAGTAAAGTTCATGACACTCCGCCAGATTGCTCCAGCGTTCTTCGGGTGCTTTTACCGTAAAGTAAGTATTGAGATAGCCGTCTTCGCATTGGGCGGAGGCGATCAGTTCGATTACCTCGTCGGCGGTTTTTTCCAGTTCGGCGTCTGGCTTCTGGCACAGCGACCAGGCTACCGCTTCCAGCCATTTGGCGACATCGCTGTCCTGAAACACCATCCCGTAAAATTCACCCTCCTGAAGTCCGGCGGCAATGCGAAAGTTTTCAATCGCATGGCTGGGTTCCGCTTCTGGTATACGATCGTTCAAGGCATCCCACTGATAAGGAATCACCACGTCGCGGACCAGTTGTTGGTACTGACCGAGAAACGGATCGCTGACCGTCAGTTTATGCAGATCGACTTCCGAAATGTTCATCTTGTGCTCCTTAAGGCTGTACATGACGCTGACGCAGGTCGGTAGCAATGCGTGACATCATAGGGTTATTGAGTTTGCAAAAGCGGATCGCCCCTGCCAGCAGCAGGTGGAATAGCGCAGGCAGTAATGTTTCCATCGCCGTGATCCCGCCAAGCGAACTGGTGGTCTGGTTTTCCACGCCTGGCTGGTAGGCGACAAAAATAAACAGCAGGCTGATGATCCCGGCGCTGGAGGCCCAGGCCAGCTTGATGAAAAACAGATTGAAGGCGAAGTTCATGCCGGAAGAACGTACGCGGGTTTTCCACTCGCCGTAGTCATCGGCAAAGGCCATCAATGAGAAGTGCAGTGGCAATGTGAAGCCAAGAATCACGCCATTACCGAGGATCACCGCCAGCCACAGCGTTTGATAAGCCGGGCCGGAGGGCAGGAACCACATCAACACCGCCAGTGCAGCGAGGAGCAGGTTGGTGTAGTAATAAATTTTGACGGTATCGAAACGCCGCGTTAACGGGCTGACAATCACCGAGCCGATAATGGAGGCGAAGGTGACCATGGTGAAGAACAGCGACGTGTAGCCCGTGCTGCCTTGTAAGACGTAGGTAATGAAGTACATATACCCACCGCCGCGAATATTAAAGACGTTAATCAGCAGGAAAGACATGACCAGCATCAGCAGCAGTTGGTCGTTGTTCCGCAGCCCGGCAAGATGTTCGCGCAGGGTAAATTTCCCCATTGTGGAGAGTGGCACCCGTTCACGAACCCAGAAAAAACAGCACAGGAACATCACCACGGCAATGGCGCACAGCACGCCGACGCCCAATTGATAGCCGCGCGCGGCATTACCCTGACCGAAGAGATCTACCATCCACGGTAAGCCTACCGAAACCAGAAATCCCGCTACGCCACAGAGAACGAATCGCCAGGACTGGCAGGAGATCACTTCATTGTGGCGGGTGGTCATGGTGTTGATCAGCGCGCAGTACGGTACGTTGATGGCGGTATAACCGACTGAAAGGAGCAGGTAAGTACCGAACGCCCAGGCGATTTTTACTCCCATGCTGGCATCTGGCACGGTGAACGTCAGGATGCCGATAATGCCGATGGGAATGGCAATCCATAGCTGCCACGGACGAAAGCGCCCCCAGCGACTTTGCGTCCGGTCGGCAATGACGCCCATCACCGGGTCGGAGATGGCATCAAACACGCGCAGTGCAATAAACAGCGTGCCAACCAGCGCCGGAGTTAATCCAAAAACGTCGGTGTAGAAAAAGGTGAGAAAGTTCATGATCAGGCAAGTTATTACGGTGCCGCCTGCGTCACCCAGGCCGTAGCCTATTTTTTCCCGTACCGATAACGCATCGTCAATTTTACCTTTAGCGATATCAGCGGTAGTAATCGGTGTAGAGGTCATAGATATTCCTCGTGAATAGGGAGCAATTTTTAGTTTTATTGAAATGACCTGATTAATTCTGCCGTGAACGGGAATATCAACAAGGCGAGAAAAGAGTAAAAAAAGGTGACGATTCCGACCTGAATTTAAAAGTGTGAAATGGATCAGGTGAAATTAATGTTTTTTATTAATAATCAAAAGGTAATGTGTTTTGTCATTAATGAAGAAGCGGGAAATTACATATCAATGCTCGAATTATCCATGACGTTACCGATTAAAGTGCAAAATGGTGGATTATTTATTTCCCGTGGCGTAGGGAGGCATCCTGCAAGGCGGCTGGAGTCATGGGAAATTATCTTTGTCGAAAAAGGTCGATTAACGATTCAGGAAGAAGAACGGATATTTCTGGTCGATGCGGGAGAGAGTTTATTACTCTGGCCGAACCGACAACATGTTGGGGTGGAGGATTTTCCCGCCGATCTCAAATTTTACTGGCTGCATTTTGAGGTTAAAGCGCCGGACAACGACCCTCGCTGGCTTACTCATCTTAGCGTGCCGCAACAAACGAAGGTTGTCGATCCGCAGGCGCTGGTGGCCCTGTTTCGCCAGTTCTTAAGCGAACAGGAAAAGCATCAACGCACTCCGGCGCTGGAGTTTATTGTGCTGCTCATTTTGCAGCAGCTCACCCGTGACGCGCGTCTTGATGAACAGGCCGATGGCGCAGGCACCACCCTTGCCTGGAAAGCGCAGAAACTGATCCGCACGCAATATCATCGCCCGCTTTCTACGGTGCTTCTGGCCCGCGAGCTGTACTGCAATGCCGATTATCTTGGGCGCGTCTACCGGCGGGTGTTTCATCTGACGTTAACAGAAGCAATCCATCGCCAGCGGGTGCGCGAAGCCGAAAAGCTGTTAATTAGCGAAGCGCGATCGCTCACGGAAGTGGCGGCGTTGTGCGGGTTTAATGACGTTGGCTATTTCCGGCAGATTTTTCGCAAACACACCGGTTTAACGCCAGCAGCGTGGAAGCGGCGTTACAGCAAGGAACATATCAATTCGTAGTGCCGTGTCGATTTCGCTTTCGACATCACGTCTGAAACAGGTGGGGGAGAAAAATCTCCTGAAACCACTGCGTGAAACCGCGCAGGCTATTTCTAATGAACTGGGATTTACTGTCAGGGATGACCTTGGCGCGATCACATAACGCTTTGGACAAGTGCCAAAACTTTAACATTTCCTTCGTTGGATCAAAGCAGTAGGGACGTGCTCTCTGGCACTCTGCTGTTTTAGTGCAAAGGAGTGATCATGAACCGGTTTATTATTGCGGATGCGACGAAATGTATCGGTTGCCGTACCTGTGAAGTGGCTTGCGCAGTGTCGCATCAGGAGAATCAGGATTGCGCTGCGTTGTCACCAGACGAGTTTATTTCCCGTATTCGTGTTATTAAAGACCACAGCTGGACCACGGCAGTAGCCTGTCATCAGTGTGAAGATGCACCGTGCGCGAATGTCTGCCCTGTTGACGCGATAAGCCGCGAACATGGGCATATTTTCGTTGAACAATCACGTTGCATTGGCTGTAAAAGCTGTATGCTGGCTTGCCCGTTTGGTGCGATGGAGGTCGTTTCTTCGCGCAAAAAGGCGAGGGCGATTAAGTGCGATCTGTGCTGGCATCGGGCGACGGGACCGGCCTGTGTTGAAGCCTGCCCGACAAAGGCGTTGCAGTGCATGGATGTCGAGAAAGTGCAGCGGCATCGGCTACGGCAGCAGCCTGTTTGAAACGTTTTTCCGGCGTTTCTCAACGCCGGAATAGCGTATTAATGGCTTTCAGCCCAGGCGCGTTCAATCTCTTCCGCCAGAATCTTCACACCCGCCTCAATTTTCTCCGGCTCCGGCACGTAGTTCATGCGCATACATTGATGTGTATGTGGCCACGGTTTATCCAGTCCTGGGAAGAAGTTGTGCCCCGGCACCATCAGCACGCCGCGTGCTTTCAGGCGCTGATAGAGCTGCTCGGTCGTAATGGGCAAATCCTTAAACCATAGCCAGAGGAAAATGGCTCCTTCCGGTTTATGAATCAGGCAGCGATTTTCCGGTAAATAGCGGCGAATGATGGCGATAGTTTCCTGAACACGCTGGTAGTAAAACGGTTTGATGACTGTTTCAGACAGGCGCAGCAGATCGTTACGCTTAATCATTTCACACATCATCGCCGGACCAATACCGCCAGGTGCCAGGCTGATAATGCCGTTCATATTGGTGATGGCGGTGATGATTTTTTCATTGGCGATGATAATGCCGCAGCGGGAGCCAGGTAGACCCAGCTTGGAAAGACTCATGCACAGCACGATATTCGGATTCCATAGCGGGCGCGCTTCACTGAAGATGATACCCGGGAACGGGACGCCATAAGCGTTATCAATCACCAGCGGAATGCCGTGTTGATTCGCCAGCGCGTCAAGCTTCAGCAACTCTTCGTCAGTAATCACATTGCCTGTTGGATTCGTCGGCCGGGAGACGCAAATCATCCCGGTTTCTTCGCCAATATGCAGATGCTCAAAATCGACGTGGTATTTAAACTGGCCTTCAGGCAGCAGTTCAATATTCGGACGCGCAGAGACAAACAGATCTTCTTCCAGTCCGGCGTCAGCGTAGCCAATGTATTCCGGTGCCAGCGGGAACAGCACTTTTTTGACCCGACCATCGGCACGGCGTCCGGCAAATAGATTAAATAAGTAGAAAAACGCGCTCTGGCTGCCGTTTGTTAGTGCAATATTCTGTGGTTCGATATCCCAACCCAACTTCTCGTGCAGCATTCCGGCAAGCAGTGTGAGTAGCTCCGTTTTCCCCTGTGGACCGTCGTAATTGCACAGTGCATCAGTCGCTTTGCCACTTTCCAGCATGTCGGTCAGTAGCGTCTGGAAGTAGTCCTGCATTTCCGGGATCTGCGCCGGATTACCGCCGCCGAGCATAATCGCGCCAGGCGTGCGTAAACCGTCGTTCAGATCTTCCATCAGCAGCGTAATGCCGGAGTGGCGGGTAAATTTGTCACCAAAAAGGGAGAATGTCATAGCGGGATATCTGTCGAACTCTGTAGCAAGGAAGGTAACAATAACGCTACATTTGCTGGGGTGCAAATCAGTCTGTTGAAGAGTGAGTGGTGCTTTATCCTGCAACGCTGATTAGGGCTGACATTTTATCCTGGTTGGCGGCTTCCCGAGGTACTGACTAACGGGAAGCCGGAAAAGTCACTGTTGCCCAGCCCAGATGACCAGCACTTTATCGTCGCCATGCTCACGAACAAAGCCGTAGCCCTGCTTCAGCGAAAGTGTCGTTTGTTTGCCCGCGCCAATTGCGGGATGACGGGCGCGGAACTGGCTGATTTTCTGCCAGTGCGCGACGCTGGTGGCAGATTTACCGCTAACATCCTGCCAGTTCATATCCGAACGCGTACCTTGCAGCGGATCAGAACCGGTAGGACCGAACGGACGCGAGGATTCATCACCATAAAAGATTTGTACCGCGCCTGGCGCTAATAATAATAACTCTGCTGCTTTGTCGCCCCCTTCACGGAACAGGCGGGTATCATGCGACGAGAGGTAGCTCAACACGTTGAAACCCTGCAATTTCTCCGCCATTTGCTGCCAGGTCGTATCCATCTGCGCCAGACAATCGACTGCTTTCGCCGCCTGCTCCTGATAATCGAAATTGATCATCGCATCGAAGCCGTGGCGATAGTAGTCACTTTGCATCACGCCGTGGCCCCAGGCTTCACCGGTCATCCAGAAAGGTTTGTCATCTAATGCTTTGTCGGGGTTAGCTTTTTTCCATTCGCGAAGCGCGGCGCTGGCTTCGGTTTTCAGTTGCTGCCAGGCGGGCAACTCAACATGTTTGGCGGTATCGACTCGAAAACCATCAATCCCATAGTCGCGGACCCACTGACTTAACCAGTGGGTTAAGTAATCGCGAGGGGTAAAGCCGTCGATGACTTTAGCGTGGGTATCCGTTTTGTTTTTATAGAACACCGGCAGACCAGAAGCGGTCGTTGATTCGGTTTTGATATCCGGCAAAAAGGCCAGCGACATAGTGAGATCGTCAAATCCAGGATTGTCGTAATCGCCGATATCCGTTCTGATCCAGTTTTTTCCCCACCATTTATCCCAGCCTGTTTTGTCGCTGAAATTAATGTAATCGTTAAAGCTATGCCAGGTTTGCCCGGCGGCAGGTTTCCAGTCACTCCAGCGTTCACCCAGCGTTTTTTTCAGCTCGTCACCAGAAAGATATAACGCGCCAAACTGATACTCCTGCATATCCGCCAGCGTGGCATAGCCGGTGTGGTTCATCACGACATCAAAGAGAATACGAATACCGCGCTGATGCGCGCTATCAACCAGCGTCCGTAGATCGGCTTCGTTGCCCATATTGGCATCAAGATTCGTCCAGTCCTGTGTGTAATAACCGTGGTAGGCATAATGCGGGAAATCACCTTTTGTACCGCCGCCGACCCAGCCGTGAATTTGCTCAAATGGGGCGCTTATCCACAAAGCATTGACGCCCAGCTGCTGGAGATAATCCAGTTTGTTGGTCAGGCCGCGTAAATCGCCGCCGTGAAAAGTACCTATTTCCGCCATACCGTCTTTATGACGTCCGTAACTCTGGTCATTACTGGGATCGCCGTTTTCGAAACGATCTGTCAGCACAAAGTAAACCGTGGCGTTATGCCAGTCGAAAGGGGCAGGGGCGTCAGTTTCTGCCCGTTCCAGCAGGAGTAAACCGTTGCTGGTGGCAGCGGGTTGTAACGTTATTTGACCGTTCTTCACTATCGCAATTTGCTGGCTGTAATAATCCCGTACGGCGGCTCCTTCCGGAAAAGTGGCGCTGACATCCAGCGTGAGCGGTAATCCATCCCATTTCGGGCATACACGGACCTGGCTTGCTACCGGTTCGGCGGCGTTCTGGATGGAAATCATCAATGTTGGCGTGCCGGAGCGGGTGTCTATTTGCAGCGTATATTCGCCGTCCCTGAACAATCGCCATTGAGGCGGCGTGTTGCTACAAGGTTGCAGGGAAAGCATCTGATTGAGTTTTATCGCATCCGCAGGCTGCCAGCACTGTTGGTCAAAATTTAGCGTTAGTGGACGCGTACCTTTGGGCAACTGCGCGTGGCTGACAAATGTTCCCGTTCCCTGTTCACTAAAGGCAGGGAACCCCGGAGAAGTCCAGCTGGCGGCAACGGCGAAGCCAGGAAGGAGTGTCAGAAAACAGGCGGCGAGTTTCATGGCGGATGAGTCCTTATTGCTGCGATTTCAGACAGTTTGCCAGCGATAAGCCATACAAAACTCATCCCTGAGCGGTAAGTCCACAGGATGAGAAGCAAGGGTGAGCGATCTCGCGCAAAAAACGGCTGAATTTTGCGATAAACCCCACATTTTCTGCGATTTAGCGCCAATCTGAATCGTTAACACGTGACATAGTTTCAGATTTGGACTATTCCTTGGGGTGCTCTTGACAGCTATTTTTGATATGATTTGAGATTCAACTCTCAAATTTGTGAAAAATATAAGGTGTTGGAATGATTAAATCCGACCAGGAGACCTGATGATTTTGACTCCCATACGACGATATGGGGCGATGATTCTTATGTTACTCACTCTGGTGTTTTCGAGTGAGGTGTTAGCGAAGACGCACACAACAACAGCGAGTCAAAAGTCCCACTTAACTAAAGCTAGTAATAAACAGGTAAGCAGTAAACAAGAGTATTCTCGCAATAGTGCAAAGAGTAGTTCACTTCCTGATTTGCGAAAATACCCTTCCGGAACACCAAGGAAAAAGGCGTTTCTCCGGACCGTAATGCCTTACATTACCAGCCAAAATGCAGCCATTACTGCAGAACGTAACTGGCTGATTTCAAAACAGTATCAGGGCCAATGGTCACCTGCTGAGCGTGCGCGTCTGAAAGACATCGCCAAACGCTACAAGGTGAAGTGGTCTGGTAATACGCGAAAAATCCCGTGGAATACCTTGCTTGAACGCGTAGACATTATCCCTACCAGTATGGTGGCGACGATGGCTGCAGCAGAAAGCGGTTGGGGAACGTCGAAGCTGGCGCGCAACAACAACAATCTTTTCGGCATGAAATGCATGAAAGGACGTTGTACCAATGCGCCGGGTAAAGTGAAAGGGTACTCACAGTTTAGTTCTGTCAAAGAATCGGTGAGCGCCTATGTCACTAACCTCAATACGCATCCGGCTTACTCTTCGTTCCGTAAATCGCGTGCGCAGCTGCGTAAAGCTGATCAGGAAGTGACTGCCACAGCGATGATTCACAAGCTGAAGGGCTACTCGACCAAAGGGAAGAGTTATAACAACTACCTGTTCGCAATGTACCAGGATAACCAACGGTTAATCGCGGCGCATATGTAATTGTATTTCCTCGAGCCTTATCCGACTTGTCGGTCGGATAAGGCTTTTGATCGCATCAGGTGGTTGTGCTGAGTTACCTGATGCGACGCCGACAATTCTCATCATCGCTACAACATGACCTCGCTATTTACATCGCGATACTCTTTTGGCGTCGTGTCATATGCTTTTTTAAAAACAGAGTAGAAATATTGCAGCGATGGATAACCGCACATTTGCGATATCTCATTGATCGACAAGGTGGTTGAAATCAGCAGACTGCGCGCTTTCTCCAGCTTCTCGGCATGAATCATGGCATGGATGGTTTCACCCACCTCTTCTTTAAAACGCTTCTCAAGATTGGAGCGCGAGATCCCGACCGCATCGAGTACCTGATCCACTTTAATCCCTTTACAGGCGTGATTACGAATGTAATGCATGGCCTGAATAACGGCGGGATCGGTCAGCGAACGGTAATCTGTTGAGCGCCGTTCAATGACGCGAACTGGAGGGACCAAAATCCGCTGTAGCGGCATTTCTTCTTTATCTAATAATCGATGCAACAGTTTTGCCGCCTGATAGCCCATTTGCCGCGCGCCCTGAGCGACCGAAGAAAGGGCGACACGCGACAGATAGCGGGTCAGTTCTTCGTTATCGATGCCAATCACGCATAATTTTTCCGGTACGGGAATGTGTAGATGTTCACATACTTGCAGAATATGCCGCGCCCGGGCGTCAGTAACGGCAATAATCCCGGTTTGCGGTGGCAGCGTTTGTAGCCAGTCTGCCAGCCGATTTTGCGCGTGTTGCCAGTTCTCTGGTGCGGTTTCTAACCCCTGATAAACCACTCCGCGATACTTTTCTTCGGCGACAAGCTGACGAAATGCATATTCGCGTTCAGTGGCCCAACGTTTGCCGCTTGATTCCGGAAGACCATAAAAAGCAAAGCGGTTAACGCCTTTCTCTTTTAAATGCAAAAATGCGCTTTCAACCAGCGCATAGTTATCGGTGGCAATGTAATGAACGGGTGGGTAACTTTCTGCAAGGTGATACGAGCCGCCAACCCCAACAATGGGGACGTCGACATCAGCCAGCGCTTGCTCGATTTGTTTGTCGTCGAAGTCGGCAATGACGCCATCTCCTAACCAGTCCTTGATTTTATCAATGCGGGCGCGGAAATCTTCTTCAATGAAAATATCCCATTCCGATTGTGACGCCTGTAAATATTCCCCTACGCCTTCTACTACCTGCCGGTCATAGGCTTTATTGGCATTGAACAGTAATGTGATGCGGTGACGTTTAGTAAACATGGTTCTTTTCCTGCTGAATCATGCAAAAACTCAAAACCGGTAATACGTTACCGGCTTTGAGAAAATTTTTATCAAAATCAAGAACGGCGTTTGGTTGCGGAGTCCATCCATACTGCCAGCAACAGAATCGCACCTTTAACGATATACTGCCAGAAGGTCGGTACATCCATCATACTCATACCGTTATCCAGTGAAGCCATGATGAATGCCCCCATTACCGCTCCAGCCACGCTCCCGACGCCGCCTGCCAGACTGGTGCCGCCAATCACGCATGCTGCAATTGCGTCCAGCTCGGCGATATTCCCCGCAGAAGGTGAACCAGCGCCAAGTCGAGAACTGAGGATTAATCCGGCGATGGCTACCATTAATCCGTTAATAGCGAACACGGCAAGTTTGGTGCGTTCAACGTTAATCCCGGAGAGACGTGCTGCTTCCAGATTGCCGCCGATGGCATAAATGCGTCGTCCAAATGCTGTCCGCGTTGCCATAAACATTCCGCCGAGTAACAGCAACGTCAGCAGCAGAACAGGAGTGGGAACGCCACGATAATCATTCAACAGCCAGATTGCGCCTAATACGATGATAGCGGTTAAAGCCTGGCGACCGACTACTGCGGTAGAGGCCGGAGACTGCAAACCCAAAGCCTGACGGCGCATTCTTCCGCGCCATTGCCAACCAACAAAAGCCATTAAGCCAAGCGCGCCAATGATGAAGCCGGTGCTGGCGGGGAGATAGCTTTGCCCAATTTGTGACATCGCGGCGCTGGTGGGGGATACTGTCGTGCCGTTGGTGATGCCAATGAGTATGCCGCGAAATGCCAACATGCCCGCGAGGGTGACAATAAATGAAGGAACTTTACGATACGCGACCCACCATCCGTTCCAGGCACCGAGAAGCAGTCCCAGAACCAGCGTCACAATGATGGTAAGTGGTAAAGGCCAGCCTAGCCAGACGTCACAAATCGCCGCGACGCCACCTAATAGCCCCATCATTGAGCCGACGGAAAGGTCGATTTCAGCAGAAATTATGACGAACACCATTCCTACCGCGAGGATGCCGGTAATCGCGGTCTGGCGTAACAGGTTGGAGACGTTACGGGCGCTTAAGTAGGCACCATCGGTGGTCCAGGTAAAGAACAGCATGATTGCGATGATAGCTGCAATCATCACGAAGACCTGCAAATTCAGTGATTTCAGCCCGGAGAAGCCACCGGATGTCGGTACGGCCAATTTCACTTCAGACGGATTGCTTTTCGACATGATGTTCGCTCCTCAATGCGGCTTCCATCACCTGCTCCTGAGTCAGGTTATGATTTATCAGGTTGGCTTTTAGTTTCCCTTCATGCATCACTAGTACACGATCGCTAAGGCCGAGCACTTCAGGTAATTCAGAAGAGATGACAATAACGGCAATACCCTGCTGGACGAGTTGGTTAATTAATTTGTAGATCTCGTATTTCGCGCCAATATCGATACCCCTGGTGGGTTCATCAAGAATGAGAATGCGCGGGTTAAGTAACAGACAGCGAGCGAGGATCGCTTTTTGCTGATTGCCGCCGCTCAAACGTCCAATAGCAAGGTCGGGGGACGACGTTTTAACTTTGAGTTGCTGGATTGATTCCAGAATACATTTTTGCTCTGCCGCGTCATCAAGCTGGCTAATGCCACCGGTAAATTTATTGAGTGCGGCGAGGGTAATATTTTTACCAACCGCCATTACCGGAACGATGCCGTCGCGCTTTCTGTCTTCGGGGACCATCGCAATCCCCTGGGCGATGGCTTGCTGACAGTTACGAATATCTACCTGTTTGCCATCAATATAAATTTTTCCTTCCCATTGTCCGGGCCACACACCAAACAGGCACTGAATGGTCTCGGTACGTCCGGCACCAACGAGTCCGGCAATACCCAGTATTTCGCCACGTTTCAGGGAAAACGAGACATCATTAACTCGTTTAATATGACGATTAACCGGATGCCATGCCGTCAGATGTTCAATACGTAATATTTCATCTCCGGTGGTATGTGGTTCATTAGGGTAAAGCGCGGTTAACTCTCGCCCGACCATCATGGTGATAATATCGTCTTCACTCATTCCGGCAGCATCACGCGTACCAATGTGCTGTCCGTCGCGAATAACGCAAATCGTATCGGAAATCGCTTTGACTTCGTTGAGTTTGTGCGAAATATAAATACAGGCGATACCGTGCTGTTGTAGATCGCGAATAATATCCAGTAAAACCGACGTTTCCTGCTCAGTTAATGAGGCTGTCGGTTCATCGAGAATTAACAAGCGCACCTGTTTATTAAGTGCCTTGGCAATTTCAACCAGTTGTTGTTGCCCAAGCCCTAAATCGCCAACGCGGGTATCAGGTGAAATGGATAAACTGACCTGTGCGAGCAGCTTCTGACAGCGTAGCGTCATCAGGTCATAATCCATAATGCCATTGTGGGTTATTTCGTTACCCAGGAAGATATTTTCCAGCACGGTCAATTCTTTCACCAGGGCCAATTCCTGGTGAATGATGGCGATACCTTTGCGTTCGGTATCGCGGATGTGACTCGCCTGAATCTCTTCTCCCGCAAAAATAATTTCGCCTTCGTAGGAGCCATGGGGATAAATACCACACAGCACTTTCATCAGCGTTGATTTACCAGACCCATTTTCCCCACAGAGTGAGACGATTTCGCCAGCATTCAACCGCAAGCTGACGTTATCAATCGCCTTCACACTGCCGAAGGTTTTGGTAATGTTCTTCATTTCAAGTAGATAAGGCATAACGACTCCACCTAAGCCAATTCATTCACGCGGCATGGAGAGAAATCACGCCCCCGCTCCGCGCTGGGGCGTAACGCTTACAACTCGCTCTCTTTGTGGAATCCGTCTTTAATTACCGTATCTTTGATGTTGTTTTTATTCACATCTATCGGTGTCAGGAGGCGGGAGGGGACATCTTTCAAGCCATTATTCAGTGAGGTATCTGCTTTTGGCTCCTGACCATTGCCCAACTCAACGGCAATTTCTGCGGCAGTATTTGCCAGCAATGTAATAGGTTTATATACCGTCATAGTTTGCGTACCGGCAGCAATACGTTTAATACCTGCGAGATCCGCATCCTGGCCGGAAATTGCTACTTTCCCTGATAAACCTTGCGCGCTTAATGCCTGAATTGCCCCACCTGCGGTGGCATCGTTTGAGGCAACTACAGCATCAATTTTGTTATTATTGGCGGTTAGCGCGTTTTCCATAATTTTCAATGCGTTTTCCGGTAACCAGCCATCAACCCATTGGTCACCAACGACTTTAATTTTTCCGGAATCAACGTAAGGTTTTAACACTTTCATTTGTCCGGCGCGGAACAGCTTGGCGTTGTTATCTACCGGCGAGCCGCCCATCAGGAAGTAATTACCTTGTGGAACAATATCGACCAGGGCTTTTGCCTGCAGTTCACCGACTTTTTCGTTATCGAAAGAAATATAAAAATCGATATCCGCATCGTTAATCATACGGTCGTAAGCTAATACTTTAATGCCTTCTTGTTTGGCTTCTTTTACAACGTTACTTAATACCTGACCGTTATACGGAATAATGACAAGAACATCGACACCCCGGTTTATCATGTTTTCAATCTGCGACATTTGTGTTTCTTCATTGCCATTTGCAGACTGTACAAATACTTTCGCGCCGAGAGATTCTGCCTTTTTCACAAAGATATCTCGATCTTTTTGCCAGCGTTCAAGACGGAGATCATCAATCGCCATACCTATTTTGACTTCTTTGGCGTGTGCAGCAACGTTGGTAAGCAGGAGTGAGGTGCAAAGGGTGAGTAGAATGTTCTTTATTTTCATGGTGTAGGGCCTTCTGTAGTTAGAGGACAGCTTTAATAAGTAACAATCACCGCGATAAACGTAACCAATTTTTAGCAACTAAACAGGGGAAAACAATTACAGATTTTTATCTTTCGATTACGATTTTTGGTTTATTTCTTGATTTATGACCGAGATCTTACTTTTGTTGCGCAATTGTACTTATTGCATTTTTCTCTTCGAGGAATTACCCAGTTTCATCATTCCATTTTATTTTGCGAGCGAGCGCACACTTGTGAATTATCTCAATAGCAGTGTGAAATAACATAATTGAGCAACTGAAAGGGAGTGCCCAATATTACGACATCATCCATCACCCGCGGCATTACCTGATTATGGAGTTCAATATGCAAGCCTATTTTGACCAGCTCGATCGCGTTCGTTATGAAGGCTCAAAATCCTCAAACCCGTTAGCATTCCGTCACTACAATCCCGACGAACTGGTGTTGGGCAAGCGTATGGAAGAGCACTTGCGATTTGCCGCCTGCTACTGGCACACCTTCTGCTGGAACGGGGCGGATATGTTTGGTGTGGGGGCGTTTAATCGTCCGTGGCAGCAGCCTGGTGAGGCACTGGCGTTGGCGAAGCGTAAAGCAGATGTCGCATTTGAGTTTTTCCACAAGTTACATGTGCCATTTTATTGCTTCCACGATGTGGATGTTTCTCCTGAGGGCGCGTCGTTAAAAGAGTACATCAATAATTTTGCGCAAATGGTTGATGTTCTGGCAGGCAAGCAAGAAGAGAGCGGCGTGAAGCTGCTGTGGGGAACCGCTAACTGCTTTACAAACCCTCGCTATGGCGCGGGTGCGGCGACGAACCCAGATCCAGAAGTCTTCAGCTGGGCGGCAACGCAAGTTGTTACAGCGATGGAAGCAACCCATAAATTGGGTGGTGAAAACTATGTCCTGTGGGGCGGTCGTGAAGGTTACGAAACGCTGTTAAATACCGATTTGCGTCAGGAGCGTGAACAACTGGGCCGCTTTATGCAAATGGTGGTTGAGCATAAACATAAAATCGGCTTCCAGGGCACGTTGCTTATCGAACCGAAACCGCAAGAACCGACTAAACATCAATATGATTACGATGCTGCGACAGTCTATGGCTTCCTGAAACAGTTTGGTCTGGAAAAAGAGATTAAACTGAACATTGAAGCTAACCACGCGACGCTGGCAGGTCACTCTTTCCATCATGAAATTGCCACCGCCATTGCGCTTGGCCTGTTTGGTTCTGTCGACGCCAACCGTGGCGATGCTCAACTGGGCTGGGACACCGATCAGTTCCCGAACAGTGTGGAAGAGAATGCGCTGGTAATGTATGAAATTCTCAAAGCAGGCGGTTTCACCACCGGCGGTCTGAACTTCGATGCCAAAGTACGTCGTCAAAGTACTGATAAATATGATCTGTTTTACGGTCATATCGGCGCGATGGATACGATGGCACTGGCGCTGAAAATTGCAGCGCGCATGATTGAAGATGGCGAGCTGGATAAACGCATCGCGCAGCGTTATTCCGGCTGGAATAGCGAATTAGGCCAGCAAATCCTGAAAGGCCAAATGTCACTGGCAGATTTAGCCAAATATGCTCAGGAACATAATTTGTCTCCGGTGCATCAGAGTGGTCGCCAGGAGCAACTGGAAAATCTGGTAAATCATTATCTGTTCGACAAATAACGGCTAACTGTGCAGTCCGTTGGCCCGGTTATCGGTAGCGATACCGGGCATTTTTTTAAGGAACGATCGATATGTATATCGGGATAGATCTTGGCACCTCGGGCGTAAAAGTTATTTTGCTTAACGAGCAGGGTGAGGTGGTTGCTTCGCAAACGGAAAAGCTGACCGTTTCGCGCCCGCATCCACTCTGGTCGGAACAAGACCCGGAACAGTGGTGGCAGGCAACTGATCGCGCAATGAAAGCTCTGGGCGATCAGCATTCTCTGCAGGACGTTAAAGCATTGGGTATTGCCGGCCAGATGCACGGAGCAACCTTACTGGATGCTCAACAACGGGTATTGCGCCCTGCCATTTTGTGGAACGACGGGCGCTGTGCGCAAGAGTGCACTTTGCTGGAAGCGAGAGTTCCGCAATCACGAGTGATTACCGGCAACCTGATGATGCCCGGATTTACTGCGCCTAAATTGCTATGGGTTCAGCGGCATGAGCCGGAGATATTCCGTCAAATCGACAAAGTATTATTACCGAAAGATTACTTGCGTCTGCGTATGACGGGGGAGTTTGCCAGCGATATGTCTGACGCAGCTGGCACCATGTGGCTGGATGTCGCAAAGCGTGACTGGAGTGACGTCATGCTGCAGGCTTGCGACTTATCTCGTGACCAGATGCCCGCATTATACGAAGGCAGCGAAATTACTGGTGCTTTGTTACCTGAAGTTGCGAAAGCGTGGGGTATGGCGACGGTGCCAGTTGTCGCAGGCGGTGGCGACAATGCAGCTGGTGCAGTTGGTGTGGGAATGGTTGATGCTAATCAGGCAATGTTATCGCTGGGGACGTCGGGGGTCTATTTTGCTGTCAGCGAAGGGTTCTTAAGCAAGCCAGAAAGCGCCGTACACAGCTTTTGCCATGCGCTACCGCAGCGTTGGCATTTAATGTCTGTAATGCTGAGTGCAGCGTCGTGTCTGGATTGGGCCGCGAAATTAACCGGCCTGAGCAATGTCCCAGCTTTAATCGCTGCAGCTCAACAGGCTGATGAAAGTGCCGAGCCAGTTTGGTTTCTGCCTTATCTTTCCGGCGAGCGTACACCACACAATAATCCCCAGGCGAAAGGGGTTTTCTTTGGTTTGACTCATCAACATGGCCCCAATGAACTGGCGCGAGCAGTGCTGGAAGGCGTGGGTTATGCGCTGGCAGATGGCATGGATGTCGTGCATGCCTGCGGCATTAAACCGCAAAGTGTTACGTTGATTGGTGGCGGGGCGCGTAGTGAGTACTGGCGTCAGATGCTGGCGGATATCAGCGGTCAGCAGCTCGATTACCGTACGGGGGGGGATGTGGGGCCAGCACTGGGCGCAGCAAGGCTGGCGCAGATTGCGGCGAATCCAGAGAAATCGCTCATTGAGTTGTTGCCGCAGCTACCGTTAGAACAGTCGCATCTACCAGATGCGCAGCGTTATGCCGCTTATCAGCCACGACGTGAAACATTCCGTCGCCTCTATCAGCAACTTCTGCCATTAATGGCGTAAACGTTATCCCCTGCCTGACCGGGTGGGGGATAATTCACATCTATATATCTCAGCAATTAATTAATATTTAGTATGAATTTATTCTGAAAATCATTTGTTAATGGCATTTTTCAGTTTTGTCTTTCGTTGGTTACTCGTAATGTATCGCTGGTAGATATGGAGATCGTTATGAAAACCTCAAAAACTGTGGCAAAACTATTATTTGTTGTCGGGGCGCTGGTTTATCTGGTTGGGCTATGGATCTCATGCCCATTGTTGAGTGGAAAAGGCTATTTTCTTGGCGTGTTAATGACAGCAACTTTTGGCAACTATGCATATCTTCGCGCAGAAAAACTCGGGCAACTGGATAATTTTTTTACCCATATTTGCCAGTTAGTTGCGTTAATCACTATCGGTCTCTTGTTTATCGGTGTTTTAAATGCACCTATCAATGCTTATGAAATGGTGATCTACCCCATCGCCTTTTTTGTCTGCTTGTTTGGTCAAATGCGTTTGTTTCGCTCGGTATGAGCAACATAAAGCTCTTACACATTCAGGAATGAAAGGAATACTGTGATGGACAACAAAATATCAACCTATTCACCGGCCTTTAGTATTGTGTCATGGATAGCTCTCGTTGGTGGTATCGTTACCTATCTGTTAGGGCTATGGAATGCAGAGATGCAGTTAAATGAAAAAGGATATTATTTTGCCGTACTGGTATTAGGACTGTTTTCTGCGGCGTCTTATCAAAAGACCGTTCGGGACAAGTATGAAGGCATACCGACCACTTCCATTTATTATATGACCTGCCTGACTGTCTTTATTATCTCTGTTGCATTACTGATGGTAGGTCTGTGGAATGCGACATTATTACTCAGCGAAAAAGGTTTTTATGGACTGGCTTTCTTCTTAAGCTTGTTTGGTGCAGTAGCGGTGCAGAAAAATATTCGTGATGCCGGAATAAACCCACCAAAAGAAACACAGGTTACCCAGGAAGAATACAGCGAATAACTCACGTAAGCCCGGTCAGTCCAATGTGACCGGGCTTTTACTTAACTCACTAATCTGTTTCTGTCGATTCGTTGTACCAGCATAGAAAGTAACAAACTCGCTGCCAACGTCGCGCAAAAAATCCAAATAATATCCAGTATTGGCCAATTTTTAAGCTCAATTCCCCGGGTGCGCAGCGCATGAATAATCAAGGCGTGGAATCCGTATATACCCAACGAATGGCGGGAGATTAAGCCAAGTCCGCGAATGGTACGCGTATCCAGCGTGTTTTTAACCAGAGTCAATAGCGCGATTGCGCAGATAAAAACCATCGGCCCACTGTAAAGATACCAGGTATCGGCAAAATTTCCGCGCCACTGCAATTCATATAATGTCCCGCGAGAGATAATAAAAACTCCCGTCGCAAACAGTGCGGCGCTCACCCACGACAGTGCTTTATGCTGTGTGTCCATCATCCCTATAGCGCGGCCCAACATGCCATACAGAATGTAGTAAAAAGTATCGCCATTGATATATAAGTTAATTGGCAGCCATTCAAAACCGTCGATTTTCTGCGGCACGGTGTTTGGGTTAGCGATGATACCAATCACCACCATTAGCACCAGCAACATTTTTCCGCCGACGTTCTTCACCTGAATCAGCGGTGAAACCAGATAAATCACCGCAATCGCGAAGAAAAACCATAAGTGGTAAAACACTGGCTTTTGCAGCAGGTTTTTCAGCGCTAACTCCACATTAATGGAGGTAAACAGTGCAATGTAGAGCAGCGCGATTGCGCTATAAAAAAACAGACATAAGCCGATACGCAAGAAATGGCGCGGCTGGGCGCTGCGTTCGCCAAAAAAGAGATAGCCGGAAATCATGAAAAATAGCGGCACGCTGACACGAGAGGCAGAGTTCAGAACATTGGCGATATCCCAGGTGACGGGGCTAACACTATGAGCATTGGTCACATACCAGGTAGTGGTGTGAATCATCACCACCATTAAACACGCTATCCCTCGCAGGTTATCAATCCAGTAAATTTTGGGCTGCATCTGTGTCTCTGTATCTGGTTAAAAAAAGTCTGACCGATAAATCATTCAGTTGGCGCACTGGAATAATCTGAGTTTTAACACTACAGCTTATAGAGGCTTAAGGAAATTCGTAAGATATCAGCCACTATACCGATATAAATAATAAGACTCACCTGCAAACCAGACGGTAATTTAATGATGATGAACGCTTTCTTTCCGGCAATGGCGCTTATGGTGCTAGTGGGTTGTTCTACACCGTCACCCGTGCAGAAAGCACAACGGGTAAAGGTTGATCCTCTGCGTTCGTTGAATATGGAAGCGTTATGCAAGGATCAGGCGGCAAAACGTTATAACACCGGCGAGCAAAAAATCGACGTCACCGCCTTCGAACAGTTCCAGGGAAGCTATGAAATGCGCGGTTATACCTTCCGTAAAGAGCAGTTTGTCTGTTCTTTTGACGCAGATGGCCATTTTTTGCATCTTTCCATGCGTTAAGCCCTGCTTTTTCCCGTTTCATACTGTATATCTTCCATCCAGCGGGTATACTGATCCCTTCCTTTAAATCCACACGTATCCAGCACGAAATAATATGCAAAAGTTTGATACCAGGACCTTCCAGGGCTTGATCCTGACCTTACAGGATTACTGGGCTCGCCAGGGCTGCACCATTGTTCAACCATTGGACATGGAAGTCGGCGCGGGAACCTCTCACCCAATGACCTGTCTGCGCGCGCTGGGGCCAGAACCGATGGCGGCTGCTTATGTTCAGCCTTCTCGTCGCCCGACCGATGGTCGCTACGGCGAAAACCCCAACCGTTTACAGCACTACTATCAGTTCCAGGTGGTCATTAAGCCATCGCCGGACAATATTCAGGAGCTGTACCTTGGTTCTCTGAAAGAGCTGGGCATGGACCCGACTATCCACGATATCCGTTTCGTGGAAGATAACTGGGAAAACCCGACGCTGGGTGCCTGGGGACTGGGCTGGGAAGTGTGGCTAAACGGCATGGAAGTGACGCAGTTCACTTACTTCCAGCAGGTTGGTGGTCTGGAGTGTAAACCGGTTACCGGCGAGATCACCTACGGTCTGGAACGTCTGGCCATGTACATTCAGGGCGTAGACAGCGTTTACGACCTGGTCTGGAGCGACGGCCCGCTGGGTAAAACCACCTACGGCGACGTGTTCCATCAGAACGAAGTGGAGCAGTCCACTTACAACTTCGAATACGCGGACGTGGACTTCCTGTTCACCTGCTTCGAGCAGTACGAGAAAGAAGCGCAGCAGCTGCTGGCGCTGGAAAATCCGCTGCCGCTGCCAGCTTACGAGCGTATTCTGAAAGCCGCCCACAGCTTCAACCTGCTGGATGCGCGTAAAGCCATCTCCGTCACCGAGCGTCAGCGCTACATTCTGCGCATTCGCACCCTGACCAAAGCAGTGGCAGAAGCATATTACGCTTCCCGTGAAGCCCTCGGCTTCCCGATGTGCAACAAAGATAAGTAAGAGGCGGCTATGTCTGAGAAAACTTTTCTGGTGGAAATCGGCACTGAAGAGCTGCCACCAAAAGCACTGCGCAGCCTGGCAGAGTCCTTTGCTGCGAACTTTACTGCGGAGCTGGATAACGCAGGCCTCGCACACGGCACCGTTCAATGGTTTGCTGCTCCGCGTCGTCTGGCGCTGAAAGTAGCTAACCTGGCGGAAGCGCAACCGGATCGTGAAATCGAAAAACGCGGCCCGGCGATTGCCCAGGCGTTCGACGCTGAAGGCAAACCGAGCAAAGCGGCAGAAGGTTGGGCGCGTGGTTGCGGTATTACCGTTGACCAGGCTGAGCGTCTGACTACCGATAAAGGCGAATGGCTGCTGTATCGCGCCCATGTGAAGGGCGAAAGCACTGAAGCACTGCTGCCGAATATGGTTGCGACTTCGCTGGCGAAACTGCCGATTCCGAAACTGATGCGCTGGGGTGCAAGCGACGTGCACTTCGTGCGTCCGGTGCACACCGTGACCCTGCTGCTGGGCGACAAAGTCATTCCTGCAACCATTCTGGGCATTCAGTCCGATCGCGTGATTCGCGGCCACCGCTTTATGGGCGAGCCGGAATTCACCATCGATAACGCCGATCAGTATCCGGAAATTCTGCGTGAGCGTGGGAAAGTCATCGCCGATTACGAAGAACGTAAGGCGAAGATTAAAGCCGATGCCGAAGAAGCAGCGCGTAAGATTGGCGGTAACGCTGACTTAAGCGAAAGCCTGCTGGAAGAAGTGGCTTCGCTGGTGGAGTGGCCGGTCGTTCTAACCGCGAAATTTGAAGAGAAATTCCTCGCGGTGCCGTCTGAAGCACTGGTTTACACCATGAAAGGTGACCAGAAGTACTTCCCGGTGTATGCGAACGACGGCAAACTGCTGCCGAACTTTATCTTCGTTGCCAACATCGAATCGAAAGATCCGCAGCAAATTATCTCTGGTAACGAGAAAGTCGTTCGTCCACGTCTGGCTGATGCCGAGTTCTTCTTCAACACCGACCGTAAAAAACGTCTGGAAGATAACCTGCCGCGTCTGCAAACCGTGCTGTTCCAGCAACAGCTGGGTACGCTGCGTGACAAGACTGACCGCATCCAGGCGCTGGCTGGCTGGATCGCCGAACAGATTGGCGCTGACGTTAACCACGCAACCCGTGCGGGCCTGCTGTCTAAGTGTGACCTGATGACCAACATGGTCTTCGAGTTCACCGACACCCAAGGCGTTATGGGGATGCACTATGCGCGTCACGATGGCGAAGCGGAAGACGTAGCCGTGGCGCTGAATGAGCAGTATCAGCCGCGTTTTGCTGGTGATGACCTGCCGTCCAACCCGGTAGCTTGTGCGCTGGCGATTGCTGACAAGATGGATACTCTGGCGGGTATCTTCGGTATCGGTCAGCATCCGAAAGGCGACAAAGACCCGTTTGCGCTGCGTCGTGCCGCGCTTGGCGTGCTGCGTATTATCGTTGAGAAGAACCTCAACCTTGATCTGCAAACGCTGACCGAAGAAGCGGTGCGTCTGTATGGCGATAAGCTGACTAATGCCAACGTAGTTGATGATGTTATCGACTTTATGCTCGGTCGCTTCCGCGCCTGGTATCAGGACGAAGGTTATACCGTTGACACCATCCAGGCGGTACTGGCGCGTCGTCCGACTCGTCCGGCTGATTTCGATGCCCGCATGAAAGCGGTATCGCACTTCCGTACCCTGGAAGCAGCTGCAGCACTGGCGGCGGCGAACAAACGTGTATCTAACATCCTGGCGAAATCTGACGAAGTGCTGAGCGATCGCGTGAATGCCTCTACTCTGAAAGAGCCGGAAGAAATTAAACTGGCGATGCAGGTTGTGGTGCTACGTGACAAGCTGGAGCCGTACTTTGCGGAAGGTCGTTACCAGGATGCGCTGGTCGAACTGGCAGAGCTGCGTGAACCGGTCGATGCCTTCTTCGATAAAGTGATGGTCATGGTTGATGACAAAGAATTGCGTATCAACCGTCTGACCATGCTGGAGAAACTGCGCGAACTGTTCCTGCGCGTTGCGGATATTTCGCTGTTGCAGTAATAACGCCGTTATTAAAAAGCCTGCCATCTGGCAGGCTTTTTTTATCGCTAAATAATACAGCAACCTTTAATAATCTTCTGCTGAATAAAGATTATCTCATATATTAATTTTATGAGATTTTTTAGGATTATATCAAGGAGAAGAAACAAACTTATTAAGCTAGAATAGCCACGGGTGCTTGAGACTGTTTGTCTCAGGTATTCACCGAAAGGCAGACAGAGAAAAGCCCCACCTGACTATAAATCAAAGTGAGGCCCCTCTATGCATAGACACCATAAGGTTAGCCTCTTACTCGTTGGAAATCAACACAGGGGGCTGGGAATGCCGCAGAAATATAGATTGCTTTCTTTAATAGTGATTTGTTTCACGCTTTTATTTTTCACCTGGATGATAAGAGATTCACTGTGTGAATTGCATATTAAACAGGGGAGTTATGAGCTGGCGGCATTTTTAGCCTGCAATTTGAAAGAGTAAGAGTCTTCGGCGGGAAGTTATTCCCGCCTTTCTTACGGCGTTGCGCATTCTCATTGCACCCAAATTTATTTTTCACAAAAATAATACTAGATTTTATTACGCGATCGATTATTTATTTCCTGAAAAACAAATAAAAAAATCCCCGCCAAATGGCAGGGATCTTAGATTCTGTGCTTTTAAGCAGAGATTACAGGCTGGTTACGTTACCAGCTGCCGGGCCTTTAGCGCCGCTTTCGATGGTGAAGGACACTTTCTGACCTTCGTCCAGAGATTTGTAACCATCGTTCTGGATAGCAGAGAAGTGTACGAACACGTCTTTAGAGCCATCGTCAGGAGTGATGAAGCCGAAGCCTTTGTCAGCGTTGAACCATTTTACGATACCAGTCATTTTACCGGACATAGTGTATTACCTTTAATAATTAAGTGTGCCTTTCGGCGATATGGCGTGCTTTACAGATTTTGAAGCGTTAAAGGAATGTGCACTACGAGGGGTATCAACGATAACTCTTGAAGGGACTTGCCTTACTACACTGCTTTAATGGTCTGTACGTCAAACCGTTGATGTGCATTAAGCCACGCATTGGCGGGTGATGCAACAATTATTTTTCATATTTATGATTAATCGGTTGGAAAACGGTCCTGTCATCAGGACCGTAAACCGCAATAAAGTGGATAAAAGTCTATTCCATCAACTGCTTACTTAATGCCGGGTTGGCTTGAATCAAACGCATCAATTTTAGTTCGGCACTTGAAGGCTTCACGCGTCTGGATTCCCATTCCTTTACCATGGCGACTGATACGCCCAAAACCCGGGCGAAATCATCGATTTTTAATCCTGTCCCTTTTCGTAACTGCTCAATTTCGGTACAGGACGTTGTTCTGTGCGTCAGGGTAATTTTCTGCGTTTCATCTTTAAAAACAATCTGTTCCAGGCTGCTCAACAGCTCATGCATTGGATCTTTATATTCCATTGAAAACTCCTCAAATCACACTGCGGGATCGTGAATTGCATCGAAGCTCATTAAGAATAGTCGGGAAAAGCAGACACAGCGGGGTGAAGTCAGGGCATGCTCTGGCTATGATTCGATTCAGCCAGTCATTTAGCGTGACTTATAGCCACCTAACGATCTGATAAATGCCGATATATCTCTTACCACTCCTGGTTTGTAAAGATTTCGAAAATCTAACCTTCTGCGAAGGCGTAAATCTCTGGCTACAAAAAAGGCAACGGCAATATCATTTTTTAACAATGAAACAACAAATTAACCTTGTTTCATTTTCTCCATGATTTTACCAGGAAGATTACGTAGAAAGGGTATCCTGCAAGCCTGTCCTGGACTATCCTTGTCACGTCAGACACGCGTGTGTCGTTGTGCGCTTTTTTTGGGTGAAAGGAGTAAGAAAATGGCGACAGGAAAGTCCTGCTCTCGCTGGTTTGCGCCTCTTGCGGCGTTATTAATGGTAGTTAGCCTGAGTGGGTGTTTTGATAAAGAAGGCGATCAGCGTAAAGCGTTTATCGACTTCCTGCAGAATACAGTGATGCGTAGCGGTGAACGTCTACCAACCCTGACTGCCGATCAGAAAAAACAGTTTGGTCCTTTTGTCTCTGATTACGCGATTCTGTATGGTTATTCTCAGCAGGTGAATCAGGCGATGGATTCCGGTCTGCGCCCGGTTGTAGACAGCGTTAACGCAATTCGCGTACCGCAGGATTACGTTACGCAAAGCGGTCCGCTGCGTGAAATGAATGGTTCGCTGGGTGTGCTGGCGCAACAACTGCAAAATGCGAAGTTGCAGGCCGATGCTGCGCACTCTGCGCTAAAACAGAGTGATGACCTGAAACCGGTCTTTGATCAGGCATTCACCAAAGTGGTAACGACGCCAGCTGATGCATTGCAACCATTGATTCCGGCGGCACAAACTTTCACGCAACAACTGGTGATGGTTGGAGACTACATTGCCCAACAAGGTACTCAGGTGAGCTTTGTAGCAAATGGCATCCAGTTCCCGACTTCACAGCAGGCAAGTGAATATAACAAACTGATTGCGCCATTACCGGCACAGCATCAGGCGTTTAATCAGGCCTGGACTACAGCAGTTACTGCAACCCAATAAAGAGTAAAAGCCCGAGTGATTATCGGGCTTTACTCCACGCAGTCGCGGCTTAGTCCGCGACGTGCGGATTCACACAGTTCTTCTCAACCTTTCCTAGTAACGCATCAATCAAATTATCCACGGCACAGGCGGCCATGCCATAACGCGTCTCATGGGTGGCAGATCCAATATGCGGTACTGCGACGACGTTGGCCATTGAGAGCAACGGCGAATCTACGGAAAGTGGCTCTTGTTCGAAGACATCCAGCCCGGCGGCGTGAATTTCGCCTTTCTGCAATGCAGCAATCAGTGCATTTTCATCAACCACCGGGCCACGTCCGGCATTAATGAATATGGCGGAGGATTTCATTTTGGCGAATTGTTCTGCGCCAAATAGATGATACGTCTCATCAGTTAACGGCAGGATCAGGCAAACGAAATCTGACTCTTGTAACAGTGTATCCAAATCGCAGTAGCGGGCGTTGAAGCGTTCTTCTGCTTCTTTATGGTGGCGGCGCGCGTTATAGAGGATGGGCATGTTGAAGCCAAAGTGCGCACGTTGTGCCAGCGCCATACCGATCCGTCCCATCCCGACAATGCCCAGTGTTTTATGGTGAACGTCAGTGCCGTACCAGTCCGGGCCTATGCTCGCGGTCCATTCGCCTGCTTTTACCCGTTCTGCTACCTCCACAACCCGACGAGCGGTAGACAACATCAGCGCCATCAGCGTATCGGCGACGGTTTCTGTTAATACGGTTGGCGTGTGCATGAGCAGAATTTTTCGGGCGGTAAGCGCATCGACATCAAAATTGTCATAGCCGACGGAGATCGTTGATGTGGCACGCAGTTTCGGCATTTTTTCCAGCAATGCGGCATCTACATTCTCGTTTGAACCCAGTAAACCTTCAGCTTCTGCAAAAATTGCTGCATTTTGATCGACGGTTTGTGGGCTGAGGTTTGCCACCTGGTGAACGGTGAAATGCTCTTGCAGGCGTTGCAGTAAATCATCAGGTAAGGCTTTGTAGAGGATAACGGACGGCTTCATGCTTCTCTCCATTCACTGATAAGGCGATCACCTTAGCCTGAAATATGATGAAGGAAAACTGAAGAATGCCAGGTGATTTCTGCATCACCTGGCATGAAAGGGATTACAGCGGGCTTAAGGTAATTTCTACACGGCGGTTTTGCGCCTTACCTTCTGCGGTGCTGTTGCTGGCGATTGGGTTAGCCGGGCCAAGGCCCTGAGTACGGATGCGGCTGGCGTCCACGCCCTGGGTGATCAACGCGCTGGCAACGGAATCCGCACGCTGCTGGGAGAGACGCATGTTCAGATCGTGACCACCCGTGCTGTCGGTATAACCAATCACGTTAACCGCCGTTTTCGGATACTCTTTCAGCACCATTGCCACGCCGGTCAGGGTGTTAGCGCCCGCAGGTTTCAGGGTCGCGCTGCTGCTGTCGAAGGTCACATTGTTCGGCATATTGAGGATAATGTTATCCCCGCTGCGGGTTACGCTAACACCAGTGCCGCGCATTTTGTCACGCAGCTTCGCTTCCTGCACATCCATGTAATAACCCACGCCGCCGCCCAGAGCTGCGCCTGCTGCTGCGCCAATCAGCGCGCCTTTACCGCGATCTTTCTTAGAAGAAGAGAGCGCTCCAATACCCGCGCCCACGAGAGAGCCCAGACCTGCGCCGATAGCAGATTTACCTGCTTCGCGTTCGCCGGTGTAAGGGTTAGTTGTGCAGCCAGATACCGCCAGAGCGCCACTCACTACGGCGGCAATAAGATAAACACGTTTCTTCATTGTTAATCCTTAATAACCTTTTTATTCTTTGCCACGGGTTCCGTGGCGGGAGATTATGCCGCGTGAACATGAAGATTATTCCTGGGAATACTCGGAAATTTGTAAGTAATATTTAACTGCTCAATACATCTAACCTTTCAGGAGTCTTCGGTTTGGCCAACTCATCCTCACGATATTCCGTTCTGACTGCCGCCCATTGGGGGCCCATGCTGGTTGAAACCGACGGCGAAACCGTGTTTAGCTCGCGTGGCGCGTTAGCCACAGGAATGGAAAACTCCTTGCAGAGCGCGGTTCGCGACCAGGTTCACAGCAATACGCGGGTACGATTTCCAATGGTGCGCAAAGGCTTTCTCGCGTCACCGGAAAACCCGCAAGGCATTCGTGGGCAGGATGAATTTGTTCGCGTGAGTTGGGATGAGGCGCTGGATCTTATTCACCAACAACATAAACGCATTCGTGAGGCTTATGGTCCGGCATCGATTTTTGCTGGTTCCTACGGCTGGCGTTCAAACGGCGTGCTGCATAAGGCCTCGACATTATTACAACGCTATATGGCGCTGGCAGGCGGTTATACCGGGCATCTGGGGGATTATTCGACCGGTGCGGCACAGGCGATCATGCCGTATGTCGTGGGTGGCAGCGAAGTTTATCAACAGCAAACCAGTTGGCCGCTGGTGCTGGAACATAGCGATGTCGTGGTGCTGTGGAGTGCTAACCCACTCAATACGCTGAAAATTGCGTGGAATGCATCTGATGAGCAGGGGCTTTCTTACTTTTCCGCACTGCGTGACAGCGGGAAAAAGCTGATCTGCATTGATCCAATGCGATCGGAAACCGTCGATTTCTTTGGCGATAAAATGGAGTGGGTGGCACCGCACATGGGCACCGATGTTGCGCTGATGCTGGGGATCGCCCATACGTTGGTGGAAAATGGTTGGCACGACGAAGCGTTTCTGGCGCGTTGCACCACCGGTTATGCCGTCTTCGCCTCTTATTTGCTGGGCGAGAGTGACGGAATAGCGAAAAACGCCGAATGGGCGGCAGAGATTTGTGGTGTTGGCGCAGCGAAAATCCGCGAGCTGGCGGCTATTTTCCACCAAAATACCACCATGCTGATGGCAGGCTGGGGAATGCAGCGCCAACAGTTTGGTGAGCAAAAACACTGGATGATCGTCACGCTGGCAGCAATGTTGGGGCAAATCGGCACACCCGGCGGCGGTTTTGGTCTTTCTTATCATTTTGCCAATGGTGGTAACCCCACGCGGCGTTCTGCGGTGCTCTCTTCCATGCAGGGCAGCTTGCCGGGTGGCTGCGATGCGGTGGATAAAATCCCTGTTGCCCGCATTGTTGAAGCACTGGAAAACCCTGGTGGCGCATATCAACACAACGGTATGAACCGACATTTCCCGGATATTCGTTTTATCTGGTGGGCGGGCGGTGCCAACTTTACTCATCATCAGGATACCAATCGCCTGATCCGTGCCTGGCAAAAACCGGAGCTGGTGGTGATCTCTGAATGCTTCTGGACGGCGGCGGCAAAACACGCGGATATCGTTCTGCCTGCGACTACCTCTTTTGAGCGTAATGATCTCACCATGACCGGTGATTACAGTAATCAGCATCTGGTGCCGATGAAGCAAGTGGTGCCGCCACGCTATGAAGCGCGTAATGATTTTGATGTTTTTGCCGAGTTAAGTGAACGCTGGGAGAAGGGCGGTTATGCACGTTTTACGGAAGGAAAAAGTGAGCTGCAATGGCTGGAAACGTTTTATAACGTTGCCCGACAGCGCGGGGCAAACCAGCAGGTTGAATTGCCGCCATTTGCTGAGTTCTGGCAAGCCAATCAGTTAATTGAGATGCCGGAAAACCCGGACAGCGAGCGGTTTATTCGCTTCGCTGATTTTTGCCGCGATCCGCAGGCGCATCCATTAAAAACCGCCAGCGGTAAGATTGAAATCTTCTCGCAGCGTATTGCCGATTACGCTTATCCGGATTGCCCGGGGCATCCAATGTGGCTGGTGCCGGACGAATGGCAGGGCAATGCCGAACCGGAACAGTTACAGGTACTTTCTGCTCATCCGGCGCATCGTCTGCACAGCCAGCTGAATTACAGTTCTCTGCGCGAATTGTACGCGGTGGCAAACCGTGAGCCTGTCACCATTCATCCTGACGATGCCCAGGCGCGCGGCATACAAGATGGCGATACTGTTCGGCTGTGGAACTCACGCGGGCAAATTCTTGCCGGAGCGGTCATTAGCGAGGGAATTAAACCTGGCGTGATTTGCATTCACGAAGGGGCATGGCCGGATCTGGATTTAACCGCTGACGGTATTTGTAAAAACGGCGCAGTGAACGTGCTGACCAAAGATCTCCCCAGCTCGCGGCTGGGGAATGGCTGTGCGGGTAATACGGCGCTGGCATGGCTAGAAAAATACAACGGTCCGGAACTGACACTTACAGCGTTTGAACCACCGGCCAGCTCATAATCCAGGTGGGTAGTTGGGTTTCATCCTGCCATGCGCAATCGACAATGTGAAAACCCTGCGCCTGGTAAAAATCTATCGCCGGTTGATTTTTTTGATAAACCTCCAGCATCAGATGGGGATGGCGCTGTTGCACATACTGCATCAGCGCCTTACCAATACCGCGCCTGACGGCCTTCGGTGCGACAAACATCGCTGCCAGAAATCGGCCTTCCATAATGCTGACAAAACCAAGAAGCTTACTGTCTTCTTCCCAGACCCAGTTTTGTGCGTTGGCAAGATAGGCATCCCGCACCAGCGGAATGCACTCGCGCCAGTAATTCGCTTTTATAAAGGGATGGCCCCAGGTTGTACTTTCCAGCCACAGTTCGAGGATCGCGGGGAGTTCTGAACGTTGCGCTTCCCTAATCATGGTTTATTTCCCGGATAGCAACAGCAGCCAACCACATGATCATTCACCAGCCCACATGCCTGCATAAAGGAGTAACAGATTGTGGTACCGACAAACTTAAAACCACGTTTTTTCAGTGCCTTAGATAGGGCGTCGGAGGCGGGCGTAGATGTGGGGATTTCGCTCAACGTTGTGGCTTGTGTCACCTGTGGCTGATGATTTACAAACGACCAGACAAAGTCGGCAAACGGTTCGCCGTTCTGTTCCATTTGCAGGTACGCCCGCGCATTACCAATAATTGCCTGAATTTTCCCGCGATGGCGGATAATCCCGGCGTCCTGTACCAGTCTTTCGACATCCTCTTCCTGCATTGCGGCAACCTTCACCGGATCGAACTGATGAAAGCAGGCGCGATAGTTTTCGCGTTTTTTGAGGACGGTGATCCACGATAACCCAGCCTGCTGCCCTTCCAGGCAGATCATTTCGAACAGTTTTTTACTGTCAGTTTCAGGCACGCCCCACTCATTATCATGGTAGGCAATATAAAGCGGGTCCTGACTCACCCAGCCGCAACGTTCCATACTTTCCCTCGCTATGTACCCGATCGTAAAAATTTCAGCCGCTTTTCTTGACGCATCGGTGAAAAAGTCAATATTTAATACAGGGCTACTATGCCCGATATCCTTCATACAATGACAATAATATTGCCGAATTCGGCTCTTCCCTGGAGTCGTGTTAATGATCATAAAAAAAAGCGGTGGTCGCTGGCAGCTAAGCCTGCTGGCGAGTGTGGTAATCAGTGCCTTTTTTCTCAACACAGCTTACGCCTGGCAACAAGAATATATCGTTGATACGCAACCCGGGCATTCCACAGAGCGTTACACCTGGGATAGTGATCATCAACCTGATTACAACGATATTTTGTCGCAACGTATTCAAAGTAGCCAAAGGGCGCTGGGACTGGAAGTCAATCTGGCGGAAGAAACCCCTGTGGATGTGACCAGCAGTATGAGTATGGGCTGGAATTTTCCTTTATATGAACAGGTTACAACTGGCCCGGTCGCGGCATTACATTACGATGGCACAACCACCTCGATGTATAACGAGTTTGGCGACAGTACTACCACTCTGACCGATCCGTTATGGCATGCCAGCGTGAGTACCTTAGGCTGGCGTGTTGACTCCCGGCTTGGCGATCTCCGACCCTGGGCGCAAATCAGCTATAACCAGCAATTTGGCGAGAATATCTGGAAGGCGCAATCAGGCCTGAGCCGGATGACGGCGACAAACCAGAACGGCAACTGGCTGGATGTCACCGTAGGCGCTGATATGTTGCTCAATCAAAATATTGCCGCCTATGCCGCGCTATCTCAGGCAGAAAATACCACTAACAATAGCGATTATCTGTATACGATGGGGGTTAGTGCCAGATTTTAACGTAACAATCACAATTAAAACCATTGAATAACAATAGTTGTGGCGATAGTGGGTGCTAACTTACCAAATAATAAATTTGGTGAATAATTGTCGCGTCATTCATTCCTGAACTAAGGCATTTCATTCCGTTCTGATGGCATTTCATGCCGTTTTTCCCCAGGCATAAAGTGCACTTCGTTATGGTTGTCGGCAGAGATTTTTCCTTTTTATTACTGCAGGAATACTGCCATGACACCTTCAAATTATCAGCGTACCCGCTGGTTGACACTCATCGGTACTATCATTACCCAGTTTGCGCTGGGGTCGGTTTATACCTGGAGCCTGTTTAACGGCGCGCTTTCCGCCAAGCTGGATGCGCCGGTAAGCCAGGTCGCTTTCTCTTTCGGCTTGTTAAGTCTGGGGCTGGCAATATCGTCTTCTGTTGCGGGCAAATTGCAGGAACGTTTTGGTGTTAAACGCGTCACCATCGCTTCCGGCATTTTGCTGGGATTAGGGTTCTTCCTGACAGCGCATTCTGACAACCTGATGATGCTGTGGTTAAGCGCCGGTGTGCTGGTCGGTCTGGCGGATGGCGCGGGTTACCTGCTGACGCTCTCTAACTGCGTGAAATGGTTCCCGGAGCGTAAAGGTCTGATCTCCGCGTTCGCTATCGGTTCTTATGGTCTGGGTAGCCTGGGTTTCAAATTTATCGACACGCAGCTGCTGGAAACGGTCGGTCTGGAAAAAACCTTTGTGATTTGGGGAGCGATTGCGCTGGTGATGATTGTTTTCGGCGCAACATTAATGAAAGACGCACCAAAACAGGAAGTGAAAACCAGCAATGGCGTAGTGGAGAAAGATTACACGCTGGCAGAGTCGATGCGTAAACCGCAGTACTGGATGTTAGCGGTAATGTTCCTGACTGCCTGCATGAGCGGCCTGTATGTGATTGGGGTAGCGAAAGATATCGCCCAAAGTCTGGCACACCTTGATGTGGTTTCCGCAGCCAATGCAGTCACTGTTATTTCCATCGCCAACCTTTCAGGTCGTCTGGTGCTGGGCATTCTGTCTGACAAAATCGCCCGTATCCGTGTTATCACCATTGGTCAGGTAATTTCGCTTGTGGGTATGGCGGCCCTGCTGTTTGCACCATTGAATGCAGTGACGTTCTTTGCAGCGATTGCCTGCGTGGCATTTAACTTTGGCGGCACTATTACCGTCTTTCCGTCACTGGTCAGTGAGTTCTTCGGCCTCAATAACCTGGCGAAAAACTACGGTGTGATTTACCTCGGTTTCGGTATCGGTAGCATTTGTGGTTCGATTATCGCCTCACTGTTTGGCGGCTTCTATGTGACGTTCTACGTCATCTTTGCTCTGCTGATTCTGTCATTGGCGCTTTCTACGACGATTCGTCAGCCAGAGCAGAAAGTATTGCGTGAGGCGCATATTTAGCCAGGAACTACAGATTTTGAACGAAAGGGGGAGGAAATCCTCCTTTTTTATTGCATTTTAAAGAATAAAAATGAAAATATTTTATCTTATTATTTGTGTGGTGAATGTTTTTGTTTTGTTTAATTGATATTTTATATTTATTTATTCCTAAAAATAAACGATGGCTTTTTATGTGAAAATGTAACGCAATGATTTTTTTTAAGATTTAAAGTTGGATGCGCTATTAATATATTATTCGTATAATTTTATTATTCGTATTTCATTGTATAATCCTTCCTTCAAAGTTGTCGATTTTGATACATCAAGATTTTCTTTTTAATGTAATTTTTTAAATGGAGTTTTTCATGAAAAAGGTCGTTTTTGCCTTAACCGCACTGGCGTTAACTTCTGGCACTGTATTCGCAGCAGAGTCTGGTGACGGCACGGTTAAATTTACAGGCGAGATCGTGGATTCACCTTGCGTACTGTCCGTTGACTCTCAGAACCAGGAAGTTGTGTTGGGTCAGGTACAAAAATCTGTATTTGCTGCGGTTGGTGACAAATCCCCGGCAAAACCTTTCGAAATCAAACTGGAAGATTGCGATACCACCACGATGAAAAAAGCCAATGTGAGCTTTAGCGGTGTTGGTGATGCAGATCAATCTGATCTGATTTCTGTTAGTACTGAAGCCGGTGCGGCGAAAGGTGTTGGTATCGGTATTTATGATAACAGCAACACCCTGGTCGCTCTTAACGGTGGTAAAGCAAGTGTTGATCTGAGTAAAGGCCAGACGGTTCTCTACTTTACCGCCAACTACGTTTCAACTCTGGCAACGGTAACGACCGGTTACGGCAATGCGCAGGTCGATTTCAACCTGTCTTACGAGTAATCGTCTGTTTTACCCATGGCGGCGTAATTGCCGCCATTAGTCGTCAAAATTCATGGATCGAATGATGAAAAGTAAATTTGTTGCGTTGGCTCTGTCTCTGTTCCTCTCCCAGTCAGTTCTGGCGGGGGGCGTTGGGCTTAGTGCTACCCGTGTGATTTATGATGGCAGTAAGAAAGAAGCCTCGCTGACCGTACAGAATAAAAGTAAGACGGAAGAGTTTCTGATCCAGTCCTGGGTGGATGATGCCGCGGGCAGCAAAAAAACACCGTTTATAATTACCCCGCCGTTGTTCAGGCTCGATCCTGGAAAAAACAATATATTGCGTATTGTAAATACTACCCCTGGCCTGCCGCAGGATCGCGAATCGGTCTACTGGGTTAATGTGAAAGCCATTCCGTCTAAAAGTGACGACAGCGAAAACAAAAATGTATTACAGATTGCTGTTCGCACCCGAATCAAACTTTTTTATCGCCCGGCAGGTTTAAAGGGTGATGTAAAAACCGCGCCAAATGAACTGCGATTTACGCGTAACGGTAATCAGCTCCGCGTTGATAATCCGACAGTTTTTAATATTACCTTTAATCAATTTTTTGCGAATGACAAAGAAATTGAAAAAGCAGGCATGGTACCCGCTAAAGGGGCATTAAATATCACATTACCCGCCGGGGTAGGTAGCGTTTCTAAAATTAAATATAACGCCATCAATGACTTTGGATCGTCAGCGGAAATGATGACTAAAAATGTTGATTGATTAATATCTTTTCAGGAGAAATAGCTCAATGTCACGGAAGACCGTTTCACGTACTTTTTCTTCCTTTTCTATCTCTGTGGTGGCGGTTGCTGTTGCCAGCACGTTTTCTGCACATGCCGGAAAGTTTAACCCCAAATTCCTGGAGGACGTTCAGGGTGTGGGCCAGCATGTCGATTTAACGATGTTCGAAAAAGGCCAAGAACAGCAGTTACCCGGCATCTATCGTGTCTCTGTTTACGTCAATGAACAGAGAATGGAAACCCGCACACTGGAATTTAAAGAGGCCACAGAAGCACAGCGCAAAGCGATGGGGGAATCCCTTGTGCCTTGCCTTAGCCGGACGCAACTGGCAGAGATGGGCGTGCGCGTTGAAAGCTTTCCGGCCCTCAATCTGGTGCCTGCCGAAGCCTGCGTACCGTTTGACGAAATCATTCCCCTGGCCTCAAGCCATTTCGACTTCAGTGAACAAAAGCTGGTATTAAGTTTCCCTCAGGCGGCGATGCACCAGGTGGCGCGTGGCACGGTGCCGGAATCTTTATGGGACGAAGGTATCCCTGCGTTGCTGCTGGATTACAGTTTTAGCGGGAGCAACAGTGAATATGACTCGACGGGGTCTTCCAGCAGTTATGTCGATGATAATGGCACTGTTCATCATGATGATGGTAAAGATACGCTAAAGAGCGACAGCTACTACCTCAACTTACGCAGCGGGCTGAACCTTGGCGCTTGGCGGTTACGGAATTACAGTACCTGGAGCCATTCCGGTGGCAAAGCGCAGTGGGATAATATCGGTACGTCTTTGAGTAGGGCCATCATCCCTTTCAAAGCGCAATTAACAATGGGGGATACGGCGACCGCGGGGGATATTTTTGACAGCGTTCAGATGCGTGGCGCGATGTTAGCCTCCGATGAAGAGATGCTGCCCGACAGCCAGCGAGGCTTTGCACCCATCGTTCGTGGGATCGCCAAAAGTAACGCCGAAGTCAGTGTTGAACAAAACGGCTACGTTATTTATCGCACCTATGTGCAGCCTGGTGCCTTTGAAATAAACGATCTTTACCCCACTGCAAACAGCGGTGATCTCACGGTCATTATTAAAGAAGCGGATGGCAGTGAACAACGCTTTATTCAGCCATTCTCATCGGTGCCAATTTTCCAGCGTGAAGGCCATCTCAAATATAGCTTTGCCGCAGGTGAATATCAGGCCGGGAATTATGACAGCGGCTCGCCGCGTTTCGGGCAGCTTGATCTGATTTATGGTTTACCGTGGGGGACGACCGCCTACGGCGGCGCATTAATCTCCAATAATTACAATGCGTTTGCATTAGGGATAGGTAAAAACTTTGGTTATATCGGGGCGATTTCCATCGATGTGACACAGGCGAAAAGCGAGCTGAATAACGATCGCGATAGCCAGGGACAATCTTATCGCTTCTTATATTCCAAGAGCTTCGAAAGCGGCACCGATTTCCGCCTCGCGGGCTATCGATACTCTACCAGCGGTTTCTATACCTTCCAGGAAGCCACCGATGTTCGCAATGATGCCGACAGCGACTATAACCGTTATCACAAGCGCAGCGAAATACAGGGTAACCTGACGCAGCAATTAGGGTCATATGGCTCTGTTTATTTAAATTTAACGCAGCAGGATTACTGGAACGACGCAGGTAAACAGAACACGGTATCGGCGGGTTACAACGGACGTATTGGCAAGGTCAGTTACAGTATTGCATATAGCTGGAATAAAAGCCCTGAATGGGATGAAAGCGATCGCTTGTGGTCTTTCAATATTTCCGTTCCACTAGGCCGGGCCTGGAGTAACTATCGCGTCACGACCGACCAGGATGGTCGTACCAATCAACAGGTTGGGGTCAGCGGAACGCTGCTTGAGGATCGCAACCTGAGCTACAGTGTCCAGGAAGGCTACGCCAGCAACGGTGTGGGTAACAGCGGTAACGCTAACGTTGGCTATCAGGGTGGGTCCGGTAATGTCAACGTAGGCTATAGCTACGGGAAAGATTACCGGCAGCTCAACTACAGCGTTCGCGGCGGCGTGATAGTTCATAGCGAAGGCGTGACGCTTTCCCAACCGCTAGGCGAAACCATGACGCTCATCTCCGTACCCGGTGCGCGCAATGCCCGCGTGGTGAATAACGGCGGCGTTCAGGTTGACTGGATGGGTAACGCGATCGTGCCTTACGCCATGCCGTATCGTGAAAACGAAATCTCACTGCGTAGCGATTCGTTGGGTGACGATGTTGACGTTGAAAATGCGTTCCAGAAAGTGGTGCCAACGCGTGGAGCGATTGTCAGAGCGCGTTTTGATACCCGCGTTGGTTACCGCGTATTAATGACGCTGCTTCGTTCCGCGGGCAGCCCGGTGCCCTTTGGAGCAACGGCAACGCTAATCACCGATAAACAAAACGAGATGAGCAGTATCGTTGGTGAAGAAGGACAGCTCTATATTAGCGGAATGCCAGAGGAAGGACGGGTATTGATTAAATGGGGTAATGACGCGTCGCAGCAATGCGTGGCGCCTTATAAATTATCCCTGGAATTAAAACAGGGCGGAATTATTCCTGTTTCGGCCAATTGCCAGTAAGCAAGGAGAGCGAAATGAAAGCGGCAATAGCATTATCCTTATTAGGATGCGTATTCGGATTTTCTGGCAAGGCATTTGCCGGAGATGCGTGGGGGCCATGTACCCCCGCGGATGGCACGACTTATCACTATAATGTCGATGTGGATGTTGGTATACCTGATGCGGCAAAAAACGTCGCAGGAACGGTTTTACCGGATGTCCTTAACTGGTCTAATGGACAAAACGTATCGCTAATTTGTGAATGTCCTGATTCTTATAAGAATGAAAAAGATACTCTAGTACAAGGGGTGAGTATGCTTCCCCCTTCTGGCCGTTCGGTTGACAGTATGAAATATTATACTTTGACGGAGGAACTGGAGGTTGCGACGAAAATTCGCATCAGTACCAGTGTGTATGGATTTGTTCCTTTCAAAAACCAGCAGGCGCTGCAAACAACCGGATGCAACAAAGTCATTACTACGCCCTATATGGGCGGCGCAGGTCTACTTTCCTTTGCTATTACTAAACCCTTTATCGGCGATTCAGTCATCCCTCCCACGTTAATTGCCGAACTGTATGCCTCCAAAACAAATAAAGATTACGGAACAATGCCAATATCTTCCGTATCTATTCAGGGCCGCGTCACCATAACCCAGGATTGCGAAATTAAACCTGGCACGGTGCTGGATGTGCCATTTGGTGAATTCCCCTCCTCGGCATTCAAAAACAGGCAAGGGCAAATGCCTGAAGGTGCGACAGAGCAAGAAATTAACCTCGGCTTTGATTGCAACAATATCTCGGATGGTATCAAAGTCTCGTTGCGCCTTGAGGGGGCAACCAATGCTGACGATCCCCGAGCGGTGGATATGGGCAACCCCGATATTGGCGTACTGGTGAAAGATTCCAGCGGCAAAATTTTGGTACCGAATGATGCAAGCAGCACCACGTTATTAAATTTGAGCAGCCTGGATTCTAAAACTCACCGCAATGCCGCGATTCGACTGCTGGCTTTACCGATTAGCACGACGGGTAAAGCGCCTAAAGGCGGGACGTTTGAAGGCGTAACGACCATATATCTTGAAATGGAGTGATGCCATGAAATTCAATCTATTGCTGCATAGCGGCATCGCCAGTTTGAGTCTGTTTGCCTGCGGGGTGAATGCGGCGACGGATCTTGGCCCGGCAGGGGATATTCATTTCTCCATCACTATCACCACTAAAGCTTGCGAGATGGAAAAAAGCAATCTCGAAGTCGATATGGGAACAATGACGCTGCAAAAACCTGCGGCAGTCGGTACGGTGTTGAGCAAGAAAGATTTCACCATTGAACTCAAAGAGTGCGATGGGATATCCAAAGCGACCGTTGAGATGGACAGTCAGTCGGACAGCGATGATGATTCCATGTTTGCCCTTGAGGCTGGTGGCGCAACGGGTGTTGCGTTGAAGATAGAGGACGATAAAGGAACGCAGCAAGTTCCCAAAGGCTCCAGCGGAACGCCGATTGAATGGGCGATTGATGGCGAAACCACGTCGCTTCACTACCAGGCGAGTTATGTGGTCGTCAACACTCAGGCCACTGGTGGCACAGCGAATGCCCTTGTCAATTTTTCCATCACCTATGAGTAAGTTACTGGGCCAGCATCCTGGCCCAACCTATCTCTGAATAGTCGTTAATCCGTTAAAATGGTCTATTCCGGACTTGCACTTTTGTAAATTTGTGCTTCATGCACACTCTTTCCCCACACTTTTTCCCTTTGCTGTGGTCTACTTATTCGCGCGTGTAGATTTTACTTATCTGACTACCTCCGCACTTTTCCCCTGCTGGGCCTGAAAAGCCGCTAAGCAGGGTGTTATCACCTGTTTGTCCAGGGTTTGTTTGCATGAGATACATCAAATCGATTACACAGCAGAAGCTGAGCTTTTTGCTTGCAATCTATATTGGCCTTTTTATGAATGGCGCGGTTTTTTACCGCCGCTTCGGCAGCTATGCGCACGATTTTACCGTCTGGAAAGGCATTTCTGCTGTTGTTGAACTGGCCGCCACCGTACTGGTGACCTTCTTTTTACTACGTCTTCTTTCGCTGTTTGGCCGCCGCAGCTGGCGTATTCTGGCATCGCTGGTTGTGCTCTTTTCCGCAGGTGCCAGCTATTACATGACCTTCCTTAATGTGGTCATTGGTTATGGCATCATCGCTTCCGTCATGACCACCGATATCGACCTGTCAAAAGAAGTTGTTGGTCTGAACTTTATTCTCTGGTTAATCGCCGTTAGCGCATTGCCTCTTATCCTTATCTGGAATAACCGCTGTCGCTACACCTTGCTCCGACAACTGCGAACCCCAGGGCAGCGTATTCGCAGCCTGGCGGTCGTCGTACTGGCGGGAATTATGGTTTGGGCACCGATTCGTTTGCTGGATATCCAGCAGAAGAAAGTGGAGAGGGCGACCGGCGTTGATTTGCCGAGTTATGGCGGTGTCGTAGCGAACTCTTATCTGCCATCAAACTGGCTTTCTGCGTTGGGGCTGTACGCCTGGGCGCGGGTCGATGAATCTTCCGATAATAATTCATTGCTTAACCCGGCGAAGAAATTCACTTATCAGGCACCGCAAAATGTTAATGACACTTATGTCGTGTTTATCATCGGTGAAACTACGCGTTGGGACCATATGGGCATTTTCGGCTATGAGCGTAATACCACGCCGAAGCTGGCCCAGGAGAAAAATCTGGCGGCGTTCCGTGGTTACTCCTGTGATACCGCAACCAAACTCTCTCTGCGTTGCATGTTTGTACGTCAGGGGGGCGCGGAAGATAATCCGCAGCGCACATTAAAAGAACAGAACATTTTCGCGGTACTGAAGCAGTTAGGATTCAGTTCTGACCTCTACGCTATGCAGAGCGAAATGTGGTTCTACAGCAATACGATGGCGGACAATATTGCTTACCGTGAACAGATTGGTGCGGAGCCACGTAACCGTGGCAAGCCGGTAGATGATATGTTGCTGGTAGACGAAATGCAGCAATCGCTGGGGCGCAACCCGGATGGTAAGCATCTAATCATTCTGCATACCAAAGGTTCGCACTTTAACTACACCCAGCGTTACCCGCGCAGCTTTGCGCAGTGGAAGCCGGAATGTATTGGTGTTGATAGCGGATGTACCAAAGCGCAGATGATCAACTCCTATGACAACTCGGTGACCTATGTGGATCACTTTATCTCCAGTGTGATTGATCAGGTTCGCGATAAGAAAGCGATTGTGTTCTACGCAGCTGACCACGGCGAGTCAATTAATGAACGCGAGCACCTGCACGGCACGCCGCGTGAACTGGCACCGCCGGAGCAGTTCCGCGTACCGATGATGGTCTGGATGTCAGATAAATATCTGGAAAATCCGGTCAATGCGCAGGCGTTTGCGCAGCTGAAAAAAGCAGCCGACATGAAAGTGCCACGCCGTCACGTAGAGCTGTACGACACCATCATGGGTTGTCTTGGCTATACTTCACCGGATGGTGGAATTAACGAAAACAACAACTGGTGTCACATCCCGCAGACAAAAGAGGCAGCGGCTAACTAAGAGGCCTGCTGACTTTCTCGCCGATCAAAAGGCATTTTGCTATTAAGGGATTGACGAGGGCGTATCTGCGCAGTAAGATGCGCCCCGCATTCGGTGATTGGCGCAGCCTGGTAGCGCACTTCGTTCGGGACGAAGGGGTCGGAGGTTCGAATCCTCTATCACCGACCAATTTAGAAAAACCAGCCTACGGGCTGGTTTTTTGCTTTCTGCGACCTGAAGAGGATGAGAACCTCCGGGGGCAGGGAGGTTCGACTCGACGTAGGCCTGATAAGACGCGTCAGCGTCGCATCAGGCAACGGCACCGCACTCATTGTCGGATGCAGCGTACCCGTCTTATCCGACCTAAACGGCAGCACACCACACATTTCCCTGCCAAATTTGCGCCCCATATCTCACTATCCATTAACGGATTTGTGACAGAAACCATTGTCTTTTTTTATATTTGCTTAAATCTTTTTTTGCGTTACTTATGGCTGGCGCTGGCATTTTCCGCTGTGCGTTTTAGCGTTCATGGTATTAATCGCTCAGATATCCACCTTTTCCTCAGATTTTTTTCATTAAATGCATAAAACTTAATCACCAAATGTTGCTAAATATTAAGCTGATTGTTCTGGTCATGTTGGAGTAGCACAAATTTCTCTGCTGCAAATAGCTGTTTGAAGTTTTTTTAATCTTTGTTTGTGGATTCTCACCGTTGGTGTAAATCCCGGTTGGCTGTATTGACGTTTTCACATTCTGTTGACAGATTGTAGGTCACGAGGGGCATTTTATGGAGGAACCGCACTGTTACACTGATGTTAATTAGTACGGCATCCCCACCTCATAACGTTGACCCGACCGGGCAAAAAACAAAAAAGGTCAGGCAGCGACAACCCACTGCAAAGGGTTAAAACAACAAACATCACAATTGGAGCAGAATAATGCGTATTTCCTTGAAAAAGTCAGGGATGCTGAAGCTTGGTCTCAGCCTGGTGGCTATGACCGTCGCAGCAAGTGTTCAGGCTAAAACTCTGGTTTATTGCTCAGAAGGATCTCCGGAAGGGTTTAACCCGCAGCTGTTTACCTCCGGCACCACCTATGACGCCTCTTCCGTCCCGCTTTATAACCGTCTGGTTGAATTTAAAATCGGCACCACCGAAGTGATCCCGGGCCTCGCTGAAAAGTGGGAAGTCAGCGAAGACGGTAAAACCTACACCTTCCATCTGCGTAAAGGTGTGAAGTGGCACGACAATAAAGAATTCAAACCGACGCGCGAACTGAACGCCGATGACGTGGTGTTCTCGTTCGATCGTCAGAAAAACGCGCAAAACCCGTACCATAAAGTTTCTGGCGGTAGCTACGAATACTTCGAAGGCATGGGCTTGCCGGAGCTGATCAGCGAAGTGAAAAAGGTGGACGACAACACCGTTCAGTTTGTGCTGACTCGCCCGGAAGCGCCGTTCCTCGCTGACCTGGCAATGGACTTCGCCTCTATTCTGTCAAAAGAATATGCTGATGCGATGATGAAAGCCGGTACACCGGAAAAACTGGACCTCAACCCAATCGGAACCGGTCCGTTCCAGTTACAGCAGTACCAGAAAGATTCCCGTATTCGCTACAAAGCGTTTGATGGCTACTGGGGCACCAAACCGCAGATCGATACGCTGGTTTTCTCTATTACCCCTGACGCTTCCGTGCGTTACGCTAAATTGCAGAAAAATGAATGCCAGGTGATGCCGTACCCGAACCCGGCAGATATCGCCCGCATGAAGCAGGATAAATCTATCAACCTGATGGAAATGCCGGGGCTGAACGTCGGTTATCTCTCGTATAACGTGCAGAAAAAACCACTCGATGACGTGAAAGTTCGCCAGGCTCTGACCTACGCGGTGAACAAAGACGCGATCATCAAAGCGGTTTATCAGGGCGCGGGTGTATCAGCGAAAAACCTGATCCCGCCAACCATGTGGGGCTATAACGACGACGTTCAGGACTACACCTACGATCCTGAAAAAGCGAAAGCCTTGCTGAAAGAAGCGGGTCTGGAAAAAGGTTTCTCCATCGACCTGTGGGCGATGCCGGTACAACGTCCGTATAACCCGAACGCTCGCCGCATGGCGGAGATGATTCAGGCAGACTGGGCGAAAGTCGGCGTGCAGGCCAAAATTGTCACCTACGAATGGGGTGAGTACCTCAAGCGTGCGAAAGATGGCGAGCACCAGACGGTAATGATGGGCTGGACTGGCGATAACGGGGATCCGGATAACTTCTTCGCCACTCTGTTCAGCTGCGCCGCCTCTGAACAAGGCTCCAACTACTCAAAATGGTGCTACAAACCGTTTGAAGATCTGATTCAACCGGCGCGTGCTACCGACGACCATAACAAACGCGTTGAACTGTACAAGCAAGCGCAGGTGGTGATGCACGATCAGGCTCCGGCACTGATCATCGCTCACTCCACCGTGTTTGAACCGGTACGCAAAGAAGTTAAAGGCTATGTGGTTGATCCATTAGGCAAACATCACTTCGAAAACGTCTCTATCGAATAATTAAAAGCCATACAAGACTGATGGCAAAGGCAAAACTGCCTGATGCGCTCCGCTTATCAGGCCTACGAAAATTCTGCAATGTATTGAGTTTGCACGATTTTGTAGGCCGGATAAGGCGTTAACGCCGCATCCGGCATAAACAAAGCGCTCTTTGTCAACAATCTGCATACCCGGTGGTGCTGTGCCTCTGCGTGCAGCGCCATCCGGCAGCAATACTTCATTCCCTGCCCGACCTGGGCGGGAATTGATTTGTGAGCAATACAGACACGCAGTTCCAGGCTGCGGGTCACTACAGAGAATCCGGGTTATGTTGCAGTTTATTCTCCGACGTTTGGGACTCGTCATCCCCACGTTTATCGGTATTACCCTTCTCACATTTGCCTTTGTCCACATGATCCCGGGCGATCCGGTGATGATCATGGCGGGCGAACGTGGGATCTCCCCAGAGCGTCACGCGCAGTTGCTGGCTGAACTCGGCTTAGATAAACCGATGTGGCAGCAGTATCTCCATTACATTTGGGGCGTTATGCATGGCGATCTAGGCATTTCAATGAAAAGCCGCATCCCGGTATGGGAAGAGTTCGTGCCGCGCTTTCAGGCCACGCTGGAACTTGGCGTCTGCGCGATGATTTTTGCTACGGCAGTCGGTATTCCGGTTGGTGTGCTGGCTGCGGTTAAACGCGGTTCCATTTTCGATCACACAGCGGTTGGCCTGGCGCTGACAGGTTATTCAATGCCTATCTTCTGGTGGGGCATGATGCTGATCATGCTGGTTTCGGTGCACTGGAACCTGACACCCGTCTCCGGTCGCGTGAGCGATATGGTGTTCCTCGATGATTCCAATCCGTTAACCGGTTTTATGCTGATCGACACCGCCATCTGGGGTGAAGACGGTAACTTTATCGATGCCGTCGCCCATATGATCTTGCCCGCCATTGTGCTGGGTACTATTCCGCTGGCGGTCATTGTGCGTATGACACGCTCCTCGATGCTGGAAGTGCTGGGTGAAGATTACATCCGCACCGCGCGCGCCAAAGGGTTGACCCGCATGCGGGTGATTATCGTCCATGCGCTGCGTAACGCGATGCTGCCGGTAGTGACCGTTATCGGCCTCCAGGTGGGAACATTGCTTGCAGGCGCGATTCTGACCGAAACCATCTTCTCGTGGCCTGGTCTGGGGCGCTGGTTGATTGACGCGCTGCAACGCCGCGATTATCCGGTGGTTCAGGGCGGCGTATTGCTGGTGGCGACGATGATTATCCTCGTCAACTTGCTGGTCGATCTGCTGTACGGCGTGGTGAACCCGCGTATTCGTCATAAGAAGTAAGGGGACATCATGTCACAGGTTACTGAAAATAAAGTGATTAGCGCACCGGTGCCGATGACCCCATTACAGGAGTTCTGGCACTATTTTAAACGCAACAAAGGCGCGGTCGTCGGGCTGGTTTACGTCGTCATCGTGCTGTTTATCGCGATCTTTGCCAACTGGATTGCACCCTATAACCCGGCGGAACAGTTCCGCGATGCACTGCTCGCCCCGCCAGCCTGGCAGGAAGGCGGCAGCATGGCGCACTTGCTGGGCACCGATGACGTAGGGCGTGATGTGCTGTCGCGGCTGATGTACGGCGCACGCTTGTCGCTGCTGGTTGGCTGTCTGGTGGTGGTGTTGTCGCTGATTATGGGCGTCATTCTCGGCCTGATCGCCGGTTACTTTGGCGGCCTGGTCGATAACATCATCATGCGCGTGGTCGATATCATGCTGGCGCTGCCAAGTCTGCTGTTGGCACTGGTGCTGGTGGCGATTTTCGGCCCGTCGATTGGTAACGCCGCGCTGGCGCTGACCTTTGTTGCCTTGCCGCACTATGTGCGCTTAACCCGCGCCGCCGTGCTGGTGGAAGTTAACCGCGATTACGTTACCGCGTCTCGCGTGGCAGGTGCCGGGGCGATGCGTCAGATGTTTATTAACATCTTCCCGAACTGCCTTGCGCCTCTGATTGTTCAGGCGTCGCTCGGTTTCTCTAACGCCATTCTCGATATGGCTGCTCTTGGTTTCCTCGGCATGGGGGCGCAGCCGCCAACACCAGAGTGGGGCACCATGCTCTCTGACGTGTTGCAGTTCGCGCAAAGCGCCTGGTGGGTCGTGACCTTCCCTGGTCTGGCGATCCTGCTGACGGTGCTGGCATTTAACCTGATGGGTGACGGTCTGCGTGACGCGCTCGATCCCAAACTGAAGCAGTAAGAGGTTCGAGATGGCGTTATTAAATGTAGATAAATTATCGGTGCATTTCGGCGACGAAAGCGCACCGTTCCGCGCCGTAGACCGCATCAGCTACAGCGTGAAACAGGGCGAAGTGGTCGGGATTGTGGGTGAGTCCGGCTCTGGTAAATCGGTCAGTTCGCTGGCGATTATGGGGCTGATTGATTATCCGGGCCGCGTAATGGCGGAAAAGCTGGAGTTTAACGGTCAGGATTTGCAGCGTATCTCAGAAAAAGAGCGCCGCAACCTGGTGGGTGCCGAAGTGGCGATGATCTTCCAGGACCCGATGACCAGCCTTAACCCGTGCTACACCGTGGGTTTCCAGATTATGGAAGCGATTAAGGTGCATCAGGGCGGTAATAAGAGCACTCGCCGTCAGCGGGCGATTGACCTGCTGAATCAGGTCGGTATTCCCGATCCGGCATCGCGTCTGGATGTTTACCCGCATCAGCTTTCCGGCGGCATGAGCCAGCGCGTGATGATCGCCATGGCGATTGCCTGTCGGCCAAAACTGCTGATTGCCGATGAACCGACCACTGCGCTGGACGTGACCATTCAGGCGCAAATCATCGAACTACTGCTGGAGCTACAGCAGAAAGAGAACATGGCGCTGGTGTTAATTACCCATGACCTGGCGCTGGTGGCGGAAGCGGCACATAAAATCATCGTGATGTATGCCGGTCAGGTGGTGGAAACGGGCGATGCGCACGCCATCTTCCATGCGCCGCGTCACCCGTATACTCAGGCATTGCTGCGTGCGCTGCCGGAATTTGCTCAGGACAAAGAACGTCTGGCATCGTTGCCTGGCGTTGTTCCCGGCAAGTACGACCGCCCGAACGGCTGCCTGCTTAACCCGCGCTGCCCCTATGCCACTGACAGATGTCGCGCTGAAGAACCGGCGCTGAATATGCTCGCTGACGGGCGTCAGTCCAAATGCCATTACCCACTTGATGATGCCGGGAGGCCGACACTATGAGTACGCAAGAGGCCACCTCGCAACAACCGCTGTTGCAGGCTATCGACCTGAAAAAACATTATCCGGTAAAGAAAGGTATGTTCGCTCCGGAACGTCTGGTGAAGGCGCTGGACGGCGTTTCGTTTAACCTTGAACGTGGCAAAACGCTGGCGGTAGTAGGTGAATCTGGCTGCGGTAAATCGACCCTCGGTCGGTTGCTGACGATGATTGAAACGCCCACCGGCGGCGAGCTGTATTACCAGGGGCAGGATCTGCTTAAGCACGATCCGCAGGCGCAGAAGCTGCGTCGGCAGAAAATCCAGATTGTCTTCCAGAACCCTTACGGTTCGCTGAATCCGCGTAAAAAAGTCGGGCAAATTCTTGAAGAGCCGCTGCTGATCAACACCAGCTTAAGCAAAGAACAGCGTCGGGAAAAAGCCCTGTCGATGATGGCGAAAGTCGGCCTGAAAACCGAGCACTATGACCGCTATCCGCATATGTTCTCCGGCGGACAACGTCAGCGTATCGCTATTGCCCGTGGTCTGATGCTCGACCCGGACGTGGTGATTGCCGATGAACCGGTCTCCGCGCTGGACGTCTCAGTGCGTGCGCAGGTGCTCAACCTGATGATGGATTTACAGCAGGAACTGGGGCTTTCTTATGTCTTCATCTCCCACGACCTGTCGGTGGTGGAGCACATTGCTGATGAAGTGATGGTGATGTACCTGGGCCGCTGCGTGGAGAAGGGAACGAAAGACCAAATCTTCAATAACCCGCGTCATCCGTACACTCAGGCGCTACTTTCCGCTACACCACGCCTGAACCCGGACGATCGCCGCGAGCGCATTAAGCTCACCGGTGAACTGCCAAGCCCGCTCAATCCACCGCCGGGCTGCGCGTTTAACGCCCGCTGTCGTCGGCGCTTCGGCCCCTGCACCCAGTTGCAGCCGCAGCTAAAAGACTACGGCGGCCAACTGGTGGCCTGCTTTGCTGTTGATCAGGATGAAAATCCGCAGCGTTAACTCACAAAACCGGGGCCATGCGCTCCGGTTTACTCAATCAGCTTCAACAGTGGCGACAAGCATAGCAAAATGCCGTAAAGCAGAATCAGCCAGGCTTTAAATCCGCGAAGTTTTTCCAGTTGTGCGACTTTATAGATCAGGAAAAACGGAATGAGGCACGACACAATGCCATATAACGGGCTTCCCAACTGAAAGAACACCAGCACCGATACACGAAACGAAACCCAAATCGTCAACGTAATGACGATAAAAGCGCAGATCGCCAGAGTCAGCACGCGTGAGTTAATTTTCTTGGTATCAATAATTCGGCTTAACAGATTGAGAATAATGCCTTTAATGGCCTCGTGGAAACCGAGATAAATGCCAAAGAATGCGGTCAGTACGGCAAAGATATTCAGCACCGTAGAGGTGATATGAATGATATGCCCAGGGATCACCTGCGCGGCCAGTGCCAGTGCCGAGATATTTTGTTCAAAGGCAGAAACGGCTTCTTCGTGGCTAATTGAGAAGGTAAACGAAAAGGCAAAAAACAGTATCACCGCGATGAGCGTGATATAACTAATTCGGTGGGTACGCAGCGCGAGCCGGGTTGCCAGTACTTTATCCGCTTCCCGTTTACGATAGGCAATATTCATTGGGTTAAGTACCTGAATAAATACTGCAGAAAAGAAGCAAAATGGAATGGTAAGCAGGACATCGCGGAAAAAGACGGAGGCTTGCGGGAAGGCGGTTATATTGGCGAAATTCCAGTGCGGGATCATCGCAAAACCGAACACGACAATAATCCCTACTTTGACCACCACCATTGGCCCAGAAATCTTAAACAGTAATCGTTCACCACCAGACGCAATCGCTACCAGTACGGCGAAAATAGCGACTTTATAAAGTAGAGTTTGTGAAAGATCGGCATCGGTTAAACCGAAGGTTTTCAGGTACGAGGCGCTGTCGAAAACCACGGAGAGAGAGTAGATAAAAATCCCGTGGATAATCATCAAAAAGTAGATAACCCCGAGGAAAATTCCCCAGTTCTTCCCCAGGTAATGACTGATAATATCGGTGTAGTCATTACAGGAATCGCTTTCAGAAAGGGTTTTTAAATAAATGTCCTGCACTACCCAGGTGGCAGGATAAGCAATGATCGCTGCGGTAATAAATACCCAAATTCCCTTCAAGCCAATTTGTACTGGCATCAGCACGGTTCCGGCACCAATCGCCATGCCTATGCATAATAAAACCCAGCCGAAGTCGTAGCGTGTAAACGGCAATTTCTGATCGTGTTTCGGTAGTGTGTTGTGCTGCATAAAGTCCTGTCCAGAAAGAAGTCGGCCTCGCAAAAATGAATAAACCCAGTTTCTCTTGCGCAACAGGTGGAGAAGTCGAATACGCAGTATGTAAAAAATGAGGCAACAGATTCACTGGGGAGGTCGCGAGGAGGCGCAATTCTACAAAATTGCGCATTTCACTACCAGTCTGGAGTCAGCCCGGATATGAACTGCAACTATTGCAAATAAAGAAATTAAGCTGGAAGGCATCGCGCAATGAGGAAGATTGCCGGGTGCTGACAGTAAAAAGCAATCGTAAAATCAGCGGCAAGCCGGAAGGGTTCCGGTGAGGCGCAATGTTGCGGGGGCTTAATCCCTGGTGGCATTGGTTGCTGGAGAGAGAAAACCCCCGCACGTTGCAGGTATGCACCTGACAACACCACGGGGGCTAATCTTGAACCTAGACCACTCAAGAATAGCCGCGAAACGTTGTCATTACAACACAGGCGGCTATATGACGCTCGCAGAGCTGGGCATGGCCTTCTGGCATGATTTAGCGGCTCCGGTCATTGCTGGCATTCTTGCCAGTATGATCGTGAACTGGCTGAACAAGCGGAAGTAACGTGTCATGCGGGCGTCAGGCTGCCGTAATGGCAATTTGCGCCCGGACCAGGCCGCAGGGGGGAAACTCTGCGGCCTTTTTCGTAAGAAAAATGCAACGATTGCAAGCGGATAATATTCTGCGGAATGCGCAGCACAGAGTGAAGACGTGACTGATTCCGGAACAGAAAAACAGTCGTAGAATCAGCGATAAGCCGGAAGGATTCCGGTGAGGCGCAATGTTGCGGGGGCTTAATCCCTGGTGGCATTGGTTGCTGGAGAGAGAAAACCCCCGCACGTTGCAGGTATGCACCTGACAACATCACGGGGGCCATTCTTGCATCTAGACCATTCAAGAATAGCCGCGAAACGTTGTCATTACAACACAGGCGGCTATATGACGCTCGCAGAGCTGGGCATGGCCTTCTGGCATGATTTAGCGGCTCCGGTCATTGCTGGCATTCTTGCCAGTATGATCGTGAACTGGCTGAACAAGCGGAAGTAACGTGTCATGCGGGCGTCAGGCTGCCGTAATGGCAATTTGTGCCCGGACCAGGCCGCAGGGGTGAAACTCTGCGGCCTTTTTCGTAAGAAAAATGCAACGATTGCAAGCGGATAATATTCTGCGGAATGCGCAGCACAGAGTGAAGACGTGACGGATTCCGGAACAGAAAAACAGTCGTAGAATCAGTGGCAAGCCGGAAAGGTTCCGGTGAGGCGCAATGTTGCGGGGGCTTTATCCCTGGTGGCATTGGTTGCTGGAGAGAGAAAACCCCCGCACGTTGCAGGTATGCACCTGACAACACCACGGGGGCTAATCTTGACTCTAGACCACTCAAGAATAGCCGCGAAACGTTGTCATTACAACACAGGCGGCTATATGACGCTCGCAGAGCTGGGCATGGCCTTCTGGCATGATTTAGCGGCTCCGGTCATTGCTGGCATTCTTGCCAGTATGATCGTGAACTGGCTGAACAAACGGAAGTAACGTGTCATGCGGGCGTCAGGCTGCCGTAATGGCAATTTGCGCCCGGACCAGGCCGCAGGGGTGAAACTCTGCGGCCTTTTTCGTTCTTACTGCGGGTAAGGCACCCAGTCGCCGCCGTTCAGGCGAACGTACGGTTTATCCTGGTATTGAATAACTACTGCATTTGAGTTCTCGGAGACCGGTGCTGTTTGTGGCAACCCACTGGTGAGTTTTTTCCAGTCAACATTGTCTTCGGTGAAAATCTTGCCATCAAGAACGCGAACCACCAGATCGGAGATAGCCAGGAAGCTGCTCGGTTGGTCGATGACAATCGGTGCCCCCTGATGTGGTGCCTTCATGCCGAAGAATTTCACCCCAACGGGGACGTCGGTGATAGACGGGCTAGGGATATCACGTAGGCCAGATACCTGCATTCTGTCGCCCTTCAGCGCGCCGCCGTGTTCCGGCACCACGACCACCATCACTTTACGACCCGATTTCTCCAGTTCAGTAAAGAAGGCGTCCAGTTCATCAAAGAATTTCTGCGCCCGCGCTTTGTAATCCGCTGTTTTGCTGACCCCCGGATAATGGTTGCCGTCATGCAGTGGAAGCGTGTTGTAGAACGTGGCACTACGGCTGTTTTTATCTTTTTCGGTAACGTCCAGCCAGCGGTTAAGCACGGCGGTATCGTCATAAACCGGCGAACCATCAAAGCCCAGCAAAATAACCGGCAGATTTGTTTGATCCATCAATTCAGTCTGCATGCCGCCATTTTCGCGAACTTCTTTCAAAAAACCGCCGAACTGGCCGTTATGCCCCATCATCAGGTGCTGGGTAAAGCCCAGTTTCGAAAGGTTATCAAACAGATAGCAGTCGTTATTTGCCGGTTGATACAGATTAGTGTGCGAAGTCTGCCCGCAGCTGGCGCGCAGTAAACGGATCGCCGCCGGGCCACTGTAGGAGGTGGCGGAGTTAAAGTTCTTGAACTCAATATCGAAATGCGACCACAGTGGATGCGACATCAACCCGGCGGCTTCTATATCCGACCAGGAAAGCGAACAGATGTTAATCACCAGTAGTTCAAATGGCTGAGCATCAGCGGGCAGCGAAGACGGGAAGGTCGATTTACGTTTTGCCTCCGCGTTATAGAAATTATTCAGCCAGGCGTTAAGGTTCGCCGTTGTTGGCGGTGCAGTTTGTGCGGGCATATCACCCACTACCGGTGCGCCACCCGTCGCCGCAACGGTTGCCGCTGCGTTACCACCCGTCGTTGTTACAGTGGTCGTCGGTTGTCCGGCTGGCCACAAGGAGAAACTTGGTCCCGCCAGGGTAAGTACGTTCAGCCATAGCAGTATGGCAACCACAAAAACGGTAATGCGAATCCATTGTGACAGGAATAACCAGGCCACTAATAAAACAAAAATGGCCCCAATCATCTGCCAGTTAATAAAGCGTGTGACAAGGTCGATTAAATAATCGGTACTGAACCCCGCCACCTGCGAACCCTGGCTCATTATGCTTTCCGGGCCAGGCAACCAGGTGTCATGCCAGAACAAAGCAAAGCCGATCGGCAGGGCAATCCAGTGGCGCAAGCGATGCAGGCTGTAGCGCGGAATGGGCATCAGCAGAAACGCGGCAAACACCAAATTGAGGAGCGGATGGAAGTTAAGATATCCCGCCCACAACAGGCCGAACTTAACCAGAAAATAGAAGTTCCAGCCGGAAAGGCCGCGCCAGTATTGCCAGAGGGAAGAAGGCATGGCGGTATTTTGCGTAAATTGAGTCATTTTTTGGTTGCCCTGGCTTTTTCCGTGCGGCGTAACGTCCCGGCCGGTTTAACATAACGAGGTTTAGCAAAGAACAAACGTAAGGTGTCGCGAATGCGTCGCAAAGAGTGCCGCGCCAGATAGCCCAGCGGGAAAAATATCAGTGCGCAAACGACAATAATTTCAATGATATCGCTGATGGTCATCATGATGAGCGCTCCACAGCATCATCTAACAGTCGCATGGGTTCTGGTATTCGTCGCCAGTGGCGACCATCGTGCTCGGCATTGATGACCGGTTTAGAACTTTGCGTTAAAGGCAGCGGCATGCCCCATTGTTCTGGGGCAAGCAAGCGCATCTGCACCAGCTCGGCACTGATTTGATCATCTTCAAACCAGACCATACGGTTTGAGAAAATGTCGCCAGTAGGCAATGGGAAAATATGATTCAACGCGGTATCCAGATCGTTAATCCGACAGAATGAGAGAAACAGCACCAGCCGATTACCGCCAATGGTCATGATATCGCCGGTACGGTTAGGGCGACACAGCGTCAGGGCTTGTTCAACGCGGATACCCGGTACCGGACGTAGGGCAACCAGAACGCCTTTACCGTGGGCAGGCAAGAGAGGGTTATTCATCATGTTGTTGACGGCATTACAGAACACATCCCACTTCTGGAAACCACGCAGTTTGAGCGGCTGGGTCATTGACAGCAAGGTAGTGATATCTTCCGGCACATAGCGACTAAACTTCTGCCCTTGCACGCTTTCGATCATCGTCAGACAACGGGAGAGTGGCGCATTCCACGGAATAACCATATTTGCACCGCAGGCCAATAACAAACGTTCATCGGTGGCGCGCAGGCTAGCGGTATTTTCCCGCACGAGGATTTTCATCGCACTACCGCGCTGGCGACGCAGGGTATGAATGCTGCGGGCCAGTGGCTCGATTTGCGCATTTTGCTGTAAAGAAAAGACCACCGTCGCCGCCTGAGCGGTACGGGCTTCATTGAACAGGACTTCGTTATTGTTGAACAGTTGCCAGTGTTCCGATAGCGGCGGCGCACCTTCCAGTACAGCAACATTACTCAGAATGCGTTTTTCGTCGCTGCGTGGTTGGATCTCCGCCTCTTCGCTTTGAACTAATGTCCAGATACCATTTTGTTGCTGAACGCTAAGCTGCTGACGGGCGCTGACCCCTTTTTCGTTGCACCAGAAGGCAATATCCAGCAAATGTTGGTCACCCTGAAAACGCAAACTGGCAAGACCAAAAAGTGAACGGTATTCCTCAAGCAACAATGAAAATTGTTTATCGTTATTATTTCCGGGATTAATTACCAAAAGCGAACAATGGTTTAACCTGCTCCATTTATTCATTTTATCCAACCATGAGCGAAGCCGCTCGGCAGGAATGTTTTGCCATGCGTTATTTGCGCAAACAAGAATAAAAAGGTAATTATGGGGATCAATAGAACACTGCAAATCACGGGTCAAATAGTATAGACCTTTTTCATGATTTAGCATTGAAAATAATTTTATTTTTTCCGGCCCTTGAGAATCATCTAATTGAAAGATTTTCGCCGGATCGCTGTCCATGCTAATGACCGCGACGTGTGCGGTTGCAGCCTGGGATGCAATTGTTTGATTCGCCAGACTGATAGCATCTTCATGGCGATCGACGTTAAACCACCAGACGCCGCCTGCTGGCATATGTCGCAGCTCATCCCATAATGATGAGATACCGATAGAGAATACAGGGTCCACAATGTCCCTCATGTCACCATTTTGTCTGATTATCAGTTTACTAGCGAAAGCTAAGAAATAAACCTACCATTGAAATTAAAACTTATCAGATTTAGCATGTGAATCAATTTAGAAGGTCACAAGACGTGTGATTTTAGTCTTTTCGTTTTTAACTTTTTCTGTTGCGTAACGGAAAGTCAAAAAGTGAGCAAATTCCCGTCTCGCCGTAAACAATAAACCGGCGAAATGCTCACGGTTAGAATTGTCTCATGAACGGTACGGTTATTTCATAGGGATCAAGCAAAATGAATAACAATGAACCAGATACTCTGCCTGATCCCGCGATAGGCTATATCTTCCAGAATGATATTGTGGCGTTAAAGCAGGCATTTTCACTGCCTGATATTGATTATGCCGATATTTCCCAACGCGAACAGTTGGCCGCGGCATTAAAACGCTGGCCGTTGCTGGCAGAGTTTGCGCAACAAAAGTAGGGGATTGGTGAATGGCCGTACTGGGATTGCAGGGGGTGCGGGGAGGCGTGGGGACAACAACCATCACCGCCGCATTAGCCTGGTCATTACAAATGTTGGGAGAAAATGTTCTGGTGGTCGATGCCTGCCCGGACAACTTGTTGCGCCTGTCATTTAATGTTGATTTTACCCACCGTCAGGGCTGGGCCAGAGCGATGCTGGATGGCCAGGACTGGCGTGACGCTGGGTTGCGCTACACCTCGCAGCTCGATTTGCTGCCTTTTGGTCAGTTATCCATTGAAGAACAAGAAAATCCACAGCACTGGCAAACCCGGCTGAGCGATATTTGCTCCGGCTTACAGCAACTAAAAGCCAGCGGGCGTTACCAGTGGATTTTAATCGACTTACCGCGTGATGCCTCGCAGATAACCCACCAGCTGCTGAGTTTGTGCGATCACTCGCTGGCAATCGTCAATGTGGATGCCAACTGCCATATCCGACTGCATCAGCAAGCGCTGCCGGATGGCGCACATATTTTGATTAATGACTTCCGTATTGGCAGTCAGGTTCAGGACGATATTTACCAGCTTTGGTTGCAAAGCCAGCGCCGATTACTGCCGATGCTCATTCATCGTGATGAAGCGATGGCTGAATGCCTGGCGGCTAAGCAACCAGTAGGTGAATATCGCAGTGATGCGCTGGCGGCTGAAGAGATACTGACGCTGGCGAACTGGTGCCTGTTGAACTACTCCGGGCTGAAAACGCCAGTCGGGAGTGCATCATGAGTATCCTGACCCGGTGGTTGCTTATCCCGCCGGTCAACGCGCGGCTTATCGGGCGTTATCGCGATTATCGTCGTCACGGTGCGTCGGCTTTCAGCGCGACGCTCGGCTGTTTCTGGATGATCCTGGCCTGGATTTTTATTCCGCTGGAGCACCCGCGCTGGCAGCGTATTCGCGCAGAACATAAAAACCTGTATCCGCATATCAACGCCTCGCGTCCGCGTCCGCTGGACCCGGTCCGTTATCTCATTCAAACATGCTGGTTACTGATCGGTACATCGCGCAAAGAAACGCCGAAACCGCGCAGGCGGGCATTTTCAGGTCTGCAGAATATTCGTGGACGTTACCATCAATGGATGAACGAGCTGCCTGAGCGCGTTAGCCATAAAACACAGCATCTTGATGAGAAAAAAGAGCTCGGTCATTTGAGTGCCGGGGCGCGGCGGTTGATCCTCGGTATCATCGTCACCTTCTCGCTGATTCTGGCGTTAATCTGCGTTACTCAACCGTTTAACCCGCTGGCGCAGTTTATCTTCCTGATGCTGCTGTGGGGTGTAGCGCTGATCGTACGGCGGATGCCGGGGCGCTTCTCGGCGCTAATGTTGATTGTGCTGTCGCTGACCGTTTCTTGCCGTTATATCTGGTGGCGTTACACCTCTACGCTGAACTGGGACGATCCGGTCAGCCTGGTGTGCGGGCTTATTCTGCTCTTCGCTGAAACGTACGCGTGGATTGTGCTGGTGCTCGGCTACTTCCAGGTAGTATGGCCGCTGAATCGTCAGCCGGTGCCATTGCCGAAAGATATGTCGCTGTGGCCGTCGGTGGATATCTTTGTCCCGACTTACAACGAAGATCTCAACGTGGTGAAAAATACTATTTACGCCTCGCTGGGTATCGACTGGCCGAAAGACAAGCTGAACATCTGGATCCTCGATGACGGCGGTAGGGAAGAGTTTCGCCAGTTTGCGCAAAACGTGGGGGTGAAATATATCGCCCGTACCACTCATGAACATGCGAAAGCGGGCAACATCAACAATGCGCTGAAATATGCCAAAGGCGAGTTCGTGTCGATTTTCGACTGCGACCACGTACCAACGCGATCGTTCCTGCAAATGACCATGGGCTGGTTCCTGAAAGAGAAACAGCTGGCGATGATGCAGACGCCGCACCACTTCTTCTCGCCGGACCCGTTTGAACGCAACCTGGGGCGTTTTCGTAAAACGCCGAACGAAGGCACGCTGTTCTATGGTCTGGTGCAGGATGGCAACGATATGTGGGACGCCACTTTCTTCTGCGGTTCCTGTGCAGTAATTCGTCGCAAACCATTGGATGAAATTGGCGGTATTGCTGTCGAAACGGTAACCGAAGATGCGCACACGTCTCTGCGCCTGCACCGTCGTGGCTACACCTCTGCATATATGCGTATTCCGCAGGCGGCGGGGCTGGCGACCGAAAGTCTGTCGGCGCATATCGGTCAGCGTATTCGCTGGGCACGCGGGATGGTGCAAATCTTCCGTCTCGATAACCCGCTTACCGGTAAAGGGCTGAAATTCGCCCAGCGGCTGTGCTACGTCAACGCCATGTTCCACTTCTTGTCGGGCATTCCACGACTGATCTTCCTGACTGCGCCGCTGGCGTTCCTGCTGCTTCATGCCTACATCATCTATGCGCCAGCGTTGATGATCGCCCTGTTCGTGCTGCCGCATATGATCCATGCCAGCCTGACCAACTCCAAGATCCAGGGCAAATATCGCCACTCTTTCTGGAGTGAAATCTACGAAACGGTGCTGGCGTGGTATATCGCACCACCGACGCTGGTGGCGCTGATTAACCCGCACAAAGGCAAATTTAACGTCACCGCCAAAGGTGGACTGGTGGAAGAAGAGTACGTCGACTGGGTGATCTCGCGGCCCTACATCTTCCTTGTCCTGCTCAACCTGGTGGGCGTTGCGGTAGGCATCTGGCGCTACTTCTATGGCCCGCCAACCGAGATGCTCACCGTGGTCGTCAGTATGGTGTGGGTATTCTACAACCTGATTGTTCTTGGCGGCGCAGTTGCGGTATCGGTAGAAAGCAAACAGGTACGCCGATCGCACCGCGTGGAGATGACGATGCCCGCGGCAATTGCCCGCGAAGATGGTCACCTCTTCTCGTGTACCGTTCAGGATTTCTCCGACGGTGGTTTGGGGATCAAGATCAACGGTCAGGCGCAGATTCTGGAAGGGCAGAAAGTGAATCTGTTGCTTAAACGCGGTCAGCAGGAATACGTCTTCCCGACCCAGGTGGCGCGCGTGATGGGTAATGAAGTTGGGCTGAAATTAATGCCGCTCACCACCCAGCAATATATCGATTTTGTGCAGTGTACGTTTGCCCGTGCGGATACATGGGCGCTCTGGCAGGACAGCTACCCGGAAGATAAGCCGCTGGAAAGTCTGCTGGATATTCTGAAGCTCGGCTTCCGTGGCTACCGCCATCTGGCGGAGTTTGCGCCTTCTTCGGTGAAGGGCATATTCCGTGTGCTGACTTCTCTGGTTTCCTGGGTTGTATCGTTTATTCCGCGCCGCCCGGAGCGGAGCGAAACGGCACAACCATCGGATCAGGCTTTGGCTCAACAATGATGATAACGCGATGAAAAGAAAACTATTCTGGATTTGTGCAGTGGCTATGGGGATGAGTGCGTTCCCCTCTTTCATGACGCAGGCGACGCCAGCAACGCAACCACTGATCAATGCTGAGCCAGCTGTAGCCGCCCAGACGGAACAAAATCCGCAGGTGGGGCAAGTGATGCCGGGCGTGCAGGGCGCTGATGCGCCAGTCGTGGCGCAGAACGGTCCTTCGCGTGATGTGAAGCTGACCTTTGCGCAAATTGCGCCGCCGCCGGGCAGCATGGTGCTACGTGGCATTAACCCGAACGGCAGCATTGAGTTTGGTATGCGCAGCGATGAAGTGGTGACGAAGGCGATGCTCAACCTCGAATACACGCCATCGCCATCGTTACTGCCTGTCCAGTCGCAGTTAAAGGTTTATCTCAATGATGAGCTGATGGGCGTGCTGCCAGTGACCAAAGAACAGTTGGGTAAAAAAACGCTGGCGCAAATGCCCATTAACCCACTGTTTATTACCGACTTCAACCGTGTGCGGCTGGAGTTTGTCGGCCATTATCAGGACGTGTGCGAAAACCCGGCCAGCACCACGCTTTGGCTGGATGTTGGGCGGAGCAGTGGACTGGATCTGACCTATCAGACCCTGAATGTGAAGAATGACCTGTCACACTTCCCGGTGCCATTCTTTGATCCGCGTGATAACCGCACCAACACCTTGCCGATGGTCTTTGCGGGTGCGCCGGATGTTGGGCTGCAACAAGCCTCTGCCATTGTCGCCTCGTGGTTTGGTTCGCGTTCTGGCTGGCGTGGGCAGAACTTCCCGGTGCTCTATAACCAACTGCCGGATCGTAATGCCATTGTCTTTGCAACCAACGACAAACGGCCGGACTTCCTGCGCGATCATCCGGCGGTAAAAGCCCCGGTGATTGAGATGATTAACCATCCGCAGAATCCTTACGTCAAACTGCTGGTGGTGTTTGGTCGTGACGACAAAGACCTGTTGCAGGCAGCGAAAGGTATCGCTCAGGGTAACATTCTGTTCCGTGGTGAAAGCGTGGTAGTGAATGAAGTGAAACCGCTGCTACCGCGTAAGCCGTACGATGCGCCGAACTGGGTACGTACCGATCGTCCGGTCACATTTGGCGAACTGAAAACCTATGAAGAACAGTTACAATCCAGCGGTCTTGAGCCAGCAGCGATTAACGTTTCGCTAAACCTGCCGCCGGATCTCTACCTGATGCGCAGTACCGGCATTGATATGGATATTAATTACCGCTACACCATGCCGCCGGTGAAAGACAGTTCGCGGATGGATATCAGCCTGAATAACCAGTTCCTGCAATCCTTCAACCTGAGCAGCAAACAGGAGGCGAACCGCCTGCTGCTGCGGATTCCGGTATTACAAGGTTTGCTGGATGGCAAAACAGATGTCTCTATTCCGGCGCTGAAACTGGGCGCGACCAACCAGCTGCGCTTCGACTTTGAGTATATGAACCCGATGCCGGGCGGTTCGGTGGATAACTGTATTACCTTCCAGCCGGTGCAGAATCATGTGGTGATTGGTGACGACTCCACCATCGACTTCTCGAAGTATTACCACTTCATCCCGATGCCGGATCTACGCGCCTTTGCTAACGCGGGCTTCCCATTCAGCCGGATGGCGGATCTGTCGCAAACCATCACCGTGATGCCGAAAGCGCCTAACGAAGCACAGATGGAAACGTTGCTGAATACTGTTGGTTTTATCGGCGCACAGACGGGCTTCCCGGCGATTAATCTGACGGTGACCGATGATGGCAGCACCATTCAGGGCAAAGATGCCGACATCATGATCATCGGTGGTATCCCGGACAAACTGAAAGACGATAAGCAGATCGACCTATTGGTGCAGGCGACCGAAAGCTGGGTGAAAACACCGATGCGCCAGACCCCGTTCCCCGGCATTGTGCCGGACGAGAGCGATCGCGCGGCAGAAACCCAGTCAACGCTGACCTCTTCCGGTGCGATGGCGGCGGTGATTGGCTTCCAGTCGCCGTATAACGACCAGCGCAGCGTGATTGCGCTGCTGGCAGATAGCCCACGCGGTTATGAAATGCTTAACGATGCGGTGAACGATAGCGGCAAACGCGCCACCATGTTCGGTTCGGTCGCGGTGATCCGCGAGTCCGGTATCAACAGCCTACGTGTTGGCGACGTTTATTACGTAGGTCATCTGCCGTGGTTCGAGCGCTTGTGGTATGCGCTGGCAAACCATCCGATTCTGCTGGCGGTGCTGGCGGCTATCAGTGTGATATTGCTGGCATGGGTACTGTGGCGTCTGCTGCGAATTATTAGTCGTCGTCGTCTTAACCCGGATAACGAGTAATTGAAGATGAATGTGTTGCGTAGTGGAATCGTGACGATGCTGCTGTTGGCTGCCTTTAGTGTTCAGGCAGCCTGTACCTGGCCTGCCTGGGAGCAGTTTAAAAAGGATTACATCAGTCAGGAAGGGCGCGTCATCGACCCCAGCGACGCGCGCAAAATCACCACCTCCGAAGGGCAAAGTTACGGTATGTTCTTTGCCCTGGCGGCTAACGACCGTGTAGCTTTCGATAATATTCTCGACTGGACGCAGAACAATCTCGCTCAGGGTTCTTTAAAAGAACGTTTGCCCGCCTGGCTGTGGGGCAAGAAAGAGAACAGTAAGTGGGAAGTGCTGGACAGCAATTCGGCCTCCGATGGTGATGTCTGGATGGCCTGGTCGTTGCTGGAGGCGGGGCGTTTGTGGAAAGAGCAGCGTTATACCGACATCGGCAGCGCGTTGCTAAAACGTATCGCGCGGGAGGAAGAGGTGACGGTGCCTGGGCTGGGTTCCATGTTGTTACCGGGCAAAGTGGGTTTTGCTGAGGATAACAGCTGGCGTTTTAACCCCAGCTACCTGCCGCCGACGCTGGCGCAGTATTTCACCCGCTTTGGCGCGCCGTGGACCACGCTGCGCGAAACCAATCAACGTTTATTGCTGGAAACCGCCCCGAAAGGTTTTTCGCCAGACTGGGTGCGCTATGAGAAAGACAAAGGCTGGCAGCTAAAAGCCGAAAAAACATTGATCAGCAGCTACGACGCTATCCGCGTTTACATGTGGGTAGGCATGATGCCTGACAGCGATCCGCAAAAAGCGCGGATGCTCAACCGGTTTAAACCGATGGCGACATTCACTGAGAAAAACGGTTATCCGCCGGAAAAAGTGGATGTGGCTACGGGGAAAGCGCAGGGTAAAGGACCGGTCGGTTTTTCTGCCGCCATGCTGCCCTTTTTACAAAACCGCGATGCGCAGGCCGTTCAGCGCCAGCGCGTGGCCGATAACTTTCCCGGCAGCGATGCCTATTACAACTATGTGCTGACCCTGTTTGGACAAGGCTGGGATCAACACCGTTTCCGCTTCTCGACAAAAGGTGAGTTATTACCTGACTGGGGCCAGGAATGCGCAAATTCACACTAAACATATTCACGCTTTCCCTCGGTCTGGCCGTCATGCCGATGGTCGAGGCAGCACCAACCGCTCAGCAACAGTTGCTGGAGCAAGTTCGGTTAGGCGAAGCGACCCATCGTGAAGATCTGGTGCAACAGTCGTTATATCGGCTGGAACTTATTGATCCGAATAACCCGGACGTCGTTGCCGCCCGTTTCCGTTCTTTGTTACGTCAGGGCGATATTGATGGCGCGCAAAAACAGCTCGATCGGCTGTCGCAGTTAGCGCCGAGTTCAAATGCGTATAAATCGTCGCGGACTACGATGCTACTTTCCACGCCGGATGGTCGTCAGGCACTGCAACAGGCACGATTGCAGGCGACGACCGGTCATGCAGAAGAAGCTGTGGCGAGTTACAACAAACTGTTCAACGGTGCGCCGCCGGAAGGTGACATTGCTGTCGAGTACTGGAGTACGGTGGCGAAAATTCCGGCTCGCCGTGGCGAAGCGATTAATCAGTTAAAACGCATCAATGCGGATGCACCGGGCAATACGGGCCTGCAAAACAATCTGGCGCTATTGCTGTTTAGTAGCGATCGCCGTGACGAAGGTTTTGCCGTCCTGGAACAGATGGCAAAATCGAACGCCGGGCGCGAAGGGGCCTCTAAAATCTGGTACGGGCAGATTAAAGACATGCCCGTCAGTGATGCCAGTGTGTCGGCGCTGAAAAAATATCTCTCGATCTTTAGTGATGGCGATAGCGTGGCGGCTGCGCAATCGCAACTGGCAGAACAGCAAAAACAGCTGGCCGATCCTGCTTTCCGCGCTCGTGCGCAAGGTTTAGCGGCGGTGGACTCTGGTATGGCGGGTAAAGCCATTCCCGAACTACAACAGGCGGTGCGGGCGAACCCGAAAGACAGTGAAGCTCTGGGGGCGCTGGGCCAGGCGTATTCTCAGAAAGGCGATCGCGCCAATGCAGTGGCGAATCTGGAAAAAGCCCTCGCACTGGACCCGCACAGCAGCAACAACGACAAATGGAACAGTCTGCTGAAAGTAAACCGCTACTGGCTGGCGATCCAGCAGGGCGATGCTGCGCTGAAAGCCAATAATCCTGACCGGGCAGAACGCCTGTTCCAGCAGGCGCGTAATGTCGATAACACCGACAGTTATGCAGTGCTGGGGCTGGGCGATGTGGCGATGGCGCGAAAAGATTATCCCGCCGCCGAACGTTATTATCAGCAGACCTTGCGTATGGACAGCGGCAACACTAACGCCGTGCGCGGGCTGGCAAATATTTACCGCCAGCAATCGCCAGAAAAAGCTGAAGCGTTTATCGCCTCGCTCTCTGCCAGTCAGCGGCGTAGCATTGATGATATCGAACGCAGCCTGCAAAACGACCGTCTGGCACAGCAGGCAGAGGCACTGGAAAACCAGGGCAAATGGGCGCAGGCGGCAGCACTTCAGCGGCAACGACTGGCGCTGGACCCCGGCAGCGTATGGATTACTTACCGACTTTCGCAGGATCTCTGGCAGGCCGGACAACGCAGCCAGGCCGATACGTTAATGCGCAATCTGGCGCAGCAGAAGCCGAACGACCCGGAGCAGGTTTACGCTTACGGGCTGTACCTCTCTGGTCATGACCAGGACAGAGCGGCGCTGGCGCATATCAACAGCCTGCCGCGCGCGCAGTGGAACAGCAATATTCAGGAGCTGGTTAATCGACTGCAAAGCGATCAGGTGCTGGAAACCGCTAATCGCCTGCGAGAAAGCGGCAAAGAAGCTGAAGCGGAAGCGATGCTGCGTCAGCAACCACCTTCCACGCGTATTGACCTCACGCTGGCTGACTGGGCGCAGCAGCGACGTGATTACACCGCCGCCCGCGCTGCATATCAGAATGTCCTGACGCGGGAGCCAACTAACGCCGATGCCATTCTGGGGCTGACGGAAGTGGATATTGCTGCCGGTGACACAGCGGCGGCACGTAGCCAGCTGGCGAAACTGCCCGCTACCGATAACGCCTCGCTGAACACACAGCGGCGCGTGGCGCTGGCGCAGGCGCAGCTTGGAGATACCGCAGCGGCGCAGCAGACGTTTAATAAGTTGATCCCGCAGGCAAAATCTCAGCCACCGTCGATGGAAAGCGCGATGGTGCTGCGCGACGGTGCGAAGTTTGAAGCGCAGGCGGGCGATCCAAAGCAGGCGCTGGAAACCTACAAAGACGCCATGGTCGCATCCGGTGTGACTACGACGCGTCCGCAGGATAACGACACATTCACCCGACTGACCCGTAACGACGAGAAAGATGACTGGCTGAAACGCGGCGTGCGCAGCGATGCGGCGGACCTCTATCGCCAGCAGGATCTTAACGTCACCCTTGAGCACGATTACTGGGGTTCGAGCGGCACCGGTGGTTACTCCGATCTGAAAGCGCACACTACCATGTTGCAGGTGGATGCGCCGTATTCTGACGGGCGGATGTTCTTTCGCAGTGATTTCGTCAATATGAACGTCGGCAGTTTCTCCACTAATGCCGATGGCAAATGGGATGACAACTGGGGCACCTGTACATTACAGGACTGTAGCGGCAACCGCAGCCAGTCGGATTCCGGTGCCAGCGTGGCGGTCGGCTGGCGAAATGACGTCTGGAGCTGGGATATCGGTACCACGCCGATGGGCTTCAACGTGGTGGATGTGGTCGGCGGCATCAGTTACAGCGATGATATCGGGCCGCTGGGTTACACCGTTAACGCCCACCGTCGGCCCATCTCCAGTTCTTTGCTGGCCTTTGGTGGGCAAAAAGACTCCCCGAGCAATACCGGGAAAAAATGGGGCGGCGTGCGTGCCGACGGCGTGGGGCTAAGCCTGAGCTACGATAAAGGTGAAGCAAACGGCGTCTGGGCATCGCTTAGTGGCGACCAGTTAACCGGTAAAAATGTCGAAGATAACTGGCGTGTGCGCTGGATGACGGGCTATTACTATAAGGTCATCAACCAGAACAATCGCCGCGTCACAATCGGCCTGAACAACATGATCTGGCATTACGACAAAGACCTGAGTGGCTACTCACTCGGTCAGGGCGGTTACTACAGCCCGCAGGAATACCTGTCGTTTGCCATACCGGTGATGTGGCGGGAGCGCACGGAAAACTGGTCGTGGGAGCTGGGGGCGTCTGGCTCGTGGTCGCATTCACGCACCAAAACCATGCCGCGTTATCCGCTGATGAATCTGATCCCGACTGACTGGCAGGAAGAAGCTGCGCGGCAATCCAACGATGGCGGCAGCAGTCAGGGCTTTGGCTATACGGCGCGGGCATTACTTGAGCGTCGCGTCACATCCAACTGGTTTGTCGGCACGGCAATTGATATCCAGCAGGCGAAAGATTACGCACCCAGCCATTTCCTGCTCTACGTACGTTATTCCGCCGCCGGATGGCAGGGTGACATGGATTTACCGCCGCAGCCGCTGATACCTTACGCCGACTGGTAAGTTTTCAGATAGCGCCTCTCTTAATGCCGCTGCGATCGGGTATACTCGGGCGGCAATCTGGGATTTCCGGGGGGAGACAATTTGCGCGTAAGTCGCTCGTTAACAATCAAGCAGATGGCAATGGTGGCAGCCGTTGTCCTGGTGTTCGTTTTTATTTTTTGCACCGTTTTGCTGTTCCATCTGGTCCAGCAGAATCGCTATAACACGGCTACGCAACTGGAAAGCATTGCTCGCTCTGTCCGCGAACCTTTATCTTCAGCCATTTTGAAAGGCGATATTCCCGAAGCGGAAGCTATTCTTGCCAGCATTAAACCGGCAGGCGTGGTCAGCCGTGCCGATGTAGTGCTGCCCAACCAGTTCCAGGCGCTGCGTAAAAGTTTTATTCCAGAGCGCCCGGTGCCGGTAATGGTTACTCGCCTGTTTGAGCTACCGGTTCAAATCTCGCTGGGCGTCTACTCGCTCGAACGTCCGGCAAATCCGCAGCCAATTGCCTATCTGGTGCTACAGGCGGATTCCTTCCGTATGTATAAGTTCGTGATGAGCACCCTCTCAACGTTAGTGACCATTTACTTACTTTTGTCGTTAATATTGACGGTGGCGATTAGCTGGTGCATTAACCGCCTGATTTTGCATCCGTTACGCAATATTGCTCGCGAACTTAACGCCATCCCAGCCCAGGAGCTTGTTGGTCACCAACTGGCATTACCGCGTCTGCATCAGGATGATGAAATCGGTATGTTGGTGCGCAGTTACAACCTCAACCAGCAATTGCTGCAGCGCCATTATGAAGAACAGAACGAAAATGCGATGCGCTTCCCAGTGTCGGATTTGCCGAACAAAGCCTTGCTGATGGAGATGCTGGAGCAGGTTGTCGCGCGTAAACAAACCACCGCGCTGATGATCATCACCTGTGAAACCCTGCGTGATACTGCGGGTGTGCTGAAAGAGGCGCAACGAGAAATTCTGCTGCTGACGCTGGTGGAAAAACTCAAATCGGTACTGTCGCCACGTATGATCCTCGCGCAGATTAGCGGTTATGACTTTGCTGTCATTGCCAATGGTGTACAGGAACCGTGGCACGCAATCACCTTAGGTCAGCAAGTGCTCACTATCATGAGCGAGCGCCTGCCGATTGAACGTATTCAACTCCGTCCGCACTGTAGCATTGGCGTGGCGATGTTCTACGGCGATCTCACCGCCGAACAGCTTTACAGTCGCGCTATTTCTGCGGCATTTACCGCTCGCCATAAAGGCAAGAATCAGATTCAGTTCTTTGATCCGCAGCAGATGGAAGCCGCCCAGAAGCGGTTGACGGAAGAGAGCGATATCCTTAATGCACTGGAAAATCATCAGTTTGCTATTTGGTTACAGCCACAGGTCGAGATGACCAGCGGTAAACTGGTCAGTGCGGAAGTGTTACTGCGTATCCAGCAACCGGATGGCAGTTGGGACCTGCCGGATGGCTTAATCGATCGCATTGAGTGCTGTGGGCTGATGGTTACCGTCGGTCACTGGGTGCTGGAAGAGTCCTGTCGACTGTTGGCTGCCTGGCAAGAGCGCGGCATTATGCTGCCCTTGTCGGTAAACCTCTCTGCGCTGCAACTGATGCACCCGAATATGGTGGCGGATATGCTGGAACTGTTAACCCGCTATCGCATTCAGCCGGGAACACTGATTCTGGAAGTGACAGAAAGCCGACGTATTGACGACCCTCATGCTGCGGTGGCAATCCTCCGTCCGCTGCGCAATGCCGGAGTTCGGGTGGCGCTGGATGATTTCGGCATGGGCTACGCAGGGCTGCGTCAGCTGCAGCATATGAAATCGTTGCCAATCGACGTTCTGAAAATCGACAAAATGTTTGTTGAAGGCTTGCCGGAAGATAGCAGCATGATTGCTGCAATTATCATGCTGGCGCAGAGCCTGAACTTACAAATGATTGCCGAAGGCGTGGAGACTGAAGCACAACGCGACTGGCTGGCAAAAGCGGGCGTTGGTATTGCCCAGGGCTTCCTTTTTGCTCGCCCACTCCCTATTGAAATCTTCGAAGAGAGTTACCTGGAAGAAAAGTAGCTACCCCAAACTGATTACAAAACTTTAAAAAGTGCTGGTTTGTGCGAGCCAGCTCAAACTTTTTAACCTTTTTGTTTCAATTATGATCCAGGTACATTTCTGTGATGTTGTCTGGGTGTTATTTTAAGGCCGCAGGTACCCCATAACCTTACAAGACCTGTGGTTTTACTAAAGGACACCCTATGAAAACCTCTCTGTTTAAAAGCCTTTACTTTCAGGTCCTGACAGCGATAGCCATTGGTATTCTCCTTGGCCATTTCTATCCTGAAATAGGCGAGCAAATGAAACCGCTTGGCGACGGCTTCGTTAAGCTCATTAAGATGATCATCGCTCCTGTCATCTTTTGTACCGTCGTAACGGGCATTGCGGGCATGGAAAGCATGAAGGCGGTCGGTCGTACCGGCGCAGTCGCACTGCTTTACTTTGAAATTGTCAGTACCATCGCGCTGATTATTGGTCTTATCATCGTTAACGTCGTGCAGCCTGGTGCCGGAATGAACGTCGATCCGGCAACGCTTGATGCGAAAGCGGTAGCGGTTTACGCCGATCAGGCGAAAGACCAGGGCATTGTCGCCTTCATTATGGATGTCATCCCGGCGAGCGTCATTGGCGCATTTGCCAGCGGTAACATTCTGCAGGTGCTGCTGTTTGCCGTACTGTTTGGTTTTGCGCTCCACCGTCTGGGCAGCAAAGGCCAACTGATTTTTAACGTCATCGAAAGTTTCTCGCAGGTCATCTTCGGCATCATCAATATGATCATGCGTCTGGCACCTATTGGTGCGTTCGGGGCAATGGCGTTTACCATCGGTAAATACGGCGTCGGCACACTGGTGCAACTGGGGCAGCTGATTATCTGTTTCTACATTACCTGTATCCTGTTTGTGGTGCTGGTATTGGGTTCAATCGCTAAAGCGACTGGTTTCAGTATCTTCAAATTTATCCGCTACATCCGTGAAGAACTGCTGATTGTACTGGGGACTTCATCTTCCGAGTCGGCGCTGCCGCGTATGCTCGACAAGATGGAGAAGCTCGGCTGCCGTAAATCGGTGGTGGGGCTGGTCATCCCGACAGGCTACTCGTTTAACCTTGATGGCACATCGATATACCTGACAATGGCGGCGGTGTTTATCGCCCAGGCCACTAACAGTCAGATGGATATCGTCCACCAAATCACGCTGTTAATCGTGTTGCTGCTTTCTTCTAAAGGGGCGGCAGGGGTAACGGGTAGTGGCTTTATCGTGCTGGCGGCGACGCTCTCTGCGGTGGGCCATTTGCCGGTAGCGGGTCTGGCGCTGATCCTCGGTATCGACCGCTTTATGTCAGAAGCTCGTGCGCTGACTAACCTGGTCGGTAACGGCGTAGCGACCATTGTCGTTGCTAAGTGGGTGAAAGAACTGGACCACAAAAAACTGGACGATGTGCTGAATAATCGTGCGCCGGATGGCAAAACGCACGAATTATCCTCTTAATCTCATCACTTATGCCCGCACTCCCTTCCCCGAGTGCGGGTGTTTGCGCATAATTGACCCCTGTGCCTGAACTTACCACCTGGGTGAGTTCAGGTTTATTTCACTTCTTCCGTGACATTTTCATGTTCTTGCGGTCTAACACGAAGTGTTTTTAACGTCATTTAGACTGACCGACAACGGGCAGTTTTTTTATTACCAGGATAGTTGATCAGGGGTTCACATGCAGGGCACAAAAATTCGACTTTTAGCGGGCGGTTTGCTGATGATGGCCACTGCTGGCTATGTGCAGGCAGATGCGCTCCAGCCTGATCCAGCATGGCAACAGGGGACGCTTTCCAACGGTTTACAGTGGCAAGTGCTGACCACCCCCCAGCGTCCCAGCGATCGTGTTGAAATTCGCCTGCTGGTTAATACCGGTTCGCTCGCCGAAAGTACACAACAGAGCGGTTACAGTCACGCCATCCCTCGTATTGCGCTAACGCAAAGCGGTGGCCTTGACGCAGCACAGGCGCGTTCATTGTGGCAGCAGGGGATCGACCCTAAACGCCCGATGCCGCCGGTAATTGTCTCTTATGACACCACGCTGTTTAATCTGAGTTTGCCCAATAACCGTAACGATTTGCTGAAAGAGGCGCTCTCTTATCTGGCAAATGCCACTGGCAAACTGACTATCACGCCAGAAACCATCAACCACGCGCTGCAAAGTCAGGACATGGTGGCAACCTGGCCTGCCGATACTAAAGAGGGCTGGTGGCGTTATCGTCTGAAAGGATCAACCCTGTTAGGTCACGATCCTGCCGATCCGCTGAAACAACCCGTTGAAGCGGAAAAAATTAAAGATTTCTATCAGAAATGGTACACCCCGGATGCAATGACGCTGCTGGTGGTGGGAAACGTGGATGCGCGCTCGGTTGTCGACCAAATCAACAAAACGTTTGGCGAACTGAAAGGCAAACGTGAAACACCGGCTCCGGTGCCGACGCTTTCTCCGCTGCGTGCGGAAGCGGTGAGTATTATGACTGACGCGGTGCGTCAGGACCGGTTATCTATCATGTGGGATACGCCGTGGCAGCCGATTCGTGAATCAGCCGCACTGCTGCGCTACTGGCGTGCGGACCTGGCCCGCGAGGCGCTGTTCTGGCATGTTCAGCAAGCGTTAAGCGCCAGTAACAGCAAAGACATCGGTCTTGGATTTGACTGCCGTGTGCTGTATCTGCGTGCGCAGTGTGCCATCAACATCGAATCACCAAACGACAAGCTGAACAGCAACCTTAATCTGGTGGCGCGTGAACTGGCGAAGGTTCGCGATAAAGGTCTGCCGGAAGAAGAGTTCAATGCGTTAGTGGCGCAAAAGAAACTGGAGCTGCAGAAACTGTTTGCCGCCTATGCGCGGGCTGATACCGATATTCTGATGGGTCAGCGGATGCGTTCGTTGCAAAATCAGGTCGTCGATATCGCGCCGGAGCAGTATCAGAAACTGCGGCAGGATTTCCTTAACAGCCTGACGGTGGAGATGTTAAATCAGGATCTGCGTCAGCAGTTGTCGAATGATATGGCGTTAATACTGCTGCAGCCGAAAGGCGAGCCGGAATTTAACATGAAAGCGTTGCAGGCGGCCTGGGATCAAATCATGGCCCCATCTACCGCCGCTGCGACCACCTCTGTCGCCACGGATGACGTACATCCTGAAGTGACGGATATTCCACCTGCACAGTAATGCCTGATGGTGATGAGTTAGCACAATCATCAGGTATTTATGGATGAGCTGGATAGAGGGGTAACACTTTATCCAGCCTTTTGCATATGCTGCTTTTACGCTGGCATCGCCTCACGCGGGATAATCGCGCCGCGATACTGAATAACGGTACTTGCGGTCAGGTGCCCGCGTTTCGCCGCGTTTTCCGCACTGCCGCCCGTTAAACGTACCGCCAGATAACCGGCACTGAAAGAGTCGCCAGCTGCGGTGGTATCGATCACTTTTTCTTTCGGCAGTTTCACCGCCGGAACATCCACTAACCCTTCGCCAGCAATGGACACCAGGCAAGAATCCGCCCCGCGTTTCACCACCACTTCTTTCACGCCCGCGTTATGGGTGCGCGCAATGACGTCTTCCACCGGCTGTTGACCCCACAGCGCGTCTTCGTCGTCCAGCGTCAGGAAGGCGATATCCGTGCATTCCAGCATTTGTTGGTACACCTGCTGTGTCTCTTCTTTGCTGGCCCACAGGCGCGGACGATAGTTATTGTCGAAAATCACTTTTCCGCCGTTGGCGCGGCATTCGCGCAGCAGGGAAAGCAGCTTTTCGCGGCTGGTCGGGCTTAAGATCGCCAGGCTAATCCCGCTCAGGTAGAGATAATCGAAATTCGCCAGCTCTGCACAAATCGCCGCAGACTGCTCGCTCTCCAGCCAGAATTTGGCAGCGGCTTCGTTACGCCAGTAGTAGAACGTACGTTCACCGGTGCTGTCGGTTTCAATGTAGTAAAGGCCCGGCAGACGGTTTTCCATCCGTTGGGTCAGGGAAGTATCAACGTTCTCGCCGTGCCAGGCGTCCAGCATCTGCTGGCTAAAACTGTCCGTTCCCAGCGCCGTTACGTAATGAACGGTTAATGCCGCAGGATCGACCTGACGGGCGATATAGACGGAAGTATTCAGTGTATCGCCGCCGAAACCGCGCTTAACGTCCGCGCCTTTCTCGGAAAGCTCAATCATGCATTCGCCAATCACGGCAATCTTTTTGGACATAGTCGTGAACCTGATCTGTAAAAAATTAGCGTTAGTTTGCGCTGTGGTGGTTTGCTGGTCAACCATATTAAAACAGTGTTCCATTATTTTTTTGAGCCAGAACGTATTCCTGAAAGATTCCGTTGTGGAGAGGGGAAATTTACCCCGGCCAGGCGGTAAAGTTCTGCCCTTGCGCGCCGATAATCTTTGTCGAGTCCGGGCAGCATCACTTTTAAACACAGGACATCTTTGATGATAAGGCAGGTTATCCAGCGAATAAGCAACCCTGAAGCAAGCATCGAGAGCTTGCAGGAACGGCGTTTTTGGTTGCAGTGTGAGCGTGCTTACACCTGGCAGCCGATCTATCAAACATGCGGGCGGTTAATGGCCGTGGAGCTATTAACGGTGGTCACGCATCCCTTGAACCCTTCGCAACGCCTGTCGCCGGATCGCTATTTTACTGAAATCACCGTCAGCCATCGGATGGAGGTTGTGAAAGAGCAGATTGATTTGCTGGCGCAAAAAGCCGACTTCTTTATAGAGCACGGCCTGCTGGCATCGGTCAATATTGATGGCCCTACGCTCATCGCCCTGCGTCAGCAACCAAAAATCCTGCGCCTGATTGAGGATCTTCCCTGGCTGCGTTTCGAACTGGTGGAACACATCCGCCTGCCGAAAGATTCAACCTTTGCCTCGATGTGTGAATTTGGCCCGCTGTGGCTGGATGATTTTGGTACCGGGATGGCAAATTTCTCTGCACTAAGTGAAGTGCGTTATGACTACATCAAAATCGCGCGAGAACTGTTTGTGATGCTGCGTCAGTCACCGGAAGGACGCACACTCTTTTCTCAGCTTTTACATCTAATGAATCGCTATTGTCGCGGGGTGATTGTTGAGGGCGTAGAAACGCCGGAAGAGTGGCGTGATGTTCAGAACTCGCCCGCATTCGCCGCACAAGGCTGGTTTCTTTCACGCCCGGCACCGATAGAAACGCTGAATACGGCGGTTCTGGCGCTATAAGCTGCCTCATTTTCCGCCTGGCTGGACTATCTTTAGGACTGGCACAGGAAGAATATGAGGAAGCGAACGATGAGCAAGGCAGGCAAAATAACCGCTGCGATTTCAGGGGCTTTCTTGTTGTTGATTGTCGTGGCGATCATTTTGATTGCAACTTTTGATTGGAATCGACTCAAACCGACCATCAACCAGAAAGCCTCTGCGGAGTTGAATCGTCCGTTCGCTATCCGTGGCGATCTGGGCGTGGTGTGGGAGCGGCAAAAACAGGAAACCGGCTGGCGCAGCTGGGTGCCGTGGCCCCATGTACACGCGGAAGACATCATTCTTGGCAATCCACCGGATATTCCCGAAGTCACAATGGTGCATTTGCCGCGAGTAGAAGCGACGCTGGCCCCGCTGGCGCTGCTGACCAAAACGGTCTGGTTGCCGTGGATCAAACTGGAAAAGCCCGACGCGCGCCTGATTCGCCTCTCTGAAAAGAACAATAACTGGACGTTTAATCTCGCCAACGATGACAACAAAGACGCGAATGCAAAGCCGTCGGCGTGGTCGTTTCGGCTGGATAATATTCTTTTCGATCAAGGGCGGATCGCCATTGATGACAAAGTAAGCAAAGCGGATCTGGAGATTTTTGTTGATCCCTTAGGCAAGCCGCTGCCGTTCAGCGAAGTTACTGGATCGAAAGGTAAAGCGGATAAAGAAAAGGTGGGCGATTACGTTTTTGGCCTGAAGGCGCAGGGACGTTATAACGGTGAACCGCTCACGGGTACGGGAAAAATAGGCGGTATGCTGGCGCTGCGTGGCGAAGGGACGCCGTTTCCGGTACAGGCTGATTTCCGTTCAGGTAATACCCGTGTTGCTTTTGATGGCGTCGTGAATGACCCAATGAAGATGGGCGGTGTCGATTTACGGCTTAAATTTTCTGGCGATTCACTGGGTGATCTCTATGAACTGACGGGCGTTCTGCTGCCCGATACCCCGCCGTTTGAAACGGATGGTCGGCTGGTAGCGAAAATCGACACTGAAAAATCGTCGGTCTTTGATTATCGCGGCTTTAATGGGCGAATTGGCGATAGCGATATCCACGGTTCTCTGGTCTACACCACCGGCAAGCCACGACCAAAAATGGAAGGTAATGTCGAGTCGCGGCAATTGCGGCTGGCGGACCTGGGACCGTTGATTGGCGTTGATTCCGGGAAAGGGGCAGAAAAGTCGAAACGGTCTGAACAGAAGAAGGGCGAAAAAAGCGTTCAGCCTGCGGGCAAAGTGCTGCCTTATGACCGCTTCGAAACCGATAAATGGGACGTTATGGATGCCGATGTTCGCTTCAAAGGGCGGCGCATTGAGCATGGCAGTAGCCTGCCGATTAGCGATCTTTCTACTCATATCATCCTCAAAAATGCTGACTTGCGCCTGCAACCGCTGAAATTTGGCATGGCGGGTGGCAGCATTGCGGCGAATATTCATCTGGAAGGCGATAAAAAGCCGATGCAGGGGCGGGCAGATATTCAGGCTCGTCGACTGAAACTGAAAGAACTGATGCCCGATGTGGAACTGATGCAGAAGACGCTGGGGGAAATGAACGGTGACGCGGAACTGCGCGGTAGCGGTAACTCGGTGGCGGCACTTTTAGGCAACAGTAACGGCAACCTGAAACTGTTGATGAATGACGGGCTGGTGAGCCGCAACCTGATGGAGATTGTTGGGCTGAATGTCGGCAACTACATTGTCGGTGCGATATTTGGTGACGATGAGGTGCGGGTGAACTGCGCGGCGGCGAATCTGAATATTGCCAACGGCGTGGCACGCCCGCAGATTTTTGCTTTCGATACTGAGAACGCGTTGATTAACGTTACCGGCACGGCAAGTTTTGCTTCGGAACAGCTGGATTTGACTATTGATCCGGAGAGTAAAGGTATTCGGATTATCACACTGCGTTCGCCGCTGTATGTGCGTGGGACGTTTAAAAATCCTCAGGCTGGGGTGAAAGCCGGACCGTTGATTGCCCGTGGTGCTGTTGCTGCGGCACTGGCAACGCTGGTAACACCGGCGGCGGCGTTACTGGCGCTGATCTCACCTTCCGAAGGGGAGGCTAATCAGTGTCGGACGATTTTGTCGCAGATGAAGAAGTGATGATAATTGCCGGATGTCTGACATCCGGCAATTAAACAGATTTAGATTGTTGGCAAAGTGTGCTTTGTTCATGCCGGATGCGGCGTGAACGCCTTATCCGGCCTACAAATCCTTGCGAATTCAATATATTGTATGGAAATTCAGGCCTGATAAGCGTAGCGCATCAGGCTTTTCACTCTTATTACAACGACTGATGTCGCGTCTCATGGGTCAGCAGCAGGGCGATTAACGTCAAGCCAGCCATCGCCGCCAGATATAACCCCACCGCACCTAACCCGTAGTTAGTCTGCAACCAGGCTGCGATATACGGCGCAACGGAAGCCCCGAGAATCGACGCTACGTTGTAAGAGAACGATGCTCCGGTGTAACGCACTTCTGTCGGAAACAGCTCTGGTAACAGCGCACCCATTGGCCCGAAGGTCAGCCCCATCAGACTTAACCCCAGCAGCAGGAAGGCAAAAACCAGAATCGGGTTGCCAGAACCGAGCAGCGGGTTAAAGGCGAACAGCGCGAACAGGATGATCAGCGTGGTGATAATTACCATGCTTTTACGGCGACCAAAGGCATCAGCCAGTAATCCGGCGACTGGCACCATCACGCCAAAACCAATAACTGCCATCATCAGCATCCACAACACTTCGTTACGCGGCAGGCCAAGCCCAACTGGCGCGGCGGCGGTACTAAAGGTCATAGAGTAGACCGTCATGATGTAAAATAGCGTATAGGTTGCCAGCATGATGAACGTACCCAGTACGGTTACGCGAACATGTTTGGTCAGCAGCGTACCCAGCGGGATCTTCACCTGTTTTTTCGCTTTAGCGACTTTCTCAAACACCGGCGACTCATGCAGCGACACGCGAACATACAGGCCGATAATGACCAGCACCGCCGAGAAGATAAATGGCACACGCCAGCCCCAGCTCATAAACTGCTCGTCGGTCAGTAGCCAGGAAAGCAGCAAGAAAGTGCCGTTGGCAAAGAAGAAGCCAATCGGTGCGCCCAGCTGTGGGAAGGAGCCATACAGAGCACGTTTGCGCGGTGGGGCGTTTTCAGTCGCCAGCAGCGCCGCGCCGCCCCATTCACCGCCTAAGCCCAGACCCTGACCAAATCGAGCCAGCGCCAGCAGCAGCGGGGCGAAAATACCAATCGTGGCATAGCCCGGCAGCAGACCAATCACCACGGTCGAAATCCCCATCGTTAGCAACGAGGCGACCAGCGTCGCTTTACGCCCAACGCGATCGCCAAAATGACCAAAAACGGCAGAGCCAATGGGGCGCGCGACGAAGGCGATGGCGAAGGTGGCGAGCGACTGGAGCGTTGCTGCCGTAGGATCGCCCTGCGGGAAGAAGATATGCGGAAACACAATAACGGCCGCAGTGGCGTAAATGTAAAAGTCGAAGAACTCAATGGCCGTGCCAATGAGAGAGGCGACAAGGACTTTATTACGCGAGTTGATCGGCGTGTATTCTTGCTCGTGGTCGAGTGTTGTGGCTGTTGCTTGCATAATCTTTTCTTATTTTTTGGCTAACGAATAGCCATATTACGCACAGCAAAAGTGATATTTCAATGTGTAACAAATCGCGGAAATGGTCAAAAAACAGGCAAAAAGGGGATAATGTTTAGGCCAGTGATTTTTCTTCTATGAAATGCTTCACATAATTTTATAAATGGTGGATAAAACTGGTTTCAGGTTAAATAAAAGTTACCAACTGGATTTATATGCTGGGGTTATGAGTTGGCATGAAATTGTTTGCTCCCAAATAGATGGCTGAAGAGGCTCTGGGGAAGAGTTTCAAGAGGTTATGTGCGCATTATAGCCGGATGCGATGCTGGCGCATCTTATCCGGCCTACGGGGAGCCAGGCCGAATAAATTCGTACGCCGCATTCGGCCTATTTTAAGGCTGCGTTTTCCCCGGCATTCGCGGGTCGTCTTTATATTCGGCGGTGGCAATCCACGCCGCGCAAAACAGCGTCAAACGGGCGAAGAAGTAGAAAAATGCCATCAGCCCCAGCACGGAACCAAATGCTGCACCAGAGGGGGATTTCATCAACGATGGCAGGGTGTAGGTCATCACGATTTTAATCACTTCAAAACCAATAGCAGCCAGAAATGTTCCGCGAATCAGGGCTTTTTTGCGCGGACGGTGGCGCGGCAACCGCCAGAAGATCCAGAAGAAAAGCAGATAGTTGGCGAAGATGGAAATCGCCAGGCCAATCAACCGCCACGTCGGTTTCAGCCACTCAATGCTGTTCAGGTGCAGGGCGCTAATAATCATTTGCTGCGCCGAACCGGCAACCGAGGTGATCGAAAGCGTCACAATCAGCGCAATCAACAAACCAATCAGCGAAATAAAATCACGCAGATATTTTACCCAGAACTTCTCCTGATCTTGCGGCGAGCGTTCCCAGACATCGCGCGACTGGGCGCGAATCGCTTCACGCAGGTTACCCATCCAGTTGATGCCGGAATAAAGCGCCACCGCCAGGCCGACAAGCCCTACAGTCGTACGCTGCTGAACGGCGGTGTTGATGGTGTTTTTCAACGTAGCGGCTAGCGTCGGATCGCTGATGTTTTGCAGAATTTTGTCGAAGATATCCTGTAGCAACATCGGATGGGAGGCCAGCACAAAGCCCCCTGCGGCAAACGACACCATCAAAATCGGGATCATCGACAAAAATGAGAAATAGGTGATAGCCGCACCAAACTGGTTACCCAGCCGATCGTTAAAGCGTTCTGTCGCGCGAATAAGGTGCGCAATAATCGGTTGGCGTTGGACTTTTTCGGCAGTGGTGGTGACGGTTTCCAGCGCCTGGCTAACTTTGCCGCCTTTCTCGCTATTATCCAACGGCTTAATCGGCTCGTGCTCCAGATCCTGGGTGGGACGTTTGATCTCGTTTTCCTGCGTCATCCGCTCTTTTGTCCTTCTGTCGTGGTCATTCTTAAAAAGTATAGTCGGTCAGTCCAGGTACTCTTTCATTACGCCAGCCAGCCACTGCATAAACAGGTTTACACGCCGGGAAAGCTCCCGACGCTGCGGATAAACCAGCGAAAGGGAGAGCGGCTCGGCACGGTAGCCTGGCAACACTTCAATAAGCCGCCCGGCACGCAGGGCTTCGCGCACGGCAATGCGCGGGATCTGAATAATCCCCAGACCGGCAAGACCGGCGGCGAGATAGTTTTCGCTACTGTTTACCGTCAACATGCCGCCAGACTTAAACCACTGGACGCCATTAACGCTGGCAACCTCAAAACCTAACGGATGTACACCCAGGTGCGGTGTATAACGCACTATTGCGTGTGAAGTCAGATCATCGGGGCTTTGCGGATAACCAAAGCGCGTCAGATAGTGCGGACTGGCACAGTTGACCATGGTCAGTTTGCCGAGGGGACGGGCGATAACGCCATCTTCCGGTAACGCGCCAGTGCGTATCACGCAATCAAAACCATCATGAAGAATATCTACCGGACGGTCATGGCTACTCAGTTCCAGCTCAATTCCCGGATGCAGATAGAGAAATTCCGACAGGCGCGGCAGTAACAGGCTTTTCGCGATTCCTGGCGGGATGTCGATGCGTAATTTACCGCTGATACTGGTGGCATCCTGTTGAAACAGACCGTCCAGTTCGCTGAGATTACTCAACACATCTTTTGCCCGTTGATAATAGGTCATGCCTTCTGGCGTGAGTTTGACCCGTCGCGTGGTGCGCTGGAGAAGCTGGGTGCCAAGTTGATGTTCCAGTGCCTGTATCTGGCGCGAAACACTTCCCTTTGGCAAAGCAAAGAAATCCGCCGCGCGGGAAAAACTTTCCAGCTCCGCGACTTTAATGAACAACTGCATTGCGTGAATTTTATCCATTTCTTTGACCGATTGTTGTTCACAGCGAAACAGTAACGCACATATCGCATTGTTTATTGTTTTTTCTAACATCTAATGCCGGGTTTTACAATGTTGTCATAACGAATGTGGCGATTTCTCAGCAGGAAAAGGGCGGAATAGCTTTCTGAGAAAGGTGAATCCCCTTAAACAGAGCGTATTTTTCAGCGATTCCCTTTAAAGTGAATAGAGGATGTATTGGCTATTTGTGCTTATTTTTGTCTCATTGCCGTTTGTTATTTTGGCTTGTGGTCGCGGAATTTCATTTTTAATTGCATGCGTACTAACCACCAATATAAGGAAATCCTCAAAATTGTTTTAAATAGTGCCCTCGACATGTAATTTCAGGCGTTTAGCTGTAACTATTTATATCGGTAACTATTTTCTACGCGTCATCTCTGTAGAATGGCCACCGCCAAATGGCGAATTCTTATTTTTTCTCGCGGGTAATACCCTTCCACTACTTAAGTCTTTTTAACATATTCAGGTGGAGATTCAGTTATGCAAATAGTCATGTTTGACAGGCAGTCAATATTTATTCATGGAATGAAAATCAGTTTACAGCAGCGTATTCCAGGAGTGAGTATTCAGGGGGCCAGTCAGGCAGACGAGTTATGGCAAAAGCTGGAAAGTTACCCTGAAGCCTTAGTTATGCTCGATGGCGATCAGGATGGTGAGTTTTGCTACTGGTTGCTGCAAAAAACCGTGGTGCAATTTCCTGAGGTTAAGGTGTTAATTACGGCGACGGATTGCAATAAACGGTGGTTACAGGAAGTTATCCATTTTAATGTGCTGGCCATTGTGCCTCGTGATTCAACCGTCGAGACATTTGCGTTGGCGGTAAATAGTGCGGCGATGGGGATGATGTTTCTGCCTGGAGACTGGCGGACGACGCCGGAAAAGGACATTAAAGATCTCAAATCGTTAAGCGCCCGCCAGCGGGAGATTTTAACCATGTTAGCGGCGGGCGAATCAAATAAGGAGATCGGCAGAGCGCTGAATATCAGTACCGGAACGGTAAAAGCGCATCTGGAATCCCTGTATCGCCGTCTGGAAGTGAAAAATCGCACCCAGGCGGCAATGATGTTAAATATCTCCTCCTGAAGAGGATAATTTTACAGCCAGCAGGAAGTTAGCGGCTGGCTGTAAAAATATTATGGTTCGCCGTACAAACCAATTAAACGGCGTACCACACCGTTAGTCCAGCCAAACCCATCCTGCAACGGATACTCGCCACCGCCGCCTTCGCGGGGAACACCATCGGCAATATGGTATTTTTCGATCAGTTTGTGCTGTTCCAGATAGAACTGATTCACCGTCTTCAGCCAGCTTCGCGCGATTTCATCACCCAGAAGGTCATCGCCATACATTTTAAATCCCTGAATTGCCATCCACTGTAACGGTGCCCAGCCGTTGGGTTTATCCCACTGTTCACCGGTTTCGTACTCGCTTGCCAGAATCCCGCCAGGTGTCAGTAACCGACTGCGCACGGCGTTTGCCAGACGATCGGCCTGTTCATGGTTCGCCATACCGACATAGAGTGGCACAATGGCGGCAGCGGAAAACAGCGCCAGTTGTTCGCGTCGCCAGTCGTAATCGCGGTAGATGCCGTTTTCATCATCCCAGAGGTAACGGTTTACCGCATCGCGACGGGCACTGGCCTTCTGGCGGAACAGTGCTTCTGTCTCTTTCTCACCTTTCAGCGCCGAGATGTTGGCGATGGCGCTCTCCAGTTTAAACAGGAAGGCATTCAGATCGATGGGGATGAACTGGGTGGTACGAATGCTCGCCAGACGACCAGTATCACGCAGCCAACGGGAAGAGTAATCCCAACCGGAGGCCGCCCCCGCGCGTAAATCGCGGTACACCTCGTTGGGCGGGCGACCAGAATGTTTCGCGGTTTCAACGTCCTCAAGCCAGGATTCGTCACGCGGCGTGTCGCGATCGTCCCAGTAACGGTTGAGCAGCGATCCGTCCGGCATCCGCACAACATGGCGATAGGCCTGATTAGGGATCAACGATTCTGCACCGTCCATCCAGAAGGCATATTCCATTTTCAGGTGGTCGAGATAGCGGCGTGCACCGCGTACACCATCTTCTTCAAACAACTCCACCATCAGCGCAAAAACCGGTGGTTGCGAGCGGCTCAAATAATAGGTGCGGTTGCCGTTGGGGATGTGACCGTAGTTTTCGATCATCCAGGCGAAGTTATCGGCCATGCATTTCAGCAAATCTTCCCGACCACTTTCCGCCAGCCCCAGCATGGTGAAGTAGGAATCCCAATAGTAGGTTTCGCTAAAACGGCCGCCCGGGACAATATATGACTGCGGCAGCGCCAGCAGAGAAGACCACGGAATGTGATCCTGTGGTTCGCGGGTTAGCACCGGCCACAACTGGTCGATATGCTCTTTCAGGGAATTTTGCGGGTCCGATACATACTCGCTGGAGTAGACCTCCGGCAGCCAGAAGTGATTTTCAACAAACTTGCGCAAGTCAAAATCACGATGACGGCGCACTTTACGGTAGCGGATTAAAATATCCAGCGGGTCCATTTTGGGTGCGCAGTCGGGAAAGGTTTTACTGTCGGGGAAAATTTTCGCCGACTGAACATGCTCGAACAGTTCGAGATAGCGATCGGCAGGCGTCAGCGCATCAGAGGCGGGCAGCCCTTCAATCATCTCGGGTTCCGGTTCTGCCTCGATCATCTCATCCAGTTTTAATTCATACGGGTCCAGTTCATAGCAGAGATCGACCTCGATCATCAGTTCGTCTGGATTAGGGTTTTGAATTTTCTGATTGAGCATAAGGATCCAACCTCCGAAATTCGTCGCTAATTATCGGCTTTTCTTTAAGGGTAGTCATTCGCTCCGCCTGGTGGGCGACAAAGCGTGCGGTGGATCACGTTTATTAACCTGTCAAAAAATATAACGCACTAATATCAATGGAATTTATAAAAATACAGATTTCGTGTTGTTTTTCATTTTCAGAACATTCAATCCTGCTCTCGCCGCAATCATGATATGCCATTCCTGATCTGGGTAATAGGCACAGGCTATCTTATTGATAGTTTATATTCATGTAATTGATTGATTCCTATCAAAAAGCGTATCTCCCTGTTTTTTATGATGGCTTTGTCTCGCAGAGACGTTTGCAGCATTCTGGAAAATTTTCTGGGTCACAATAACTCACCACCGTGAGGGAAGAATAATGAAAATGGTCTCACGTATTACCGCGATCGGCCTGGCTGGCGTCGCGATTTGCTATTTAGGGTTATCTGGTTATGTGTGGTACCACGATAATAAACGCAGTAAACAGGCCGATGTTCAGGCATCTGCTGTCAGTGAAAATAATAAGGTTTTAGGCTTTCTCCGCGAAAAAGGATGCGACTATTGCCACACGCCTTCGGCAGAATTACCCGCCTATTATTATATTCCTGGCGCGAAACAGTTGATGGATTACGACATTAAGCTTGGATATAAATCTTTTAACCTCGAGGCCGTGCGTGCGGCACTGCTGGCTGATAAACCCGTTTCGCAAAGCGATCTGAATAAGATTGAATGGGTGATGCAGTATGAAACTATGCCACCAACGCGTTATACCGCGCTTCACTGGGCGGGTAAGGTGAGTGATGAAGAGCGGGCGGAAATACTGGCCTGGATTGCAAAACAGCGCGCGGAATATTACGCCAGCAATGATACTGCTCCGGAGCATCGCAATGAACCGGTGCAGCCCATCCCGCAAAAACTGCCTACCGATACGCAAAAAGTGGCGTTGGGCTTTGCGCTGTATCACGATCCCCGTTTATCGGCTGATAGCACCATTTCATGCGCTCATTGCCATGCGTTGAATGCGGGGGGCGTCGATGGCAGAAAAACATCGATTGGTGTTGGTGGCGCAGTTGGGCCGATTAACGCGCCGACGGTATTTAACTCAGTATTTAACGTTGAGCAGTTCTGGGATGGTCGTGCGGCAACATTGCAGGATCAGGCTGGTGGACCGCCGTTGAACCCGATTGAAATGGCGTCAAAATCCTGGGACGAAATTATTGCTAAGCTGGAAAAAGATCCGCAGCTTAAAGCGCAGTTCCTCGACGTCTATCCGCAAGGTTTCAGTGGCGAAAATATTACTGATGCCATTGCTGAATTTGAGAAAACATTAATTACGCCGGATTCCCCATTTGATAAATGGTTGCGTGGGGATGAAAATGCGCTGACGGCGCAACAGAAAAAAGGCTATCAATTATTTAAAGATAATAAATGTGCAACTTGTCATGGTGGAATTATTCTCGGCGGACGTTCCTTCGAACCGTTGGGGCTGAAAAAAGACTTTAACTTTGGGGAAATTACGGCGGCGGATATTGGTCGTATGAATGTGACTAAAGAAGAGCGTGATAAATTGCGTCAGAAAGTACCCGGTTTACGTAACGTTGCTTTAACGGCACCGTACTTCCATCGCGGTGACGTGCCGACGCTGGACGGGGCGGTGAAACTGATGTTGCGCTATCAGGTAGGCAAAGAGCTGCCGCAGGAGGATGTGGATGATATCGTAGCTTTCCTGCACAGTCTGAACGGGGTGTACACGCCGTATATGCAGGATAAACAATAATTAATTTGATCGCCCGAACAGGAATGTTTGGGCGATTTTTATTACGATAATAAAGTCTGTTTTTAATATTATCATGTTAAATGTTTATATTATAAAAAGTCGTTTTTCTGCTTAGGATTTTGTTATTTAAATTAAACCTGTAATGCCTTGCTTCCATTGCGGATAAATCCTACTTTTTTATTGCCTTCAAATAAATTTAAGGAGTTCGAAATGGACCAGAAGCTGTTAACGGATTTCCGCTCAGAACTACTCGATTCACGTTTTGGCGCAAAGGCCATTTCTACTATCGCGGAGTCAAAACGATTTCCGCTGCACGAAATGCGCGATGATGTCGCATTCCAGATTATCAATGATGAATTATATCTTGATGGCAACGCTCGTCAGAACCTGGCCACTTTCTGCCAGACCTGGGACGACGAAAACGTCCATAAATTGATGGATTTGTCGATCAATAAAAACTGGATCGACAAAGAAGAATATCCGCAATCCGCAGCCATCGACCTGCGTTGCGTAAACATGGTTGCCGATCTGTGGCATGCGCCTGCGCCGAAAAATGGTCAGGCCGTTGGCACCAACACCATTGGTTCTTCCGAGGCTTGTATGCTTGGCGGGATGGCGATGAAATGGCGTTGGCGCAAGCGTATGGAAGCTGCAGGCAAACCAACGGATAAACCAAACCTGGTGTGCGGTCCGGTGCAAATCTGCTGGCATAAATTCGCTCGCTACTGGGATGTGGAGCTGCGCGAGATCCCTATGCGCCCCGGTCAGTTGTTTATGGACCCGAAACGCATGATTGAAGCCTGCGACGAAAACACCATCGGCGTGGTGCCGACTTTCGGCGTGACCTACACCGGTAACTATGAGTTCCCGCAACCGCTGCACGATGCACTGGATAAATTCCAGGCCGACACCGGTATCGACATCGACATGCACATCGACGCTGCCAGCGGTGGCTTCCTGGCACCGTTCGTCGCCCCGGATATCGTCTGGGACTTCCGCCTGCCGCGTGTGAAATCGATCAGTGCTTCAGGCCATAAATTCGGTCTGGCTCCGCTGGGCTGCGGCTGGGTTATCTGGCGTGATGAAGAAGCGCTGCCGCAGGAACTGGTGTTCAACGTTGACTACCTCGGTGGTCAGATTGGTACTTTCGCCATCAACTTCTCCCGCCCGGCGGGTCAGGTGATTGCGCAGTATTATGAATTCCTGCGCCTCGGTCGTGAAGGCTATACCAAAGTACAGAACGCCTCTTACCAGGTTGCCGCTTATCTGGCGGATGAAATCGCCAAACTGGGGCCGTATGAGTTCATCTGTACGGGTCGTCCGGACGAAGGCATCCCGGCGGTTTGCTTCAAACTGAAAGAGGGTGAAGATCCGGGATACACCCTGTACGACCTCTCTGAACGTCTGCGTCTGCGCGGCTGGCAGGTTCCGGCCTTCACTCTCGGCGGTGAAGCCACCGACATCGTGGTGATGCGCATTATGTGTCGTCGCGGCTTCGAAATGGACTTTGCTGAACTGTTGCTGGAAGACTACAAAGCCTCCCTGAAATATCTCAGCGATCACCCGAAACTGCAGGGTATTGCCCAGCAGAACAGCTTTAAACACACCTGATAACATAACGTTGTAAAAACCGAATGCCCAGCCATTAAAAAAAACAGCTGGGCATTCGGTTGCTTATTAATCGCAATAATATATTGGCTGTCTATTCATCGTGTTGATAAGATATATGTTATATGAATGTTTATTAAATGTAGCGATTACCTTTAATGTCACGACAAGGGATTATTTGCTTACTATTAATTTCCCTGCGTTCTTAAACACGTTTTTGTATTATAAATCCAGTCATCCTGCCCGTAGAACATCACACATTATCATCCTGTTCTCCCGCTTCGTTTAAATTTATTTATCAATCAATTTGACTTAAGAGGGCGGCGTGCTACATTAATAAACAGTAATATGTTTATGTAATATTAAGTCAACTATGCAATCATTACATGGGAATTGTCTAATTGCGTACGCAAGACATAAATATATTCTCACCATGGTTAATGGTGAATATCGCTATTTTAATGGCGGTGACCTGGTTTTTGCGGATGCAAGCCAAATTCGAGTAGATAAGTGTGTTGAAAATTTTGTATTAGTATCAAGGGATACGCTTTCATTATTTCTGCCGATGCTCAAGGAGGAGGCATTAAATCTTCATGCACATAAAAAAGTTTCTTCATTACTCGTTCATCACTGTAGCAGAGATATTCCTGTTTTTCAGGAAGTTGCGCAACTATCGCAGAATAAGAATCTTCGCTATGCAGAAATGCTACGTAAAAGAGCATTAATCTTTGCGTTGTTATCTGTTTTTCTTGAGGATGAGCACTTTATACCGCTGCTTCTGAACGTTTTACAACCGAACATGCGAACACGAGTTTGTACGGTTATCAATAATAATATCGCCCATGAGTGGACACTAGCCCGAATCGCCAGCGAGCTGTTGATGAGTCCAAGTCTGTTAAAGAAAAAATTGCGCGAAGAAGAGACATCATATTCACAGTTGCTTACTGAGTGTAGAATGCAACGTGCTTTGCAACTTATTGTTATACATGGTTTTTCAATTAAGCGAGTTGCAGTATCCTGTGGATATCACAGCGTGTCGTATTTCATTTACGTCTTTCGAAATTATTATGGGATGACGCCCACAGAGTATCAGGAGCGATCGGCGCAGAGATTGTCGAACCGTGACTCGGCGGCAAGTATTGTTGCGCAAGGGAATTTTTACGGCACTGACTGTTCTGCGGAAGGAATAAGATTATAGAATTTTACTCAGACATAAAAAAAACCCGGCATAGGGGACCGGGAAGAGGATAGTCTGCCGTCTCCAGACTAATAAACCGTTATAACACTCCCTGTTGGCACGGGAAACTTTGTGCTCTCAGTAAGTTAAATATAACTTTTACTGGAAATAAGATCAGCCATTTTTTTATAAACATAAGCTATACGCTGTGCGAAAATATATTCGTGTTGCATTTACTTATTATCAATTAACTGTTATGCAAAACTACTTTGTGGATAAATTTTGGTCCTACCAAATCTGGCAGTTTTTGCGCTAAGAAACAGTCTGGCATCATTTCATTAGTATACTGAAATTGAAATAATCGCAGTATGAAATATAAGGGATAATCATGACTCATGTCTGCTCGGTGATCCTCATTCGTCGTTCATTCGATATTTATCATGAACAGCAAAAAATATCGCTGCATAACGAGAGTATCCTGCTGCTGGATAAAAATTTGGCAGACGATTTTGCGTTTTGTTCACCTGATACGCGACGGCTGGATATCGATGAGCTGACAGTTTGCCATTACTTACAAAATATTCGTCAGCTACCACGCAATTTAGGGTTACATAGCAAAGACCGTCTGTTAATTAACCAGTCACCCCCCATGCCGCTGGTGACGGCGATTTTTGATAGTTTCAATGACTCCGGGGTAAATTCGCCGATACTGAGCAAAATGCTCTATCTTTCCTGTTTATCGATGTTTTCTCATAAGAAAGAACTGATCCCCTTACTTTTCAATAGCATCAGTACTGTTTCAGGAAAAGTTGAACGCCTTATTAGCTTTGATATCGCTAAACGTTGGTATCTGCGCGATATCGCGGAAAGAATGTATACCAGCGAGAGTCTAATCAAAAAAAAGTTGCAGGATGAAAATACCTGTTTCAGTAAAATATTACTCGCCTCCAGGATGTCGATGGCCAGACGATTACTCGAGTTACGTCAAATTCCTCTGCATACTATTGCGGAAAAATGTGGCTATAGCAGTACATCGTACTTTATAAACACATTTCGACAATATTATGGTGTAACGCCACATCAGTTTGCGCAACATTCGCCAGGTACCTTTTCCTGACATATTTCGCATTTGAATATTGGTCAGGATCTCACACCTGCTTCATGTGAAACTCTTCCCTGATGATTTCTGCCGGGCTACCGGCTAGTTCTCTTTCGCAGTTTGCCAGGCGGTATAGGTATTTTCAGGAGGAAAAGACTCGGCATGTTTGGGATTATTAAGCTGACAATTCATACGATTACGGGAATGTGGGTCAGTATTGTGCTGTTCAAATTGATGACGAATGGCTGGAGTGGTTTCTACTTTCAGTGCTGTGTACTAAGCCTGGTATTCCTGACGGTTAGCTGGTTGTTGAGTGGTGAATGGTTAGCAGGAAAGAGTAAGGCTGAACCTTCACGTTCAACCTTACTCTCATTTACACGTTACGCTTTTTTAAAGCGGGCAAAGAGATGTTCCACTACAACGAAAAAGACCGGAACAAAGTAAATTGCCAGCACTGTTGCGGCAAACATCCCGCCCATCACGCCGGTACCTACCGCGTTTTGCGCGCCAGAACCGGCACCATGACTGATAACCAGCGGCAGCACGCCGAGAATAAAGGCCAGAGAGGTCATCAGGATTGGGCGTAAACGCATCCGCGCCGCTTCGATGATTGCCTCTATCGGCGTTTTCCCTTCTTTCTGCATCATCTCAACGGCAAATTCGACAATCAGGATGGCGTTCTTGGCGGAAAGCCCGATGGTGGTCAGCAAACCAACCTGGAAGTAGACGTCATTACTTAAGCCACGCAGATCGGTGGCCAGTAATGCGCCAACGACGCCTAACGGAACAACCAACATCACCGAGAACGGAATTGACCAGCTCTCATAAAGTGCGGCGAGGGCGAGGAACACCACGACCAGTGAAATGGCATATAGCGCGGGAGCCTGATTTGAGGATAACGCTTCCTGATACGACAGTCCGGTCCATGAGTAGCCGACGCCTGCCGGAAGTTTAGCGACCAGGTCTGCCATAAATTTCATTGCGTCACCGGTACTTTTCCCGGCCGCCGCTTCACCTAAAATCTCCATTGACGGGATGCCGTTGTAGCGTTCCAGTCGCGGTGAACCATAGGTCCATTCGGTAGACGAGTAGGCAGAAAGCGGTGCCATCGTGCCAGAGGCGTTGCGTACATACCATTGGTTGATGTTATCCGGCAACATACGGAACGGCGTGCCTGCCTGGACATACACTTTTTTCACCCGCCCCTGGTTGAGGAAGTCGTTCACGTAGCTGCTGCCGAAGGCGGTGGAAATTGTCTGGTTGATATCAGACAGCGCCACACCCATTGCCTCAGCTTTCGCGGCGTTGACGTTCACTTTGAACATCGGCGTATCTTCCAGGCCGTTCGGGCGTACCCCGGTGACCTGATTCGGTGATTGCGCTGCCAGTGATAACAGCTCGTTTCGTGCCTGGGTTAGTTTTTCGTGCCCCAGGTTACCGTTGTCCAGCAGTTCCATATCAAAACCTGACGCGGTACCCAGTTCAGCCACCGCGGGTAAGTTGAACGGGAAGACGACGGCTTTATTGATACTGCTTAGCGCAATCATTGCCCGCTGAATGATCGCGGTAACCGAGTTTTCCTCACCGACACGTTCAGACCACGGCTTGAGACTGATAAACGCCAGGCCGTTGTTTTGCCCCTGGCCGCTGAAGCCAAAGCCGCCAACGGTAAATACCGACTGGACATTATCTTTCTCTTTAGTCAGATAATAATCCGTCACCTGTTGCAGCACTTTCGTGGTGTTAACCATGGTGGCACCGGAAGGTAACTGCGCGGTGGTCATAAATACCCCCTGATCCTCTTCTGGTAAGAAAGAGGTCGGTGTACGCAGGAACAGCACCGCCATCCCGGCGCAAATCAGCAGGTAGACCACCATGTAGCGACCGGTACAACGCAACAGCGAGCGGGTGCTATCGGTATAGTGCTGAGTTGATTTTTCAAACAGCGTGTTGAAGCGTGCGAACAGGGCGTTAGGTTTGTGACCGCCTTCCGGCGCGGCTTTCAGAATGGTGGCGCACAGGGCAGGGGTCAGGCTCATTGCCACAAATACTGAAAGCAGCATGGAGGAGATCAGCGTGATGGAGAACTGGCGGTAGATCTCCCCGGTTGCACCGCTCATAAAGGCCATCGGCATAAACACTGCGGAAAGAACAACGGCAATACCGACCAGCGCACGTTGGATCTGCCCCATCGATTTATGCGTCGCTTCCTTTGGCGGTAGCTTATCTTCCGCAATGACACGCTCGACGTTCTCCACCACCACGATGGCGTCATCCACCAGTAACCCTATCGCCAGTACCATCCCGAACATAGTCAACGTGTTGATGGTGAAACCGACCGCCGACAAGATCGCAAACGTCCCGAGAATAACCACCGGTACGGCAATCGTCGGGATGATTGTGGCACGGAAATTCTGCAAAAACAGATACATGACCAGGAAGACGAGGATGATAGCCTCAACCAGTGTTTTGAAAACTTCCTGAATAGAAATTTCGATAAACGGCGTGGTGTCGTAAGGATAAACCGTCTTCAGACTTGCCGGGAAATAGGCTGATAAGCGGTTCAGCTCCTCTTTGACTGCCCGCGAGGTATCCAGGGCGTTTGCACCGGCAGCCAGTTTGATGGCGATCCCGGCAGCAGGTTTGCCGTTATAGCGCGCTACGGTGGAATAATCTTCCGCCCCAAGTTCGACGCGGGCGACATCACGCAGCAGCACTTGCGAACCATCTTGCTGAACTTTCAACAGGATTTTGCCAAATTCTTCCGGCGTTTGCAGACGCGTCTGCACAATGATCGAGGCGTTTAGTTGCTGGTCTGCCGCCTGTGGCATGCCACCCAGTTGACCACCGGAAATCTGGTTGTTTTGCACCTTAATCTGGGAAATAACATCGGAAGGTACCAGATTGTATTTATTGAGTTTTTGCGGGTCCAGCCAGATACGCATGGCGTACTCGGAACCAAAGAGCTGTACGCTACCAACGCCCGCGGTACGGCTTAGCGGGTCTTTGATATTAGACGCTACATAGTCCGCGATATCGTACTGGTTGAGGCTGCCGTTATCAGAAATAAACGCCGCTACCATCAGGATATTACTGCTCGATTTATCGACGCTAATCCCCTGCTGCTGCACTGCTTCAGGTAATGAAGGCATAGCGAGTTGCAGTTTATTTTGCACCTGAACCTGTGCGATATCAGGAGATGTCCCAGTCTCGAAGGTCAGAGTGATAGAGGCATTACCCGCCGCATCACTGGTTGAAGACATGTACATCAGGCCATCAAGCCCATTCATATTTTGCTCAATCACCTGAGTGACCGAGTCTTCTACCGTTTGCGCATCGGCACCCGGATAGGTAGCGCTGACGGTAATGGTCGGTGGCGCAATCTGCGGATACTGCGCAACCGGTAAGTTCATGATCGCCAGACCACCTGCAAGCATCATAATAATGGCAAGTACCCAGGCAAAAACCGGGCGATCAATAAAATAGTTAGCCATGAAAGTCCCCTTAAGCCTGCAACGTTATTGTTTCGATTCGGTGCTGGCGTTTTCCTGGCTGGAGGAAATTGCTCGTGCTTTGATACCCGGACGAATGCGTTGCAAACCGGAAACGATCACCCGATCGCCAGCCTGCAAGCCAGAGGTGACAACCCACTGGTCGCCGATGGCTTTGCTGGCTTCAATTTCGCGTAGCTGCACGACATCGTCTTTATCCAGAATGAGCGCCGTTGCTTTACCCTGGGCGTTGTGGGTGACGCCTTCCTGCGGCACCAGTAATACATTCTGGCGGCTACCTTCATCCACTAATGCCGTGACATACATGCCAGGCAGCAAGTCACCATTTGGGTTGGGGAAAATCGCCCGTAACGTCACGGAGCCCGTGGTTTCATCAACCGTCGGGTCGGAGAATTTCAGCGTGCCGGTCTGGCTGTAACGTTTACCATTTTCCAGATTGAGCTGTACTGGCGTACTGCCCTGAACCTGTTTGATTTGCCCACTGGCGACCTCTTCTTTCATGCGTAAGAAATCTTGCACCGACTGCGTGAGATCGACATAAATCGGGTCCAGACGTTGTACGGTAACCAGCGAATCTGCCTGATTAGCGGTAACGAGTGCGCCGACGGTCACCGACGATTTCCCGCTGACGCCCGTAATCGGCGAGGTGACATTCGCGTATTGCAGATTGATCGTCGCCTGTTCAACAGCCGCTTTGGCGACGGTGACATTGGCTTCTGCTTCATTCAACTGGGTGCGCGCGGTGTCGTAATCCTGACGGCTAACGTAGTTGGTCTTCAGCAACGATGCCTGGCGGTTAAAGGTGATGCGGGCATTGCTGGCGGTAGAGAGCGCTTTCGCCAGCGAGCCTTTGGCGGAGTTTAGCTCGGCCTGTAAAGGTGCAGGATCAATCTGATACAGTGAATCGCCCTGGTTCACTTTATCGCCTTCGATAAAGTTGCGTTTAATGATAATACCGCCCACCTGGGGACGTATCTCGGCAACTTCATAAGGAACGGTTCTACCGGGCAATTCGCTCAACACATTGACCGACCCAGGGGAGAGTGTGACGACACCGACCTCAGGCGTCATGGCGGCGGTGTTTTCCGCCGATTTGTCATCGCAGGCGGTGAGCATCGCGCCGCAGAATAACAACGGTATTAACAGCTTTCTTCTTCTGTTCATTTTATTCCCTGAAAATTCTTGAGAAATAACGGTTCTTTAAATTGCGCGCGAGGAGAGATATGAGGGATTTACAGACCAGCGGCATAGTGGGGTTGTCAGCCAGTAAGGTGGGATACAGGCATAGTGATCGACATGGTGAGGTCAACGACAAAAAAAATGTTGCCGTTCTGCCAACAGTTCCTGCCAGCATTCGGGCAACGAAGGGTTCGACTGGTGGATACACATACCAGGGGAATAAAGTCGTTTTAGCCTCTCCTTTAGTAATCACCGGGGGTAATGAAATCAGCATCTGCATCCCTCGTCATGCCAGCCATCAATTTCAGTTGCTTATGTCCTGACTAAAAATAAGATGTGATACCCAGGGTGACGATGTCGCTCATACGTCTTAGTTTCAGCTTGTACATAATGTTGAATTTCTGAATCTTTAATGTTTGTTGCGAAATATTGAGCGTCGACGTGATATTGCTTTCATTTTTATTTTTCAGAATCAGTTGCATAATTTTGAACTGATTATGTGAAAAACATAATTGTGAATTCTTATGGGGCAAGTGTTTACCATAAGTAATCTCAAGAAGATTTTTGATACTTTCTTTGCGGCTAACAAAATAAATAGGCGCTTTAGCTTTTAGTTTACTGATGTGATAAGGTGCCAAAACAATAATTCTCTCGGCATCTAATTTCTCCAGAAATTTAATCGCTTCTTCATCAAGGATATGATTGTGATAGGTATCAATGATAACCTTGAAGGGTTTATTGCCTACTTTTTTGATCTCTGACAGGGAATTGATTTTTATCATTTCGTGATTATCTTTCAACTGCCAAAAGCCCTGTAAAAGAAAAGAATCTTTCGTCATGAGAAAAATCATAACTTGCTCCTTAGCCGTTATCGTTTCGAACATGTCATCCTTTTCATTATTTACATCCTTGTCCGAATCGTTGTTCAATATAGTAAACGCCTATAAGAACTTTGCCCTTCGTGAACTAATACGTCTATTAACACTAATCAATACTTCAGATTTATCCATCACGCACTCCATATATTGATCCTAAGTAAGATTCCTGGTTGTTATCAGCTTGTAAATAGTAAACAAAAAGTTAACGTTTGCGGATTACTGCCCAAGAATAAGTTATCAATAACCAGTTTGTGATCTCTGAAGAATATTACTAAAGTTAAAATGTAATCCGATTTAAATATCGAGTCTCCTTGTTTCGACTTAAGCTGGCAATTGGATTGCCAGCTTTCTTTTAACGCATTGAAATTACCTGAGTAAATAACGCATTCATGTCTTCAGGTTTTTATATAGCGTCTGGAGACATGGATATTTATGCAATGTAATCAACGCCAGTTGCAAAAAAATGAACCCGGATTACTTATTTAACCGCCCATAGCATCAACGCTTACGGAACTCTTTGTTCACTTTCCCACAGCACTTTTAAAACATTAAACCTGACTACGGAAAATATCAGCCATGATAATGTTTGAAATGGCTAATTTGCCATGGAGTGAAAAAAATTAGATGAAATTCAGTAGGTTGAAATAATCACTAGCAGGTAATTATTTCAATGATAGTGCGCAATTGATCTACAACACTGCGTAGCGGAGAGAGTATTAATCGGATCATAGTCACATCAAGTGACTATGATCCGGGTGACAACCGGGATAATTATTGCTGCTTAACGAACAAACTGGCGAAGCTGAACAGGCTGGCGGCGCTAAATATCAGTTCAATTCCCACCAGTGTGGAAACCAGCGTTACAGACACCATCGGCGTTGCACCAAGGAATATCCAGGCAATGACGATATCCAGCACACCAATAACGAGCTGTAGCCAGCTGCCTTTCATTGAACGCTGACGATACCAACTCATCAGGCGAATAACCCCTGCAACACAGAACAAACCGGCAATAAATGCCGCAATGGCAAAAATGCCCAGCTCCGGTGCGCGGATGAAGAAATAGCCGATCAATAAATAGGCGACTGCGACGAGGAAACCGGATAATACCGGCCAGAAATTATGACTGCGGTTGCTGAATAACCCGACAATAAGCGCAATACCCGAGCAGATTAATAATGCACCCACTACTGTGCTTAAAATATCGCCAGAGACGAACGGGAAACTGATACACAGCAACCCGACGATAAACAGCAGCACGGCAATAAACTGGATTGCTCTGCGATGCTTTTTAAGCATCTCCAGATCAAACTTCAAAATTGTTGCCTTATCTATATATAACATAGAACCACCCTATAAAATTAAGAAGAAAATCCCCTGCTATCAATCTATGCCAAAAACGCGTCTAAGAATGCAGTCGATTTAATAAAAATTTCCTAATTGCAGTATCTGATGCATCTGTAACTCATTGTATTGAAATAAAAATATCTTATTTTGATATTTTCCATCAACATGACATATACAGAAAACCAGGTTATAACCTCAGTGTCGAAATTGATTCGTGACGGCTCTTTCACTTTATAGTTGAGGATATTACGATGAAAAAAGTATTAGGCGTTATTCTTGGTGGTCTGCTTCTTCTGCCAGTTGTGAGCAATGCAGCGGATGCGCAAAAAGCAGCTGATAACAAAAAACCGGTCAACTCCTGGACCTGTGAAGATTTTCTGGCTGTGGACGAATCCTTCCAGCCAACTGCAGTTGGTTTTGCTGAAGCGCTGAACAACAAAGATAAACCAGAAGATGCGGTTTTAGATGTTCAGGGTATTGCAACCGTAACCCCAGCTATCGTTCAGGCTTGTACTCAGGATAAACAAGCCAACTTTAAAGATAAAGTTAAAGGCGAATGGGACAAAATTAAGAAAGATATGTAATTCCGGGAATGCGTTACATCGTACTTCCTTGCATATTGAACAGGCCGGAATATCTTCTTTAAAAGCAGCTATTCCTCCTGTTCATATATAATCTCTATATTGAATGGGTTACAAAATGAATATTTCATCTCTCCGTAAAGCGTTTATTTTTATGGGCGCTGTAGCGGCTTTGTCACTGGTGAACGCACAATCTGCGCTGGCAGCCAATGAATCCGCTAAAGATATGACCTGCCAGGAATTTATTGATCTGAATCCAAAAGCAATGACCCCGGTTGCATGGTGGATGCTGCATGAAGAAACAGTATATAAAGGTGGCGATACCGTTACTTTAAATGAAACCGATCTCACTCAAATTCCTAAAGTGATCGAATACTGCAAGAAAAACCCGCAGAAAAATTTGTATACCTTCAAAAATCAAGCATCTAATGACTTGCCGAATTAATGAGGTACAAGTAAAAAGGAGTAGCAAGTTGAGCCATCTTGCTGCTCCTTTTTGCATTTTTATATGACAGCAGAATTTATTATACGTCTTATACTCGCGGCAATTGCCTGTGGCGCTATTGGCATGGAAAGGCAAATGCGCGGCAAAGGAGCAGGGTTACGCACACATGTATTAATTGGCATGGGAAGCGCCCTGTTTATGATTGTTTCGAAATATGGTTTTGCTGACGTGCTGTCTTTAGATCACGTCGGACTGGACCCCAGCCGTATTGCTGCTCAGGTGGTGACGGGCGTCGGGTTTATCGGTGCAGGTAACATTCTCGTTCGTAACCAAAATATTGTAGGTCTGACGACTGCAGCGGATATCTGGGTGACCGCCGCCATTGGTATGGTTATTGGCAGTGGTATGTACGAACTGGGTATTTATGGTTCAGTGATGACCTTGCTGGTGCTGGAAGTCTTCCATCAATTAACCTTCCGCCTGATGAACAAAAATTACCATTTACAGCTGACACTAGTGAACGGTAATACGGTATCAATGCTCGACTGGTTTAAGCAGCAAAAAATAAAAACTGATTTAGTTTCGTTGCAGGAAAATGAAGATCATGAAGTGGTCGCCATTGATATCCAGCTTCATGCCACAACGTCGATAGAAGATCTGTTGCGATTATTAAAAGGTATGGCAGGGGTGAAAGGCGTTTCAATTAGCTAATCTGTATAGTTATTTATTCGCAGGAGTACCAGTGCGGTACTCCTGTTGCTTTTAATGATCGAGGACGATCAGTGGTGAATGGTTGGCAGGATCTTCAAGTACGGTAATATCCGCGCCGTAGAGCATTGTCAGCGCCTGCTGTGTCAATACGTCCTGCGGTTTACCATTTGCGATAACCTTTCCTTTTTGCATTAATACAATACGGTCTGCATAACGCGCGGCAAGATTTAGATCATGCAATACGCAGCAAACATTGAACTGCCGCTCGTGAACTAACTGGCGTAATAAACGAAACAAGTGCTGCTGATGGTGAATATCCAGCGCCGAAGTTGGTTCATCAAGAAATAACCATTTCGGTGAGGGAGTAGGTTCCCAGAGTTGCACCAGCAGGCGCGCTAGTTGCACGCGCTGTTGTTCACCACCGGATAATTGCCGATAGTCGCGGTTTGCTAACGCCTGACAGTCACATAACGCCATTATTTGTGCTGTTTCATTATCCTGATTACCAGTACGATGCGGATGCCGCCCCATCTGGATAACTTCTTGTACGCTGAATGGAAACGCCATGTGGCTATTTTGACGCATCACGGCCCGGTGTTTCGCCAGTTCAGTAATCGACCATTCATTCAAGGGCTTATTAAACAACCGACATTCGCCGCTATCAGGTTGAAGATAGCCGGTTAACTGGCGAAGCAGCGTAGATTTTCCCGCACCATTAGGGCCGAGAATGGCAACAATTTCCCCACCGGGAAAAGTCAGCGAGACATTATCAGTCAGACGCCGCCCCTGAAGGCTATAAACCAGATTCTGGGCGCTGATCATGTGATCCTCCGATTTCGCAGAATCAACCACATAAAATAAGGGCCACCAAGCAGGCTGGTTAATAATCCCACGGGCATTTCTGCTGGCTGTACCAGCGTGCGGGCAAGCGTGTCTGCCATCAGCAATAAACAGGCTCCGGCGAGGGCGGAACAAGGGATGAGCCAGCGGTGATTTGCTCCGGTAGTCATGCGAATCAGATGCGGGATCACCAGGCCAATAAAGCCGATAATGCCGCTTACCGATACGGCAGCACCAACGAGCAGTGAGCTCACTAACAGTAATTGCTGGCGTTTACGCTTAACGTTCACGCCGAGGTAATGGGCTTCTTCATCACCGAGCTGCAGTAAATTCAGCGTTCCGGCGAGATAAGTTGTTGCGATAATGGCCGGTAGGATGAATAAACTGGCAACCAATAACGTCGGCCATTGCGCCTGTCCAAGATTGCCCATCATCCACAATGTGAGTTGTCGTAGCTGCTGCTCATCGCCGATATAGCTCAGGATGCCGATCGCTGCGCCGCACAGGGCATTGATGGCGATACCGGCGAGTAATAATTGCATCATGCTGCCATCGCGATGGCGCTGCGTGATGAGAAAAATGATGGTGCAGACCACTAAACTTCCGGCAATGGCAAACACCATTTGCTCATAGAGCACCAGCACCACTGGGAAGGAGAAGGGCAGCACAATTGCAACGCCAACCATTAATGCAGAACCGCTACTGACGCCGAGTAATCCAGGGTCAGCCATTGGGTTGCGAAAAAGCCCCTGCATAATTACCCCTGCGGTTGCCAACGCTGCACCTACCAGCACCGCCAGCAAAACCCGTGGTAGACGAATATTGAGCCAGATATCGCGGTATTCCTCATCAAAAAGGGCATCAAAACTGATCTTTAACGCTCCCTGACTGGCACCGAACAGCACCAGAGCTAGCAATAATAGCGATAGCCCCATAAAGACCCTGGCGGAAGAGAGTGAATCCTTGAGCACGCAAAACTCCGTTACGACATTACGGCGCGGACATGCCGCGCCGGGGTATCACGCCGGTTTCAGGTCCGGTTCAATCAGACTGTAGACCTGCTGGTTAAGTGCTGGCGCATTTGCCAGTTCATGGATATGTGCGGCGACATCGGCACGGTGAACAAAACCATGACACTCCTGATTTTGTATCCGTTGTGCTTTGCCCGTTGCCGCACCATCAAGCAGACCGCCAGGGCGGAGAATGGCGTAATCAAGCTGGCTGGTTTGCAACCAGCTTTCCGCCAGCGTTTTTTCCCGTACCGCCTGACCAAACGCAGCCTTTGCCCGCTCCGATAAAAACGGCCAGCTATCGCCGCATCCCAAAGAGGTCACCAGAATCATGCGACTGATGCCGGCCTTTTCGGCCTCATCAATCACTGTTCTGTGCGCCAGATAATCCTGAGCTCCTCCCATTGTTGAGATGATAAGCGCATCCGGGCCAGCTGCGCGGCAAGCAGCCGCGACTACGCTGGCATCACAGGCGTCGCCTGTAAAAACCTGTACGCCTTGTTGCGCCAGTTTCGTGGCGGCATCGGCATGACGAATGACAGTAACGACCGGACGTTGTTCCGCCAGCGCCAGTTCAAGCGTTCTGGCACCCACACCTTTTCCGCCTGCGCCAAAGAGTAGCCACGGCGTCATCAGGCGTGTTCCTTTAACGATGCCGCCAGAGTATGGAAGGCGCTGACTTGTTCGCTCAGGAGCTGACGATGGTCATCCCTACCGAGGAAGATTTTCAGCATGGCGCTGCCTTCTTTGTTGAAAAAGAGAATGGACGCGGTGTCCATGCCCATAAATTTACGTTCGATTAAGGCAATATGCGTGCAGTTTTCTGCTTTGATATGCCCGGACATGCCGTGCTTTCCGCGTAGGTTGAAATAGCCGTGGCGATGGAAACCCGAAGGCAGTTCGCCGCTAAATTCGAGGATTACATCGGCAGTATGTACTAACGTGGTGACGTTGCCCCATTCGCAGACGGTATCCCAGACAGTATCGAATTTATCGCCTGGCACTACGGTAGAGGAGGGTAGATTTCTCACTACCTCCAGCAGTGTGGTGTTGTATTGTTCGGCTACCACCTCCAGCGTACCGTCCGGCTCCGTTTTCAAAAATTCTTGTAACGAGACATGGCTCATAAATCACTCCTGTTATGGTTTTTCACGCACAATCGCTGGCGCATTAAGTACCTGAATTAGTTCATTAAGAGACTGCAAAATATTGCTTGCCCAGAAACGACCTTCATTAGTCAGCCGCAGGCAAGTTGAAGCATCGCGACTTAAGCCTTTTTGGTGCCATTGAGCCAGTAACGGCGCGAGTTTTTCGGCATGTGGTGTAAGTTCATCCAGCGGTACACGCGCTGTTTCAACACCTGACTGCAAGGTATGACGCCATTGCGCATTACGTTCGGCGTTACGCATGATCATCATCAGCGGTTTTTTGCCTGCCGCGACGGATTCATGCCAGGTCTGAAGATTGCGTTCGTTCATCCAGGAGTAACCATTAATCGAACCACCGGCTCCGGAACCAAAGGCCAGACAATCGGCACCTTGTTTTATCAGCAGGTTATAGAGATTGCGTTCGCGTGTGGTACGGCCCCAGTGGCTGTTACTAATACAGCGCCAACCGGCTTCGTCCATGAAGTCACACCCTTGCAGATAAAGATCGCGACGTTCTGCCGGAGAGGGCACGGTAGTACGCCCATTTTCCACGGCTTTGCCCAGCGGTGTATTGGGCAGGACATTGAGCGCATAGAGATCGACGCCATCGAGACCGATATCGCGGGCAATAGCCAGATCTTCTCCCCAGGTTTGCGCATCCTGACCCGGCAGGCCAAAAAGCAGGTCACAGACCACCGCAGCACGGTCGTGTTTGACCAGGCTTTCCATAAACGCAATGGCGGTTGGGCCATCCGAGGTGCGGGCCATTTTCTTGCGGATTTTGCTGTTAAACGACTGAATACCAATTGAGAAGCGGTTTGCTCCTGCATCAAGGCAAGCATCGATTCGCTCAGCGTCAAAATTCAGTACCCGGCCTTCGATAGTGATTTCACAATCAGGGGCAAGTGGCAGCTTTTCTCGTAATGTGGTGATGATTCTGGCCAAATCGTGTGCCGAAAGCGCGGAAGGCGTACCGCCACCGAAATAGACCGCGTGGATGGGGGCAGACTGATGCAATACGCTGTCCGCTTCCATTTCTATTTCACGAATCAGGGCGTCGGTATAATGAGCACACGCATCTTCATTAAAACGGTTCTGATAAAAACCACAAAACGTGCAGTGTGTCGCACAAAAAGGAATGTGTAGGTAAACCAGTCGCTTACGTGGTGATACCGTTTGATTGATCATCTCTTGCCAGGTCTGTGCCAGTTGCTCTTTGGCAACTGGAATGGCCCCACGAAACGGCATCATGGCGCGCCTGTCTTTAAATGGCTGATCACCGTCTAAAGCAAAATGTGGCGTGAGATCCAGGGTGTTATTTGCGTTCATTCGTCTGATTTAAATCCATTTATTGCGGCCAAAGCTGCTGGTGTAAAGACTCAACGACATCAGCAATACGCGGACCCATTCCCAGAATCAGGTTTTGATCAACGGTGATAATGCGCTGGTTTTTCCATGCGGCAGTGTGGGTAATTCCAGCAATAGAACGTAGCCGATTAATATCGCCATCGACCATTTGTGAGGTTACGACAATCACTTCAGGGTTAGCCGCAATCAGTGATTCTGCACTGTAGCTTTTGTACTGCTGGTGGGTAGCGACGTTTTCTGCTCCGGCAAGCGAAAGAATGGCGCCCGCGACGCTGCCTTTACCGGCAACTTGTGGCGCACTTCCGCCTGCGGAGAGAATAAACATGGCTTTAACCGGGGCTTTTTTGGCTGCCACGTTTTGCTGTACTCGCTCCAGGCGTTGGTTGATCTGTGTCACCAGCGCGTCCCCTTGTTCAGGAACCTGTAACGTTTTTGCCAGTTGGCGAATGTTGGCGTACATCTGCTCAAGGGTGGCAGGCACACGCGGCAGGGTAACGACGTTGACTTTCTGCGCCCGTAGTTGGTCGAGCACAATTTGTGGCCCGGCATCCTGCCAGGTAATTATGCTATCCGGGCGAAGTGACAAAATGCCTTCGCTGCTGAGTTGTTTCCAGTAGCCAATATGCGGCAGTTTGGCGGTTTCTGGTGGATAAGATGTCGTTTCATCGACACCAACCACGCGTTCGCCAGCGCCCATCGCGTAGATTAGCTCCGTCAGCGATCCTCCTGCGACCACGATACGTTCGGCAGCCGTTACGCTAAAAGCCCAGCTAAGAGCCAGTACTGCCGTAAACAATTTTTTTCGTTTTACTGCGGTCTTCGCGGCAGAGGCCACGGCTGAAATACATAACGTCAGTGGGGAAAAAAGAAACGGCCTGGTGATGATCCTTGGCATAATATGAGAACTCTTATCAAATTGAGAATGATAATGATTATCATTTGAGTTATATATGAAATACAACCGTCGATTCAATACGCAAGGCATTACAAGCGTATTTATTTTTGATTTTTATCAAGATGCTTCGTCAGCTAACGTTCTTGTTACCGACTAAATTTCATCGCGGGAAAAAGCTGAGAACCCAGAGATATCGAGGCTTGCAGAGCAAAGAGAAGAAAAAATTATCACTGTTAACGACAAAATTTAGTGATGAGGCATGGGGGGGATAACCATAAAAACAAGGTGGTTTACAGGGCGCAGGATAGGTTTCATAACCCCCTGTTTATTGTGTTAATGGTGGTTAAAAAAAACTTGATCATAAAAAATTGATCGATAATAATTCTCATTATCACGTTTGCATTTAACAAAACACGACCATATGGATAACAAAACCATATCATTTGCAAGGGATAACGCACAGCTCTCTTCACTCCTGATGGGACATATCGTTTTGCCTGACAAAGAGGGTGTGCTTTTGCGTAATTGCCGAGTTATCAGGCAATTTCATGGGATATAAACGCCTGTAAACTCACCCGGCGAATATTATCGCTCTGAATTTTAAATAAATTTATTTTTCGCCAGCCACCCCGGTATTAACCCAGGCAGCCAGCATTTTTTATTTTCCTCATGGAGAATCGCTATGTCACGTCCGCAATTTACCTCGTTGCGTTTGAGTTTGTTGGCTTTGGCTGTTTCTGCCACCTTGCCAACGTTTGCTTTTGCTACTGAAACCATGACCGTTACGGCAACGGGGAATGCCCGTAGTTCCTTCGAAGCGCCTATGATGGTCAGCGTCATCGACACTTCCGCTCCTGAAAATCAAACGGCTACTTCAGCCACCGATCTGCTGCGTCATGTTCCTGGAATTACTCTGGATGGTACCGGACGAACCAACGGTCAGGATGTAAATATGCGTGGCTATGATCATCGCGGCGTGCTGGTTCTTATCGATGGTGTTCGCCAGGGAACGGATACCGGACACCTGAATGGCACTTTTCTCGATCCGGCGCTGATCAAGCGTGTTGAGATTGTTCGCGGACCTTCAGCATTACTGTATGGCAGTGGCGCGCTGGGTGGAGTGATCTCCTACGATACGGTCGATGCAAAAGATTTATTGCAGGAAGGACAAAGCAGTGGTTTTCGTGTCTTTGGTACTGGCGGCACGGGGGACCATAGCCTGGGATTAGGCGCGAGCGCGTTTGGGCGAACTGAAAATCTGGATGGTATTGTGGCCTGGTCCAGTCGCGATCGGGGTGATTTACGCCAGAGCAATGGTGAAACCGCGCCGAATGACGAGTCCATTAATAACATGCTGGCGAAAGGGACCTGGCAAATTGATTCAGCCCAGTCTCTGAGCGGTTTAGTGCGTTACTACAACAACGACGCGCGTGAACCAAAAAATCCGCAGACCGTTGAGGCTTCTGAAAGCAGCAACCCGATGGTTGATCGTTCAACAATTCAACGCGATGTGCAGCTTTCTTATAAACTCGCCCCGCAGGGCAACGACTGGTTAAATGCAGATGCAAAAATTTATTGGTCGGAAGTCCGTATTAATGCGCAAAACACGGGGAGTTCCGGCGAGTATCGTGAACAGATAACAAAAGGAGCCAGGCTGGAGAACCGTTCCACTCTCTTTGCCGACAGTTTCGCTTCTCACTTACTGACATATGGCGGTGAGTATTATCGTCAGGAACAACATCCGGGCGGCGCGACGACGGGCTTCCCGCAAGCAAAAATCGATTTTAGCTCCGGCTGGCTACAGGATGAGATCACCTTACGCGATCTGCCGATTACCCTGCTTGGCGGAACCCGCTATGACAGTTATCGCGGTAGCAGTGACGGTTACAAAGATGTTGATGCCGACAAATGGTCATCTCGTGCGGGGATGACTATCAATCCGACTAACTGGCTGATGTTATTTGGCTCATATGCCCAGGCATTCCGCGCCCCGACGATGGGCGAAATGTATAACGATTCTAAGCACTTCTCGATTGGTCGCTTCTATACCAACTATTGGGTGCCAAACCCGAACTTACGTCCGGAAACTAACGAAACTCAGGAGTACGGTTTTGGGCTGCGTTTTGATGACCTGATGTTGTCCAATGATGCTCTGGAATTTAAAGCCAGCTACTTTGATACCAAAGCGAAGGATTACATCTCCACGACCGTCGATTTCGCGGCGGCGACGACTATGTCGTATAACGTCCCGAACGCCAAAATCTGGGGCTGGGATGTGATGACGAAATATACCACTGATCTGTTTAGCCTTGATGTGGCCTATAACCGTACCCGCGGCAAAGACACCGATACCGGCGAATACATCTCCAGCATTAACCCGGATACCGTTACCAGCACTCTGAATATTCCGATCGCTCACAGTGGCTTCTCTGTTGGGTGGGTTGGTACGTTTGCCGATCGCTCAACACATATCAGCAGCAGTTACAGCAAACAACCAGGCTATGGCGTGAATGATTTCTACGTCAGTTATCAAGGACAACAGGCGCTCAAAGGTATGACCACTACTTTGGTGTTGGGTAACGCTTTCGACAAAGAGTACTGGTCGCCACAAGGCATCCCACAGGATGGTCGTAATGGAAAAATTTTCGTGAGTTATCAATGGTAATCATCTGCCCCGATTTTTCGGGGCATTTATCTGGAAGGAAGAGAGACAATGAACCACTACACACGCTGGCTTGAGTTAAAAGAACAAAATCCCGGAAAGTACGCGCGTGACATCGCAGGTTTAATGAATATCAGCGAAGCAGAACTGGCATTTGCACGCGTCACGCACGATGCGTGGCGGATGCGCGGCGATATCCGTGAAATTCTGGCGGCGCTCGAAAGTGTTGGCGAGACCAAATGTATTTGCCGTAATGAATATGCAGTCCATGAGCAAGTTGGTGCGTTCACAAACCAGCATTTGAACGGACATGCCGGATTAATCCTCAATCCACGCGCGCTGGATTTACGTCTGTTTCTCAATCAATGGGCCAGTGTTTTCCACATCAAAGAAAACACGGCTCGTGGCGAACGCCAGAGTATTCAGTTCTTTGATCATCAGGGCGATGCATTACTAAAAGTTTATGCCACCGACAATACCGATATGGCGGCATGGAGTGAGCTTCTGGCACGGTTTATCACCGATGAGAATACGCCGCTTGAGTTAAAAGCCGTTGATGCACCAGTTGTTCAAACGCGAGCCGATGCCACTGTGGTCGAGCAAGAGTGGCGGGCGATGACCGACGTTCATCAGTTTTTTACGTTGCTCAAGCGCCACAACCTGACGCGCCAACAGGCGTTCAATCTGGTGGCAGACGATTTGGCCTGCAAAGTATCCAACAGTGCGTTGGCGCAAATTCTTGAATCTGCACAGCAGGATGGTAATGAAATCATGGTGTTTGTTGGCAACCGTGGCTGCGTACAGATTTTCACCGGTGTGGTAGAAAAAGTGGTGCCAATGAAAGGTTGGCTGAATATTTTCAACCCGACGTTTACTCTTCATCTATTAGAAGAGAGCATTGCTGAAGCCTGGGTTACCCGTAAACCGACCAGCGATGGCTACGTAACCAGTCTGGAATTGTTTGCCCATGATGGTACGCAGATAGCGCAACTTTATGGTCAACGTACAGAAGGCGAACAGGAGCAAGCGCAATGGCGTAAGCAAATTGCTTCGCTGATACTGGAAGGCGTTGCTGCATAACGTATAATTAACGGGAGGTCTGGCTATTTATTGCTGGGCCTCTTTATATTGATCAATCGTTCACACCAGATAATCAATATGCTGATGGCGTACCAGCTCATTGATCCGCTTAAGATTGAGGATCATCATGATATTGTGTTTATGGCAGTAGAACGTTTTTAGCGATATTTTCAGTTTCTCCAGAATATCTTCCGTTGTCATTTGATTCGCAATGCAGCTCAGAACCTGATGTTGCTTGCGCGAAAGTGACACATTCGCTTCAGGCACAGAGCAGTAACTGCCATTGATGAGTGCGACAAAATCAATGATAGTGATAGTCCGCGGAACAAAGGTCACCGGCACTTTCCCCAGGCAGCGTTTAATATTAAAGGGGGAGAAAATAATGACATGGACAGGTTTTAATCGTTCAATTTGAGTGAGAAAATTAGAATGAAATACATTATTCATTAATGTATCAATAATGACGAAGGCATTCTGATGCAACATTACGTCGATCTCTTCTTCGTTCTGTATATGAACGACATTACCTTTACTCAGAATGTTTTTCATCGCGGTGAAGAACATCGTATCCCTGGTAATTATAAGAAACATAACCGACTCCTGGTGCGGACATTAACTTTATAATCAGTTTGCCAAAGGTAATTAACAGGACAGGGCTTATAATAATAATAGTTAGCTTACTGTATATTAATTTTATGTAATACATGATGCAGATGCTCAGAAAGCATCTGCATCTTTCGGTGGTGTTATTTGACCAGCTCAGGTGTTACCTGACTCACCGCATTGGTGTAGTAAGGCGCACCCCAGCCCGGTTCCGGCCAGAATGCACCATAGCCGTAATCCCACAGGTTATAGGTGGTATTAACCACTTCTCTCAAATGCCACACCTGGATGCCCTGCATATTCACTTCCAGGAAGTTATACGGGACTTTATTGATAAAGCCTGGTTGTTCACCCTGAATGGTGCCGAGGATGGTAACAAAGTGATTACGATAGTTCACTGGGTCAAGGAAGCCGCTTTGTCTGGCGAGCAGTCGGCCCTGATAGTTGGCTTCAATATCAGGCTTCGCATAGCTATCCAACGGTAATACAGCGATTTCTAACAACGTATCCGTTTTGCCATTGATAACGTTGATAACCTTCCCACCAAAGCGCGCTTGTTGACCAACATATAACCCCGGCTGGTTATGAACAGCAACAAAACTTTTTTGAATATCAGGTTGGTTATTGCCTTTGATATTTTGCGGAATTGAACTACATGCGGCAAGCAAAAATGAAAGGCTGAGTATGAGTGCACCTTTTGTCATGTTCATGTTACTATCCTTATCAACAAATATTAAAACCATAATAGATATTTCTTTATAGTTTTCATCTGATTCTGAGGCGATATGCCTGATAGTAACGTAAACCTGTCTGATGTTTATATCCCTTCTGTTTAGTTCAATTCCGTTATTTTGGGGCGTGGCATGAGTATCCATCGCCCCATAATATAACCCTTTGTTTTAAAATTACATAAAATCTATTTTTATTCAAGGATTATAAAGTGCTAATAATCAATATTATGGTATTATATTCTGATAATGATTTGATAAGCGAATTCTTTTGCCATATGGTATTTCTATTTCCACCCCATAATTTATATCTTTTTCATTAGGCAGATCTCTCTTTAAATAAAAGGGGTATGAAATCTTTTCGGGTTGAAGTGTCTCGTAATGAAATGCTATGAATTCATTTTCAGACATTGTTGCCCATTTTTGAATTTTATTGTATAGAGATGGTGTTGTAAACTCTTGAAGTTGCTTATAACATATTTTTTTGAACTCTTGCTTATATTTTGATATATCATCAAATGAAAGATTTACTACCTTTGCCTCTAAGAAATCAATTATTCTCGAAGCAATTTCCGCTTTCGCGCGTAAAGAGTTGTTATTAATAGTTAACAATGTAGAAAACAAGCCATCGATTTGTTTGTCAAGATGCTGTTCATATTCATGTAGTTTGGGGATTGGATTTTCCTTGTGTGAAAAAATAGTGTTAAATAAATTTGCGTCAGTGAAATTTATATTAAGTAGATCTTCAAAATAAAATTTTGATAAGGTTAGGACTAGCCTGGACATATCTTGCCCTGTCATGTTGAAATCAATAAAGTCGCATCCAGCAAGGGCTTCCATCCTATTTTCATTTTCACTGTGCTCAATATACAGCTTCGCCATTTTTAGGTACAAGCTTTGAATGTCTCTTATATCAGTTGGTAAGTCAGCTCGTTGCCCAGCAAAATTTTTATTATCAGAAGAAACGGTTTGGACACTGAATCTTTCGGGTATTCCTTCTTCTACGAGAATTTTAGTTATGATTGGATTGTTGGGTTCTGGATTAACGACAACAATGATTTGACATACAGAATCCTTATCCTTTTCGTATCTAATGTTATGAATCTGATTAAGTATTGATTGTGTCTGTTGCGTAAGTGGTGTCGAACTTATCGTTTCAATGTTATTAATAAGACTTACAAGTTGAGCCACAACTTTTGAGTAGTCTGCATTTGTATATGTAGTGTTCGTGTGGCACTCATTAATTTGTTGGAGTTGTTGTTGGGCTAAATCAAATTGTTCAGGGTTGTATTCTTCTCCAGAGAATGTGGAATTAATGGGTTGTTGTTCTTCCCAATTATCACAAGGCCACTTCGGTGTGTCTGGTGTTTTAACATCGTCAGTATTTGTTGTGCAGTTATAAATATCGCCGTGATATGTATTTATTATACCTGGGGTAAAGTCAATTGACATAACATTCCTTATTCATCATTTGTTTTATGCTAAGATTTTTAAATTGGATAATTAGAACAGGAATGGATTTTCTTCTACACATAATAAATATAATGCGTTATATCTTCCTGATATAATTACCTTTGACTTCCCTTTTATCTCCACCCGTTAATATTTGTGTATAAAAAAGGGCAGTGATAGTATCGTAAAAGAAAACGTTAACAACTATCAAAAAGCGCTCATTTTAAAAAGTTATTATGTTCTCTGATAGTGTGTGAAGTGATATTTTTGTGATGTTTTAGGTGTGTAATAATAAAATGGGTTAAGGTATCTTATAATTATTTAATAATTTGTTGTGTAAATCACTGATAAATCATAATGCAGTACGTCTTTAAACTACTGCACTGTATCGCTGATAACTAAGCAGCTCACTGATACACCATGCTGGACGCGATAATTGGAATCTCACGCAGGGAGTACTGTGTAAATAGCAAAATCGCCTGATGCGCTACGCCTGTCAGGCCTACAAATAACATACAATTCATCGAATTTTCATAACATTGTAGGTCGGATAAGACGCGCCAGCGTCGCATCCGACATAAATAAAGCGCACTTTTCTAACAACCTGTGGGGGGGATATAGCCGCTTTATTTCAGGCGCTTACCCGCTTCATCAACCACTTTCTCGCCATCTTCCTTGGTGAATGCGCCTTTTTGCGCATCTGGCAGAATTTCCAGCACCACTTCTGAAGGGCGGCACAGGCGAGTTCCCAGCGTCGTCACCACAATCGGGCGATTAATCAGAATCGGGTGCTGAAGCATAAAGTCGATTAACCGATCGTCAGTAAATTTATCTTCCGCAAGGCCCAGCTCCTCATACGGTTCGACGTTTTTACGCAGCAGCGCGCGTACGGAAATCCCCATATCGGCAATGAGTTTGACCAGTTCATCGCGCGTTGGCGGAGTTTCCAGATAATGGATAATGGTCGGTTCTGTGCCGCTGTTGCGGATCATCTCCAGCGTATTACGCGACGTGCCGCAGGCCGGGTTGTGATAAATGGTAATGTTGCTCATATCAGTATCTCATTACAAAGTGAAAGAGAGACGTAGCGCCAGCGCAGCCAGCGTCACAAACAGCACAGGCAGGGTCATGATAATCCCTGTACGGAAGTAATATCCCCAGCTGATAGTCATATTCTTCTGCGAAAGTACGTGCAGCCAGAGCAGCGTTGCCAGGCTACCAATCGGGGTGATTTTCGGCCCCAAATCGCAGCCAATCACGTTGGCATAAACCATCGCTTCTTTGATAACGCCAGATGCCGTGCTGCCATCAATGGACAACGCGCCAACCAGTACCGTCGGCATATTGTTCATAATAGAAGAGAGGAAGGCGGTGAGGAATCCGGTGCCGAGCGTCGCGGCCCACAGGCCGTTATCCGCCAGCACGTTGAGTACGCCAGAAAGATATTCCGTTAATCCGGCATTGCGCAGGCCATAAACCACCAGATACATGCCGAGCGAGAAGATGACAATCTGCCAGGGCGCACCGCGCAGCACTTTACCCGTATTAATCGCATGACCGCGTTTAGCGACGACAAATAATATCAACGCGCCCACTGCCGCAATGGCGCTGACCGGAATGCCGAGCGGTTCCAGGACGAAAAATCCCACCAGCAGAAGCAGTAAAACAACCCAGCCAGTTTTGAACGTAGCAGGATCTTTAATCGCTTCTGCGGGAGATTTCAGCAGCGCCATGTCGTAGTTCTGCGGAATATCTTTGCGGAAATAGAGATGCAACATCACCAGCGTGGCAACAATCGCGGCGATATCCACCGGCACCATCACCGAGGCATATTCGCGAAAGCCGAGGCCAAAGAAATCTGCGGAAACGATATTCACCAGGTTGGAGACAATAAGCGGCAGGCTGGCGGTATCGGCAATGAATCCGGCCGCCATCACAAACGCCAGCGTAGTGCCTTTACTGAACCCTAAAGCCAGCAGCATGGCGATGACAATCGGTGTCAAAATAAGCGCCGCGCCATCATTGGCAAACAGGGCGGCAACGGCAGCACCGAGCAGGACAATCCAGGTAAACAGCAAGCGACCGCGTCCATTGCCCCAGCGTGAAACGTGCAGTGCCGCCCATTCAAAAAAGCCGGACTCATCCAGCAGCAGGCTGATGATAATAACGGCAATAAACGCAGCCGTCGCGTTCCAGACGATATTCCACACCACCGGAATATCGCCCGGATGTACTACGCCCGTAACTAACGCCAGTACTGCGCCGAGCGTTGCACTCCAGCCGATGCCTAAACCTTTCGGCTGCCAGATAACCAATACAATGGTCAGGACAAAGATAGCGCCTGCCAGTAACATAATGCCTCCCGGAAAAACACATGTGCAAATCCATATGTGTTTAGATAAATTTTTTAACTACAAGTGTTCTTACTGTCTACGGAACAATTTTGTCTGGCCAGGTTGCGGACAATCACCTGAACCTTTTCCTGTTCGCATCGCCAGGCCTGCTCAATAATTTTCGCGGCCCATGATGGAATATGCGGTGATAAGCGGTAATGAACCCACTTACCCTGCTTGCGATCCAGCAACAAACCGCTTTCACGAAGAAGCGCCAGATGGCGGGAGATCTTGGGCTGCGACTGGTCGAGAGCAGTGCAGAGATCACAGACGCATAACTCTCCCAGCTCGCTGAGCAGTAAAACGATGCCCAGACGGGTTTCATCGGCAAGAATTTTGAACAGTTGGATGGGTAACAGAAATGACATATTGCGCTCCTGATTGTTGCAGGTAGTGTCTCTCTTCGAAGTGGATAAGTCAAAAACATATATGGTTTAACGAATGCGTATGTGCAGAGGAAGGTAATAGGTGTGAATTTTGAGTTGGCTATTCATTTGAAAGGAGGTCTGAATCAGGACGTAAAAAAACCGACTTTGCGTCGGTTTTTTACTTTCCAGCCCTGAGTTGGTGGCTCTGGCTGGAGTGAGAATGCCCACATCTAACGGTTCAATACTATTAGCCAGTGGCTAACATTGCAAGCGTTAGCGATTTCTTCAGCTGGCGGAGGGGGCACTTCGGTATATATCGCAGTGACGATTTATATACTTTCACTGGGTCATCGTCATATTAAGCCTTGTCCGAATCCGGACGTAAAAAAACCGACTTCGCGTCGGTTTTTTTACTGTTCAGCCCTGAGTTGGTGGCTCTGGCTGGAGTGAGATAGCCATCATCTAACGCATCAATGCTAATACCATACTGAAACTATTGCAAGGACGTGCTGGTTTTATAACCTGCATGTACTGTATGATTATCCAGTTAGCTCTGAGGCATTTTCACTCTGGCAATGCGCATAAACGCTTTCAAAGTCCTGGTCAGAAGTACGGGTGGTGCCGTTAACTGATGCTCTGGCCGGAGTGAGATAGTCGTCATCTAACAATGAGACATGCACCGTGACAGGCAGTGGATGAGTAAGCGGATGCATTCTCACTCCATCGCATGGAGAAAACGGGTGATTGATAAAGCAATCATCGTTCTTGGGGCGTTAATTGCGCTGCTGGAACTGATCCGCTTTCTGCTTCAGCTTCTGAACTGATAGCGGAAACGTAATTAAGGGCTAAGAGCACACTACTCTTAGCCCTTTAACATTTAACGCATGGTCACGAACTCTTCTGCCGCCGTTGGGTGAATGGCGACGGTATTATCGAAGTCTTTTTTGGTTGCACCCATCTTCAGCGCCACCGCGAAGCCCTGCAACATTTCGTCCATACCAAAGCCAATGCCGTGAATACCGACAATCTTCTCTTCTGGCCCAACGCACACCAGCTTCATGCGGCACGGCTGGCGGTGAGTGGTGACGGCGGTATACATCGCGGTGAAAGAGGATTTATACACTTTCACCTGATCGTCGCCATACTGCTCGCGCGCCTGCGGTTCCGTTAAACCAACAGTACCAATCGGCGGATGGCTGAAGACCACGGTCGGAATGTTGCTGTAATCCAGATGCTCATCCGGCTTGTTATTAAACAGGCGTTCAGAGAGACGGCGACCCGCTGCAACTGCCACCGGTGTCAGTTCTACTGCACCCGTGTTATCGCCCACCGCGTAAATACCTTCAACGTTGGTGTTTTGATATTTATCGACGACGATATAGCCTTTTTCGTTGGTTTTAACGCCAGCGGCTTCGAGGTTGATGTTGTCATTGGCAGGCTCGCGGCCAATCGCCCAAATCAGGCAATCCACCGTTTCACTGCGACCATCTTCCAGCTCCAGCGTCAGGCTACCATCGGCATTTTTCACTACCGCTTTCGGGATGGCGTTGGTGTGCAACTGCGGGCCTTCGGCGTTCATCACTTCGACCAGCGTTTCAGAGATCATCGGGTCGAAGCTGCGCAGCGGCGCATGTTTACGCACAAACAGATGCGTTTTCGCGCCGAGGCCGTTAATCACGCCAGCCAGCTCAACGGCGATGTAACCCGCGCCAACAACCGCCACACGCTCTGGCAAAGCAGGAAGGGCAAAGAAACCATCAGAATCAATACCGTATTCCACGCCCGGAATATCCGGGTGGCTCGGACGACCGCCGGTGGCGATCAGAATATGATCGGCTGTGATGGTTTCACCGTTAACTTCCAGCGTTTTGGCATCAACGAAGCGGGCAAAGCCTTTGATTACATCAACGTTATTTTTACCGAGCACGTTTTCATAGGAAGTATGAATACGGTCGATATAGGCGGTACGGCTGGCGATCAACGTTTCCCAGTTGAATTTATTGATAGTGGTATCAAAACCATAATCCGGGCCGTACATATGGATCGCTTCACGGATTTGCGCCGCGTGCCACATCACTTTCTTCGGTACGCAGCCGACGTTCACGCAGGTGCCGCCCAGCTCTTTGGCTTCAATCAGCGCGCATTTCTGACCGTACATAGCCGCGCGGTTGATGGAGGCGATACCGCCGCTGCCGCCGCCGATGGCGATGTAATCATAGTGTTTAGTCATGACAGAGTGTCCTTATCGTTGATTACCGCGATTGTAGCGCGAGACGTAATAGGTGCCAGCGATGGCTGCAATTACTCCGGCACGATCCAGCTTACGGTGGCGTGCCCGGTACCTGCCGGAACCAGTTTGCTGTGCAGCCACGGCAGCACGTTATTCATCTGTTGTTCCAGCTTCCACGGCGGGTTAATCACAATCATGCCGGAAGCGGTCATGCCACGGCGATCGCTGTCTGGCAGTACCGCCAGTTCAATTTGCAGAATTTTGCGAATGCCAGTCGCTTCCAGGTCGTGGATCATGCGCTTAATTTGCTGGCGCAGCACCACCGGATACCACAGTGCGTAAGTACCAGTGGCGAAACGTTTGTAACCTTCTGCTATCCCGCTGACCACCGCCTGATAGTCGGTTTTCATTTCATACGGCGGGTCGATAAGGATTAAACCACGGCGGGAAACCGGCGGCAGTTTGGCCTTAAGCTGCTGGAAACCGTCGGCTTTTTCGACTCGCGCACGGCTGTCTTTCTGAAATTCAGAACGCAGCAACGGGTAATCGCTCGGGTGCAGTTCGGTCAGTTGCAGGCTGTCTTGTTCGCGCAGTAGCTGGCGAGCAATCAACGGCGAACCGGGGTAGTAACGCAACTGACCACTACGGTTGAAGTGTTTTACCACATTGATGTACGGCTCCAGCTCCGCAGGCAAATCGTCCTGCTGCCAGATACGGGCGATACCTTCGAGATATTCGCCGGTACGCTCGGCATGTTCGCTGCCTAACTGATAACGCCCGGCCCCTGCGTGGGTGTCGAGATAGAGAAACGGTTTATCTTTCTCTTTCAGCGACTCGATGATCAGGCTCTGAACGGTATGTTTAAGGACGTCGGCGTGGTTGCCAGCGTGAAAGCTGTGGCGATAACTGAGCATGGGTAAAGGTGTTCCGGTAAGTAAAAATCGGCCCGTATTCGGGGCGCACAAAAGCCTATCAGGACAGTATACCGAAAAGAGGCCGCCGCCGCGAAAGCGTAACGTTTCTCATTGAAATTCACTACACTTAACCCCATGCTACACACATTATGTAAAGCGCCTGTTGAGCGCTTCCTTAACCTCTTTAACCAGGACTGCGCTAATGACGAATCCGTTACTGACTCCCTTTGAATTGCCTCCGTTTTCTAAAATTCTCCCGGAACATGTCGTTCCAGCCGTGACTAAGGCATTGAATGACTGCCGCGAAAATGTGGAGCGCGTAGTAGCGCAAGGAGCACCGTACACCTGGGAAAATCTCTGCCAGCCGTTGGCGGAAGTGGACGATGTGTTGGGGCGTATTTTCTCCCCGGTCAGCCACCTGAACTCGGTGAAAAATAGCCCGGAATTGCGCGAAGCGTACGAACAAACTCTGCCGCTGCTGTCGGAATACAGCACCTGGGTAGGGCAACATGAAGGGCTGTATAAAGCGTACCGCGACCTGCGCGATGGCGATCATTACGCCACGCTGAACACGGCTCAGAAAAAAGCGGTTGATAACGCACTGCGCGATTTTGAACTCTCAGGCATCGGTCTGCCGAAAGAGAAACAACAGCGTTACGGCGAAATTGCCACTCGTCTTTCTGAACTGGGCAACCAGTACAGCAACAACGTCCTTGATGCGACGATGGGCTGGACTAAACTCGTTACCGACGAAGCGGAACTGGCGGGGATGCCAGAAAGCGCGCTGGCTGCGGCAAAAGCCCAGGCCGAAGCGAAAGAGCTGGAAGGCTACCTGTTGACGCTGGATATCCCAAGCTACTTGCCGGTAATGACCTACTGCGACAACCAGGCCTTGCGTGAAGAGATGTATCGTGCTTACAGCACCCGCGCTTCAGATCAAGGTCCAAACGCCGGTAAATGGGATAACAGCAAGGTGATGGAAGAGATCCTCGCGCTGCGTCACGAACTGGCGCAACTGCTGGGCTTTGAAAACTACGCGTTTAAATCACTGGCTACCAAAATGGCGGAAAACCCGCAGCAGGTGCTTGATTTCTTAACCGATCTGGCAAAACGCGCGCGTCCGCAGGGCGAAAAAGAGCTGGCGCAACTGCGTGCCTTCGCCAAAGCCGAATTTGGCGTCGATGAGTTGCAACCGTGGGATATCGCATACTACAGCGAAAAACAAAAACAGCACCTCTACAGCATCAGCGACGAACAACTGCGTCCGTACTTCCCGGAAAACAAAGCGGTTAACGGCTTGTTTGAAGTGGTAAAACGTATTTACGGCATCACCGCTAAAGAGCGTAAAGATGTTGATGTCTGGCACCCGGATGTACGTTTCTTCGAACTGTATGACGAGAACAACGAACTGCGCGGCAGTTTCTACCTCGACCTGTATGCCCGTGAAAACAAGCGCGGCGGGGCGTGGATGGATGACTGCGTAGGCCAGATGCGTAAAGCCGATGGTTCGCTGCAAAAACCGGTCGCGTATCTGACCTGTAACTTCAACCGCCCGGTGAATGGTAAACCGGCGCTGTTCACTCACGACGAAGTGATCACTCTGTTCCACGAGTTCGGTCACGGCCTGCACCATATGCTGACCCGCATCGAAACCGCCGGTGTTTCCGGTATCAGCGGTGTGCCGTGGGATGCGGTCGAACTGCCGAGTCAGTTTATGGAAAACTGGTGCTGGGAGCCGGAGGCGCTGGCGTTTATCTCTGGTCACTACGAAACCGGCGAACCGCTGCCGAAAGAGTTGCTGGATAAAATGCTGGCGGCGAAGAACTACCAGGCGGCGCTGTTTATTCTGCGCCAGCTGGAGTTCGGCCTGTTCGATTTCCGCCTCCATGCCGAGTTCCGCCCGGATCAGGGAGCGAAAATCCTCGAAACTCTGGCAGAAATCAAGAAACTGGTTGCCGTAGTACCGTCTCCATCCTGGGGCCGTTTCCCGCACGCTTTCAGCCATATTTTCGCCGGTGGTTATGCCGCAGGTTACTACAGCTACCTGTGGGCTGACGTACTGGCGGCAGATGCTTTCTCGCGCTTTGAGGAAGAGGGCATTTTCAACCGTGAAACCGGGCAGTCGTTCCTCGACAACATTCTGAGCCGTGGCGGTTCAGAAGAGCCGATGGATCTGTTCAAACGCTTCCGTGGTCGTGAACCGCAGCTGGATGCGATGCTGGAGCATTACGGCATTAAGGGCTGATCATTCAGTGAAAATCTGCTTAATTGATGAAACAGGCACCGGAGACGGTGCCTTATCTGTTCTGGCGGCCCGCTGGGGGCTGGAGCACGATGAAGACAACCTGATGGCGCTGGTGTTAACGCCGGAACATCTGGAATTGCGCAAGCGTGATGAGCCAAAACTTGGCGGCATCTTTGTTGATTTTGTTGGCGGAGCGATGGCGCACCGACGCAAATTCGGCGGTGGTCGCGGTGAGGCGGTGGCGAAAGCGGTGGGCATTAAAGGCGATTATTTGCCGGATGTGGTGGACGCTACCGCAGGGCTGGGGCGCGATGCCTTTGTGCTGGCTTCGGTCGGCTGCCGCGTGCGGATGCTGGAGCGTAATCCAGTCGTTGCCGCGCTACTCGACGACGGCCTGGCGCGTGGATATGCGGATGCGGAAATCGGCGGCTGGTTGCAGGAGCGTTTGCAGTTAATTCACGCCTCCAGCCTGACGGCGCTGACCGATATTACCCCGCGCCCGCAGGTGGTCTATCTCGACCCGATGTTCCCGCATAAGCAGAAAAGCGCGCTGGTGAAAAAAGAGATGCGCGTCTTTCAGTCGCTGGTGGGACCGGATCTTGATGCCGATGGATTACTGGAGCCTGCACGCTTGCTGGCGACCAAACGCGTGGTGGTAAAGCGCCCGGACTACGCGCCACCGCTAGCGAATGTCGCCACGCCAAACGCGGTTGTGACTAAAGGGCATCGCTTTGATATCTATGCAGGTACGCCAGTGTAAAAGTAAAGCAGGGTAGCGATAACGCTACCCTGCTTTCTGCAAGAATAATTAATGGCTTTCCGGCGTCGCAATCATGCGTTTCAGCCACGGCACCATCAACAGCATCACTACTGCAACGCCCAGCGTGACCAGACCAATCTTACCAAACACGTTGGTATAGACGGGCAACGTCTCAAGCGGATCGGTAATGTTGTCCGGCACCGCGGTAAATGTTGCCACATAGCCGCCCAGCAAGAACGCGGCAGCCTGCGTCAGGAACCACATCCCGAGAATAAAGCCCATCAAATGCTGCGGCACCAGAGCAGCAATCATCGCCAGGCCAAGGGCGCTAATAAACAGTTCACCTAAGCTCTGGAATAAGTACACCAGCACGATAAACCATGGCGATGTCAGCCCTTGTGCATCCGCAAACCACATTCCCGCAGCTGCCGCCGTCAAAAAGCCCAGTGAGCACATAAACATGCCGAGAGTAAATTTCATCGGCATCGAGAGGTCTTTGCCTTTGTTACCCAGATGCGTGTAAATGCCTGCCAGTATTGGGCTGGCGAGTACCACCCAGAACGGGTTAAGCGCCTGGAAGCTGACCGGGTTGATGGAAAAACCGAGAATTTCATGATGCACGTTGTTGATGGCAAAGAAGTTCAGCGACGTTGGCATCTGGGCGTAGAGAATGTAAAACACCACCGCTTCGAGCATCAGGACAAAGGCGACAAACATTTTATTGCGCCCGGTTTTATCCAGCTTGAATGCCTGACGAAAGAAGATAATGGTGACGACGATGGAGAGAACAATCAGCACCAGATTGGCGACTTCTACGTTGTGCATCAGCCAGGCGCAGACGAAGATCATCACCACGCTGCCAAGTAATACGTACAACAGTTTGCTGAAGCTCATTGGCCGGAAGTCAGGCTCAGAACCAATATCTTTCACCATTCCACGACAGGCGATGTAAACCAGTAATGCGATAATTAACCCCGCACCGCACAGGTTGTAGGTGACTGAATAGCCGAATTTATCAGCGATCACAGGGGCCAGCGATAACGCTATCAACGAGCCGATATTGATCGACATATAGAACAGGGTGAATGCGCCATCAAGGCGCGGATCTTTCGGCGGATAGCACTTCGAAAGCAAGCTGGCTGGGTTAGCTTTAAACAGGCCGTTACCGACAGCGATAGTCCCCAGGGCGATGAAAATCAGGTCAGGCTTAAGTAGCGACATGCCGGTCATGAAGTAGCCAATCGCCAGCACAAGTGCTCCAAGAACGATGGTGCGTTTGGTCCCCAGCAGGTGGTCGCCGACATAGCCGCCAATGGAAATGAGGCCATAGACCAGCGCAGCAAAAGCACCAAAAGTGACAAAAGCCTGCTCTTGCGAGAATCCAAGCTGTTTAACGAAGAAAACCGCCAGTACGCCCTGCACGCCGTAGTAGCCGAATCGCTCCCATAACTCGACAAAAAAGATCATGAAAAATGGGCGAGGTTGCTGCAGCATCCCCATGGGTGTTGTTGTATTCATATTTATTAACCTTCCAATACCATCCTGAAAAGTATGAACGCGTAAGGGATAACGCGCGAAAAAGTTTACATCTGTCAGAGATTCTTAATATTGATGCGGTGAATAGATTAATACACTATTACAACAGAAAATAACCAGATGATCACACTAATGATGGAAAATATGATGGTGTTAAATATTGTATTGGCTGGGGATTTTGATTGCGAACGCAGACCGTAGGCCAGATAAGGCGTTTACGCTGATCAGGTAACAAGGCGCGCCAAAAAGCAAAACGCCCGCATATGCGGGCGTTCAGGAACACGTCGTGGAGGGAAGATTATTCTTCTTCGTCGCGCAGCGGAACAATCAGCATATCAACGTGAACGGTGTTGATCAGCTGACGTGCGGAAGACATCAGTTTGCTCCAGAAGTCCTGGTGGTGACCACAAACCACCAGATCCATATCGTATTTCTTGATTGCATCGACCAGAACCTGGCCCAGGTCGCCGCTGCCGCTCAGGGTTTCAGTGATTGGGTATCCTGCATTAGTGGAAAGCTCGGTCAGCGCATGATGTGTCTCTTCAGAGATGCGTTTCTGCATATCACCCAGATTCACATCAATAAGCCCGGTGTATAGGTCAGAGTAGTTTACATCTACGTGGATCAGAGAAACTTTCGCATTGTATGGGCGAGCCATAGAGACTGCTTTCTCTACCAGAACTTTGCTTTCCGGGGAGAGATCGACCGCGATGAGAATGTGTTTATAAGCCATAGTGTTACTCCTTCCATAAAGTTGTCGATGACTGGCCAGCTAGCGTTTCTTGTGCCGTTACGTCACCCGCGTCCTGCGAACTACGTGCGCGGGGCTAACCCAGCCGTAAAGATTCAGTGTTAAGACCATCCTTACCTTATAGCGACCCGGATGATCCGTCAATCCGCCTTGCTTACCCGTTAGATAAACAAATTTTCGACATGAATATATTGATAGTGGTTAACCTTCTGGAAAAAAAACAACCTGATCTCCTACACTATCTATAGAGCCGCTCGGATGTTGGTCACCACAAAAGCGGTTTCTCCAGGACCTGGTGTTAACTGATTGGCAGCGTATCGGGAGCGGTAGCCCCGGGGTGGAACTCCGCGGGCAGGTCGCCGGGGAGGAGGTATGATAAGCACCGTCGCATTATTTTGGGCTTTATGTGTCGTTTGCATTGTTAACATGGCGCGCTATTTCTCATCACTACGCGCGTTGTTAGTGGTACTGCGTAACTGCGATCCATTGCTCTATCAATATGTTGATGGAGGGGGCTTTTTTACCTCACATGGCCAACCCAACAAACAGGTGCGTCTCGTTTGGTATATCTATGCCCAACGTTATCGCGATCATCACGATGATGAGTTTATTCGCCGCTGTGAGCGGGTGCGTCGGCAGTTTATTCTGACCAGCGCATTGTGTGGTCTGGTGGTGGTCAGCCTGATTGCCTTGATGATTTGGCATTAAGCACTTCAGCAATAATAACGCATAAAAAAAGCGGGCCAGTAAACTGACCCGCTCGTTTTGGTGCGTACGATTACAGGAACTGCAAGGAGAGCCAGTACAGCCCGCCGGAAAGCAGTACCGCAGCCGGAAGGGTAAACACCCAGGCCATCAGAATGCTGGTCACGGTTTTACGCTGTAAGCCGCCACCATCTACCACCATCGTCCCCGCGACAGAAGAGGAGAGTACGTGAGTAGTGGAAACCGGCATCCCGGTATAACTCGCCAGGCCGATAGACACTGCCGCAGTCATCTGGGCAGACATCCCCTGAGCGTAGGTCATGCCTTTCTTACCGATTTTTTCACCGATAGTCGTTGCCACACGACGCCAGCCAATCATCGTACCGATACCTAACGCCAGCGCGACCGCCATGATGATCCACACCGGTGCATACTCGATGGTGCTAAGCATGTCGGACTTCAGTTTCTTCAACAGGCGCTGATCGTCAGCACTCACGCCAGGCATCTTCACCACTTTGTCGATAGTGTCAGAAACGCACAGCATAATGCGGCGCATCTGGCTACGTTGATCAAGCGACAGCTTGTCGTAGCTTTCCACATCGGTAGTCAACATGCCTTTCAGGCGGTTGAGCGCGTTAATGGTATTCGACGGATGGCAATGGAACTCCGCAGGTTGCGTTGCGCCAGCTTCCGGAGCCGGTACTAACTGATCAGCACCGGTAGCTTGTTTCAGCAGCGCAGGATGCTGCTCAAAGTAAGCTTCGACGTTGTTGATGGCATCACGGGTACGGGTGATTTCGTAGCCAGTGGCATTCATGTTCACCACGAAGCCTGCTGGTGCGACGCCAATCAATACCAACATAACCAGACCAATGCCTTTCTGACCATCGTTCGCGCCGTGCGAAAACGCCACGCCGATAGCGGAAAGGATCAGCGCAATACGCGTCCAGAACGGCGGCTTTTTCTTGCCGTCTTTCTTTTCACGCTCCGCTGGGGTCAGGTGGATACGGGCGCGTTTCTTGGTGCCGCTCCAGTAGCGACGCAGCAAGAAAATCAGACCGCCAGCAAACACCAGGCCGACAATAGGGGAAACGATCAGAGAACCGAAAATACTTAATACTTTCGGGATATTGAGTGCATCCACCACTGACGTCCCGGTCATCAACGCATTGGTTAAACCAATCCCGATGATCGCGCCAATCAGCGTATGAGAGCTGGATGCAGGCAAACCAAAGTACCAGGTACCCAGGTTCCAGATAATCGCCGCCAGCAACATAGAGAACACCATGGCAAGGCCATGAGACGATCCCATATTAAGCAGCAGATCCGTCGGCAGCATATGCACAATGGCATAGGCAACACTCAGACCACCCAGCAAAACACCCAAAAAGTTGAACACCGCTGCCATAACCACGGCGAGCTGAGAACGCATCGCGCGGGTATAGATAACGGTTGCCACGGCGTTGGCTGTGTCATGGAAACCATTGATGGCTTCGTAGAACAGCACAAAAGCCAGTGCAAGCAATAATAACAGCCCGGTATGCAAATCCAGGCCAGCAAACAAATGTAGCATAGGACGTTACGCCATTTTGAGGACATGAACGCGGCGCATTATCAGTGACTTTCGCGGCGCGGGCAAAGTGAAATATAGACTTTTTTTGATTTGCCTCCTGTATGGATTTCACTCAAAAAATAATTATCTTATATAATTCAGGCAAATACTTCCTTTTAGTAATATTGATGCTGGTGCGACCACTGAGGAATCTTTACAATTCACGCCCGTTTTTTCTAAGAGGAGCGCAACGTGGAAAGGTTTGATGCCATTATTATAGGCGCTGGTGCGGCGGGTATGTTCTGTTCTGCGCTGGCAGGTCAGGCAGGACGCCGGGTTCTGCTGATCGATAATGGTAAAAAACCAGGGCGCAAAATCCTTATGTCTGGCGGTGGGCGCTGCAACTTTACCAACCTTTATGTCGAACCGGGCGCTTATCTGAGCCAGAATCCGCATTTTTGTAAGTCTGCACTCGCGCGTTTTACCCAGTGGGATTTCATTGATCTGGTCAATAAACACGGCATCGCCTGGCACGAGAAAACGTTAGGGCAACTCTTCTGCGATGACTCCGCTCAGCAGATTGTCGACATGCTGGTGGATGAGTGCGAGAAGGGCAATGTGACCTTCAGATTGCGTAGCGAAGTGCTGAGCGTGGAGAAGGATGATACAGGCTTCACGCTTGAACTGAACGGCATGACTGTCGGTTGCGAAAAGCTGGTCATCGCGACCGGTGGACTGTCAATGCCGGGGCTGGGCGCGTCGCCGTTTGGTTATAAGATTGCTGAACAATTTGGCCTCAACGTGCTGCCGACCCGCGCGGGTCTGGTGCCATTCACTCTGCATAAACCGTTGCTCGAAGAGTTACAGGTGCTGGCGGGCGTGGCGGTGCCTTCCGTGATTACCGCTGAAAACGGCACCGTTTTCCGTGAGAACTTACTCTTCACCCATCGCGGCTTGTCTGGACCGGCGGTGTTGCAAATTTCCAGCTACTGGCAACCGGGGGAATTTGTCAGTATCAATCTGCTACCGGATGTGGACCTCGAAACCTTCCTGAATGAGCAGCGTAACGCACATCCGAATCAAAGCCTGAAAAACACACTGGCGGTTCATCTACCGAAGCGGTTGGTTGAACGCTTACAGCAACTCGGGCAAATCCCGGATGTCTCGCTAAAACAGCTCAACGTGCGTGACCAACAGGCACTGATTAGCACATTGACCGACTGGCGCGTACAACCCAACGGCACTGAAGGCTATCGCACTGCCGAAGTGACGCTCGGCGGCGTGGACACTAACGAACTCTCTTCACGGACGATGGAAGCGCGCAAAGTGCCTGGGCTGTACTTTATCGGCGAAGTGATGGACGTTACCGGCTGGCTGGGGGGCTATAACTTCCAGTGGGCGTGGTCGAGTGCATGGGCTTGTGCGCAGGATTTGATTGCAGCGAAGTCGTCCTGAGCTATTTTTCCTAAAGATGAAAATTATTAGAGTCGCATTAAAAATGAGCTAATTTTGATAGTGGCTATCTTGTGATTATTTTCTAATGAGCCCGTGAACTGAACCCCCCATGCTTAATATAAGGTGGAGGGAAAGGTGATTGAAAACTCACCCAGTGGGCTGATCTTTATAAAATATGAACAGGTTGAAAAAAAACAGTAACTTTGCTGTTTTTTATACTTAACCACTATGCATTAATGCTGCGTTATTTCATTCTACCTAAGAAAAACCAGCGTTACGCAAATGGTCAACGCTGGTTTTATCCGGTACGTTGCAATTATTTTTTAGCAGAACCCGCTTCTAATATTGAAACGATTGAGAACAACGTAAAGCATACCGCTCCCAAACCGACCAGAACCCGCGAAGGAATAAAATATCCCATATCGGTCTGCGCCATTTCCGCAAGAAACGATGCCAGGAAAAGGCAAAACAGGCAGGTGAAGACGGGAATCATCGGTATTCTGTTGGCTAACGAACAGGTACGTCTCCAGACCAGTGCCAGTAGCCAGACTTTTGAGAATATGCTGTAACAGATCATTCCCAAGCAAATGAGGATAATACCGGGAGCCAGTCGGGCGCTTGCATCAGAACTGACTAAGACGTATATGCCCTGCAGCACCGTGATTGAGCCGAGAAAAATAACCCAATAACACCACAGCCAGTGCTCTTTCGTTGAAAACGTATTACGTGTTTGATGGACGATTGTGGCAACAAGGCCAATTAGACAGGCACAGATTGCGGTTAACCCGAGCAATACGTGACCGGCGACATAATGCGGAGTTATGTCGGCACTACGTAACAGCGTAATAGACCAAATGAAACCGAGCAGGGTGAGTAACACGGGAACGGCAATGAGGCAATTACCGATTAATGAAGAATAAGCCTGTACCGGTGTTCCGTCGCTCTTGCTCCCCGCTGCGTTTTTAGGAATGAGCAGAAAGTGACCGGATGACGCTGCCACCGTCGATACACAGGCGGCAATCATACCAACGCCGAAAATAACATGGCCGGCGACAAACTCGTCTGCCATCACATCATTACCTGCTAACAGTGCCCAACCCCATATCATGGTGATAATTGACCCCGCATAGCCAATAATGGGGAACAATGTATTGTAAAACGTATTAACGCCGCGCGTGAGCTGCGAAATGATAATAAATGCGGTAGTGAATAATGCCAGGCATATGGCTGCCAGAGAAATGAGCACATGACCCGCGACGAAATACTCGCTTTGCCCTGAACTTTCCAGCACAAAGCCACCTAACGCGATACAAATCAAGCCCATAATTAAAGGGATTAATTTGAAAAGCCACCCGATATATATGTTCACTTTAAACTCCTCAGGTATCCCTGCTAATATTGAAATGTGCATTAATGATAATTTCAGCCTGTTAATACAATGACGAGATATCATTAAAGACAAATGCATAGCATAACTATAGCGGGGTTTACTTTGCAGAGCGCTACTTTTCAGAGTTCAAAAGGCCATGATAAATAAATATTTATCCTAAGATTAATTCTTATTCTGTTATTTTTTACAATTATCTTCCAGGGAGGGATTCTTTTTCATTATTTGGTAAAAGACCGGATGGTCTCGGTGCTTAAAATCAGCGAGCATATACGCATTATTGCTTTATATCGTCGAAAATATGTCTTTCAGACATGTATCATTTATTTTGTTACTAACAAGTCAAAAATATCACGGGTTATTTATGAAAGTATTTCACAATATATTTAAGCACATCTCTTCAAACCATCAAGATAAGCATCCAGATAAAGTTAACAGTCATCAACACCATGGCAAGGTTGATAAAAAACATCGTTCAAAGATAGTTGAAATTGATAAGATGGATAAACATTCGCAAATAGATAACGATTTTGGCCTGCATATCATCTATTTCCTGCAACATGGCTGCTGGAACGTAACTGAACATAGTCCTCAGATAGAAAAAATATGGTTTTACAATAGTGAGCCATCTATAGATATTAAAGAATATAATAGTTTCGCCGACAATACTACTGACACGTTTATCTTTACAATTATACCAGACAATAACCATGTGATAAAATTATCGTCTCCCATTACCGTTACGATTGAGCGTAGGGACGGTTATTATTTTATTAATTTCTCCGGGGATAAATCAGACATAATTTATAAAGTTGATGGGTTTTCTATCAAAGAGAGAAATTTCTTTACTCTTCTTAGTGGTAATTTCAAACCTGACTGGCGTTGGGCTGTCTCTAAAGAGACGTTTCCTAAGGAAAAGTTTGATAGCTATGTTGAATCTGTTTTTTCAAAAATAGACTTTTATAAACAGTGTGGTGTGATTAACCCACAAAATGCCAACACGGCTTATTTTGGCGATACAGATGGAAGAGTAGGCGCTGTACTTTATGCATTGCTCGTTTCAGGGCATATAGGCATCAGGGAAAAGGGGTGGAGTTTATTATGTGATTTATTAGAACACGAAGACATGGCTTCATTCGCATATGAAAATAAAAAATTGGGAAAACTCTTCACTTTATTAGATAAGAGAGACATGTTCTTGAATGAGTTGCATCAACATGTTTTTTTAAAATGCGATGCGATTACCCCTTGTATCTTCCTTGGGGATCATACAGGCGATAGATTTAGTACTATTTTTGGTGATAAATATATCCTTACTTTGCTAAATTCTATGCGAAATATGGAGGGTAATAAAGATAGTCGTATAAATAAAAATGTCGTTGTTCTGGCTGGAAATCATGAAATCAATTTTAATGGTAACTATAGTGCACGACTAGCAAATCATAAACTCTCTTCCGGTGATACATATAACTTAATTAAAACGCTCGATGTTTGTAATTATGACTCAGAAAGGCATGTTTTAACCAGTCATCACGGAATAATAAGGGATGAAGAAAATAAATGTTATTGTCTCGGTGCTTTGCAGGTTCCATTTAATCAGATGAAAAATCCAACTGATCCTGAGGAATTAGCATATATATTTAATAAAAAACATAAACAACATATGGATGATCATCTTTTTCATCTAATTAGAATCAATACTATGGAACCCACACCTGTATATGCTGATTATTTAAATAACACTACTGATTTCAGACCAGCACGTGAACGTATCTTCATATGTGGGGAGACACTCAAATGTGAAGACCCCAGCAAACACATTAGACAAAAATATGGCCATCATGGGTTAGGGGTAAATCAGAATCAAAAAATTGATGATATTATCATGGGGCTAAACTCCAAGATGGCAGTATTTGATGAAAATAAAAAAATAATAGGCTCTTCCTCAGGGCTTAGTTGTTTTCAACCTCGTTAAAACTCCATGAGTGCTGTGGTATGTTTTTTTAATCCTGCCAGTATTTCATAGGTTTTCTTAATCGATTGTAGAGGTATGTACTGATGACGCCTCTACAATCTTTAGGGACTTTCTCTACTATGAGATAAGAAATTTCATATTATGCTTTAAGGCTGAATGATTTGTGCAAAATATAATTATTTTTCCATCGAACATGAGGTGTATGTCATAAGATTAAATGATAACTATGTATTCCTCGCGGTGAATTATATGAGGTAAAAGATGAAAATTGGAACTGTGGCAGGTACTAACGACAGTATAACGACAATCGCAACAAATGATATGGTGCAAGAGCATGTTACCAACTTCACTAAAGAACTGTTTGGGTATATTGCAAATGGTATAGGTGATGATATATCAAGTATTGCCAGGACAATGCTCGGTGAGGTTGTGGAAAAAATAGATGATTGGCAAATAGAACGGTTCCAACAATCTATTCAAGATGACAAAATATCATTTACCATACAAACGGATCATTCAGAAAAATATAGTATGCTATCGGGCATGCGTGCCCATATTCTACGTAGGAATAATAGTTATCAGTTTATCGTGACAATTAATAGTAAAAATTACGGTTGCCCTCTTGATGATACCGATATTAATTGGTGCAGCATTGTTTATTTACTTAATAATATGACAGTAAATGATAATGCTAATGATGTTGCAGTTACTGAGTCGTACAAACCCATTTGGAACTGGAAAATATCGCAATACAATGTATCTGATATTAAATTCGAAAAAATTATAAAACCCCAGTTCGCTGACAGAACCTATTTCTCCAATTGTTCACCTGTTGATCCCACAAGTACCAGACCAACCTATTTTGGTGATACCGATGGCTCAGTTGGTGCAGTTTTGTACGCGCTTTTTGCAACGGGACATTTGGGAATCATGGCTGAAGGAGAAAATTTCCTTAGCCAGTTGCTTAATATAGAAGATGAAGTTCTCAATGTATTGCTAAGGGAGAACTTTAATGAGCAACTTGATACTAATGTTAATACAATAATCAGTATCCTGAACAGAAGAGACATTATTTTAGAAAGTCTTCAGCCTTATTTAGTTATTAATAAAGACGCAGTGACGCCATGTACGTTTTTGGGTGACCAAACCGGCGATCGATTTAGTAATATCTGTGGCGATCAATTTATCATCGATTTGTTAAAACGCATAATGAGCATCAATGATAACGTTCATGTATTAGCTGGAAATCATGAAACGAATTGCAATGGTAACTATATGCAAAACTTCACGCGTATGAAACCACTTGATGAGGATACCTACGCTGGGATAAAAGATTATCCTGTATGTTTCTATGACTCCAAATACAAAATAATGGCAAATCATCATGGGATAACTTTTGATGATCAGCGAAAACGTTACATTATAGGACCGATAACGGTCTCTATTGATGAAATGACCAATGCTCTCGATCCGGTAGAATTAGCGGCAATTATTAATAAAAAGCATCATGCTATAATTAATGGTAAAAAGTTTAAAACTAGCCGGGCTATCTCTTGTCGATCCTTTAATCGTTATTTTTCTGTTTCGACAGATTACAGACCTAAACTTGAAGCACTATTAGCATGCTCACAAATGTTAGGTATAAATCAAGTTGTTGCACATAACGGTAATGGTGGAAGAGAACGTATAGGTGAAACGGGGGCAGTTTTAGGTCTTAACGCCCGTGACAGTAAACATGCTGGAAGAATGTTCAGCATGCATAATTGCCAAATTAACCCTGGTGCAGGGCCTGAGATAACCACTCCCTGGAAGTCTTACCAGCATGAAAAAAACAGAAATGGACTTATGCCTTTGATTAGAAGGCGCACAATGTTACAGCTCTGAACCATAGACAACATGAATATTAATGTTACTATCTGGTTGAGACTGTTGATAAAACGTAAAAAGGAATGCTCTGTTCCTGCAACTGAACAGGCGTGAAACGCTATCCAACAGGATGGATACCGTTTTGTCAGCCAGTTTTATAGATCACATTTATGAGTATGCGTGTTTCATTTACGGCCAGGAATGCTGATGATGACAACATTACTACCCGTTTTCACTAAGCCTTCCCCGTTGGCGCTCAATGCTCTGCGCGCTGGTCGTATTTGTCGTTTCCTTCTTATCCCGGATGGAATAATCCGCTGAACGTCGTTCGGCGGCAGTTGTAACACGCGTCGTTTGCTTACAGGGATTATGGCGGGTCGATTATGGATAAGAGTAAGCGCCATCTGGCGTGGTGGGTTGTCGGGTTACTGGCGGTGGTTGCTATCGTGGCGTGGTGGCTGTTGCGCCCGGCAGGTGTGCCGGAAGGCTTTGCCGTCAGCAATGGGCGCATTGAAGCGACGGAAGTGGATATCGCCAGCAAAATTGCCGGGCGTATCGACACCATTCTGGTGAAAGAAGGCCAGTTTGTTCGCGAAGGCGAAGTGCTGGCGAAGATGGATACTCGCGTGTTGCAGGAGCAGCGACTGGAAGCCATCGCGCAAATCAAAGAGGCACAAAGCGCCGTTGCCGCCGCGCAGGCTTTGCTGGAGCAACGACAAAGCGAAACTCGCGCCGCACAGTCGCTGGTTAATCAACGCCAGGCCGAACTGGACTCCGTGGCTAAACGTCATACGCGTTCCCGCTCGCTCGCCCAACGGGGGGCTATTTCTGCGCAACAGCTGGATGACGATCGCGCCGCCGCTGAGAGCGCCAGAGCGGCGCTGGAATCAGCAAAAGCTCAGGTTTCGGCTTCTAAAGCCGCTATAGAAGCGGCCCGTACCAATATCATTCAGGCCCAAACTCGTGTCGAAGCGGCACAAGCCACTGAACGGCGCATTGCCGCAGATATCGATGACAGCGAACTGAAAGCCCCGCGTGACGGACGCGTGCAGTATCGGGTTGCCGAGCCAGGCGAAGTGCTGGCGGCAGGCGGTCGGGTGCTGAATATGGTCGATCTCAGCGACGTCTATATGACCTTCTTCCTGCCAACCGAACAGGCGGGCACGCTGAAACTGGGCGGTGAAGCCCGGCTGATCCTCGATGCCGCGCCAGATCTGCGTATTCCTGCAACCATCAGTTTTGTCGCCAGTGTCGCCCAGTTCACGCCAAAAACCGTCGAAACCAGCGATGAACGGCTGAAACTGATGTTCCGCGTCAAAGCGCGTATCCCACCGGAATTACTCCAGCAGCATCTGGAATATGTCAAAACGGGCTTGCCGGGCGTAGCGTGGGTGCGGGTGAATGAAGAACTTCCGTGGCCTGACGATCTCGTGGTGAGGTTGCCGCAATGACGCATCTGGAACTGGTTCCCGTCCCGCCTGTCGCGCAACTGGCGGGCGTGAGCCAGCATTATGGAAAAACCGTTGCGCTGAACAATATCACACTCGATATTCCGGCCCGCTGTATGGTCGGGCTGATTGGTCCGGATGGCGTCGGGAAGTCGAGTTTGTTGTCGTTGATTTCCGGAGCCCGCGTCATTGAGCAGGGCAATGTGATGGTGCTGGGCGGCGATATGCGCGACCCGAAGCATCGCCGCGACGTCTGCCCGCGCATCGCCTGGATGCCGCAGGGGCTGGGCAAAAACCTCTACCACACCTTGTCGGTGTATGAAAACGTCGATTTTTTCGCTCGCCTGTTCGGTCACGACAAAGCGGAGCGGGAAGTCCGAATTAATGAGCTGCTGACCAGCACCGGGTTAGCACCGTTTCGCGATCGTCCGGCAGGGAAACTCTCCGGCGGGATGAAGCAAAAACTCGGGCTGTGCTGCGCGTTAATCCACGACCCGGAACTGTTGATTCTTGATGAGCCTACGACGGGGGTTGACCCGCTCTCCCGCGCCCAGTTCTGGGATCTGATCGACAGTATTCGCCAACGGCAGAGCAATATGAGCGTTCTGGTCGCCACCGCCTACATGGAAGAGGCGGAACGCTTCGACTGGTTGGTGGCGATGAATGCCGGAGAAGTGCTGGCAACCGGCAGCGCCGAAGAGTTGCGGCAGCAAACGCAAAGTGCCACGCTGGAAGAGGCGTTTATAAATCTGTTACCGCAAGCGCAACGCCAGGCGCATCAGGCGGTAGTGATCCCACCATATCAACCTGAAAACGCAGAGATTGCCATCGAAGCGCGCGATCTGACCATGCGTTTTGGTTCCTTCGTTGCCGTTGATCACGTTAATTTCCGCATTCCACGCGGGGAGATTTTTGGTTTTCTTGGTTCGAACGGCTGCGGTAAATCCACCACCATGAAAATGCTCACCGGACTGCTGCCCGCCAGCGAAGGTGAGGCGTGGCTGTTCGGGCAACCGGTTGATCCAAAAGATATCGATACCCGCCGTCGGGTGGGCTATATGTCGCAGGCGTTTTCGCTCTATAACGAACTCACCGTGCGGCAAAACCTGGAGTTACATGCCCGTTTGTTTCACATCCCGGAAGCGGAAATTCCCGCGCGAGTGGCTGAAATGAGCGAGCGTTTTAAGCTCAACGACGTTGAAGATGTTCTGCCGGAGTCATTGCCGCTCGGCATTCGCCAGCGGCTTTCGCTGGCGGTGGCGGTGATTCATCGCCCGGAAATGTTAATCCTCGATGAGCCTACTTCTGGCGTCGATCCGGTGGCGAGGGATATGTTCTGGCAGTTGATGGTCGATCTCTCGCGCCAGGACAAAGTGACCATTTTCATCTCCACCCACTTTATGAACGAAGCGGAACGTTGCGACCGTATCTCACTGATGCACGCCGGAAAAGTGCTCGCCAGCGGTACACCGCAGGAACTGGTTGAGAAACGCGGAGCCGCCAGTCTGGAAGAGGCATTTATCGCCTATTTGCAGGAAGCGGCAGGACAGAGCAACGAAGCCGAAGCGCCTCCCGTGATACACGATGCTACACACGCGCCGCGCCAGGGATTTAGCCTGCGCCGTCTGTTTAGCTACAGCCGGCGCGAAGCACTGGAATTGCGCCGCGATCCGGTCCGTTCGACGCTGGCGCTGATGGGAACGGTGATCCTGATGCTGATAATGGGTTACGGCATCAGTATGGATGTGGAAAACCTGCGCTTTGCGGTGCTCGACCGCGACCAGACCGTCAGTAGTCAGGCGTGGACGCTCAACCTCTCCGGTTCCCGTTACTTTATCGAACAGCCGCCGCTTACCAGTTATGACGAGCTTGATCGTCGGATGCGTGCGGGCGATATCACGGTGGCAATTGAGATCCCTCCAAATTTCGGGCGTGATATCGCGCGTGGTACGCCTGTGGAACTCGGCGTCTGGATCGACGGAGCGATGCCCAGTCGTGCCGAAACGGTAAAAGGTTACGTGCAGGCTATGCACCAGAGCTGGCTACAGGATGTGGCGAGCCGACAATCCACACCCTCCAGCCAAAGCGGGCTGATGAACATTGAGACGCGCTATCGCTATAACCCGGACGTAAAAAGCCTGCCAGCGATTGTTCCGGCGGTGATCCCGCTTCTGCTGATGATGATCCCGTCAATGCTAAGCGCCCTTAGTGTGGTGCGGGAAAAAGAACTAGGGTCGATTATCAACCTTTACGTGACTCCCACCACCCGTAGCGAATTTTTGCTTGGCAAACAGCTACCGTACATCGCGCTGGGGATGCTGAACTTTTTCCTGCTCTGCGGTCTGTCGGTGTTTGTGTTTGGCGTACCGCATAAAGGCAGTTTCCTGACGCTCACCCTGGCGGCGCTGCTGTATATCATCATCGCCACCGGAATGGGGCTGCTGATCTCCACCTTTATGAAAAGCCAGATTGCCGCCATTTTCGGTACGGCGATTATCACGTTAATCCCGGCGACACAGTTTTCCGGGATGATCGATCCGGTAGCTTCGCTGGAAGGTCCAGGACGTTGGATCGGCGAGGTTTACCCGACCAGTCATTTTCTGACTATCGCCCGCGGAACGTTCTCGAAAGCGTTGGATCTGACTGATTTATGGCAACTTTTTATCCCGTTGCTGATAGCCATACCGCTGGTGATGGGCTTAAGCATCCTGCTGCTGAAAAAACAGGAGGGATGATGCGCCATTTACGCAATATTTTTAATCTGGGTATCAAAGAGTTGCGCAGTCTACTCGGTGATAAAGCGATGCTGACATTGATTGTCTTCTCGTTTACGGTGTCGGTGTATTCGTCAGCGACCGTCACGCCAGGATCGTTGAACCTGGCACCGATCGCCATTGCCGATATGGATCAATCGCAGTTATCGAACCGGATCGTTAACAGCTTCTATCGCCCGTGGTTTTTGCCACCGGAGATGATCACCGCCGATGAGATGGATGCCGGACTGGACGCCGGGCGTTATACCTTTGCGATAAATATTCCGCCTAATTTTCAGCGTGATGTCCTCGCCGGATGCCAGCCAGATATTCAGGTGAACGTCGATGCCACGCGCATGAGCCAGGCATTTACCGGCAATGGGTATATCCAGAATATTATCAACGGTGAAGTGAACAGCTTTGTCGCGCGCTACCGTGATAACAGCGAACCGTTGGTATCGCTGGAAACCCGGATGCGCTTTAACCCGAACCTCGATCCCGCGTGGTTTGGCGGGGTGATGGCGATCATCAACAACATTACCATGCTGGCGATTGTATTGACCGGATCGGCGCTGATCCGCGAGCGTGAACACGGCACAGTGGAACATTTACTGGTGATGCCGATAACGCCGTTTGAGATCATGATGGCTAAGGTCTGGTCGATGGGGCTGGTGGTGCTGGTGGTATCGGGATTATCGCTGGTGCTGATGGTGAAAGGCGTGCTGGGCGTACCGATTGAAGGCTCGATCCCGCTGTTTATGCTGGGCGTGGCGCTCAGTCTGTTTGCCACCACGTCAATCGGCATTTTTATGGGGACGATAGCGCGTTCAATGCCGCAACTGGGGCTGCTGGTGATTCTGGTGCTGCTGCCGCTGCAAATGCTTTCCGGTGGCTCCACGCCGCGCGAAAGTATGCCGCAGATGGTGCAGGACATTATGCTGACCATGCCGACGACACACTTTGTTAGCCTCGCGCAGGCCATTCTCTACCGGGGTGCCGGATTCGAAATCGTCTGGCCGCAGTTCCTGACGCTGATGGCAATTGGCGGCGCGTTTTTCACCATTGCGCTGCTGCGATTCAGGAAGACGATTGGGACAATGGCGTGAGGAAGGGAAACTTGACTTCATACTGTGATGTCATACTATTGATGTCATAAAGTGAAGTCATAAGGACATGCCATGAGAACCAAGGTACAGGCTTTACGGAAGAAACAAAAAAATACATTGGATCAAATATTTAAATCTCCTGTTCCTCAAGGGATCAAGTGGTCTGATATAGAGTCACTGGTTAAAGCATTAGGCGGAGAAATTAAGGAAGGAAGAGGTTCGCGTTGTAAGTTCATACTAAATATGAGCGTTGCGTGTTTCCATCGGCCTCATCCGTCGCCAGATACCGATAAAGGCGCTGTAGAAAGCGTGCGTGACTGGTTACTAAGTATAGGGGTAAAACCATGATCAAACTGAAGACGCCAAACTCTATGGAGATTGCCGGGCAACCTGCTGTTATCACTTACGTGCCAGAACTGAATGCATTTCGTGGCAAATTCCTGGGCTTGTCAGGTTATTGTGATTTTGTCTCTGACAGCATTCAGGGGCTGCAAAAAGAAGGGGAACTTTCCCTGCGAGAGTATCTTGAGGATTGTAAAGCTGCGGGTATTGAGCCGTATGCGCGTACAGAAAAGATTAAGACCTTTACGTTACGCTATCCAGAATCGCTGAGTGAACGCCTTAATAATGCGGCTGCGCAGCAACAAGTCTCTGTTAATACCTATATTATTGAAACACTGAATGAGCGTTTGAATCATTTATAACTTATAGCGGCCCAACAATTTCTGTTGCGCCGCTATATTTTTGTGGCTCTTAAGATGCCTTTCTAACCAACCGATGCCCCTCATTCATCATCAGGATTTTGCTATACACATCTTCCTCGACGGCGTTTTTTGCTGATGCCATGACTCGTGCCAGATTCGCCTCGTTGTGATTATTCACATACGCTTTGCCGACGGTGGTGATAAACGCTTTGCGCAGATCGCTGGCGATATTTACTTTAGCGACGCGATAATTAACAAAGCTGCGTAATATCTCCGGGGCGATACCGGAGCCGCCGTGAATAACCAACGGCACCGGACAGACTTCGGCAATGCGCTTCAGCAGGGGGATATCGATACGCGGTATATCGTCCAGGCCATGAACGTTGCCAATAGAAACTGCCAGCATGTCGCAACCGGTACGCTCGACAAAGGTCTTCACCTTTTCCGGTTCCGTTTTGCAATCGGCTTCGCTGACGTGATCATCTTCTTTGCCGAGAATCGCCCCCAGCTCCGCTTCAACCGGTACACCATAGGATTTACAGAAATCGACAGCTTCCTGGGTGAAAGCGATATTCTCTTCAAAAGAGAATGCGGCACCGTCAATCATGACCGAGGTAAAGCCCGCGCGCACCGCCTGTTTCACATCCTCCTGAGTTTTCCCGTGATCCAGATGAAGACTGACCGGAACATCCATTTTATCGGCGTGACGTTTCACGATTTCATAAATGTAATCGTATCCCGAGAGTTGTGCATTGGTTGGCGCAATCTGAATGAAGTTGGGTAATCCCGAACGCTCAATAGCGTTTAAAATTGAAATTGTCGTCTCCAGATTGGTGGTATTAAATGCGCCCGCTAATACCCGTTTTTCCTGAATGCGGTCGAGCAGTATCCGTCCATTAACTAATGGCATATTGAAAACCTCATCTTTTAATATCAGTTAATTATTCAGCTTCACCGAAGCGGTCGCGAAATAAGTCGGTGAGAGTCTGTATGGCCTCGTTTTCATCATCACCGTCGCAGCGTATTTCCACCGTTTTTCCGCCTTTTATTCCGGCGCGCATAATATTCATCATGCTGGTGGCATTAATATCATTACCCTCATAGTGCAGCGTCACTTTACAGCTATATTTTTTGGCGGCTTTCGCCAGACAGGCCGCCGGACGTGCATGCAGGCCAGTACTGTTTCTGACCTCCACGGTTTTATTCAACATAGTGTTCCTCCCGATGATGTAATGGCATCACGCCTTCTTGTTGTAATTTCAACTGATACCAGCTTTTCCATTTGTGCTGATAACGCTGTAATTGATGGTATCTCGCCCGATTCGGTAACAAACGTTGGGCTATAGCGACTGGCGGCGGTGGAATATCCGGTGCGGCGGTTAATAATGCTCCGACAGAAACCGCCTCGTTAAATGCAATTGCTTCAACCGGACGCTGTAAAATATCCGCCTTTAATTGCAGCCAAAGAGGATTATGGGTTGCCGGACCGATCACTTTTAACGCGCTGGTGCCAGGCACGTTAAAACAGGCGAAGCAGTTGGCAAATTCCATGGTTAATCCCAGTGATACGCTGGCAATTAACATGTCGATACTTAACGTATCGCCAAGCCCATAAAATAATCCACGGGTATGGCGATTTTTATAGGGCGAACCCGAACCGCGAAGATGTGGAATAAAGACGGGAATGTCATCGAGCAACCAATTCCCCGCCAGATAATCAGCATGTCCGCGAGTAAGTGATGCGGCGATCTCCTCATCGGTTAGCCGGAACGTGTTGCGCAGCCACTCCAGCGCGAAACCGCCCACGGGCAGCGACGCAAACAGGGTGAACTGGTTGGCAAGTGAGTAACAGCCGTTTGCCAGCTTGTCACGTTTAGCCTGTTCATCCAGCGTCGGTTGTGTATCCAGTTGCAGAATGCCTTCCGTGGTCCCCGTCGAGTTAAGGATATCGCCTGGCATCATCTGCAACGCTCGCGCACCCACCATATGGTCATGTCCGGCCAGCGTCACGCTGACCGGTTGCGAGAACCCAAGCGTCTTGCAAAGTGACTCGCTGACCCATCCGGCGTGCTCGCCTGGCTGCACCAATGGCGCAAATGCCGTACAGGGAACGTGTAACAACGCCGCCGCTTTCGCTGACCATTCGCCTTTGCGCACGTCCAGACACAGCGTGCGGCTGGCTAAGGTGATATCCGTGCGCTGTTCGCCAGTCAGCCGCCAGAGCAGCACTTCCGGCGCATGTAGCCAGCGCAAGCTGCGGCGATTACGCAGCGGGTAATGTTCCAGCAACCAGCGCATTTTGAAGGCAGAGTAATTACTGTGTAGTGGTAGACCGCAGATGTCATAAAGTGCCGCACTGTCTGCCTCGCTAAGCGTTGCCAGATACTCTTCACCGCGACGGTCATACCATGCCAGCATTGGCGTCAGGATCTCGCCATGCTCGTCAAGGAACACGCCTGATTCGCCAAAACTGGCAATGCTGATCCGTCTGACTGGCAGCGGCGAAGCGGCGTTCAGTTGCGCTATCGCCTGGCGGACCTCCTGCCAGAGGGCGTCGATATCGAAATCGACATCGCCCTGTGGGGAGATCTGCTTTGCCGTCACGAATTTATGCGCGCCCAACGTCGTTGCGTCCAGGCAGGAAAAGCAGGTGACTTTGCAATTGGTGGTGCCAATATCGATAACGATAGCTGCGCTGTTATCAGGCATAAACCGTGCTCCGCGTCATTCGGAAAATGCCATACAGTACCAGGGCGATAACCGGCACCAGACCAATGGCGATGATATTGCCGTTGAAGATTTCCAGCAGCCAGAAGCGGAACGGGTTACCGCCATCAAGGAAACTGGAAACCTGGCCGCTGGAGCCTTCGGCAAATTTGAAGTTAACGTCTTTCGCCATGCCGGTAATAAACGGTGCGATTTTAGTCGCAATCCACAGGTCGGCAATAATCACCGGGATCGCCGCCAGAACGGTGCGGAAAATATTGCCACGGCTGGCTAAAGCAATCATCGACGCCATTACCGCCAGGTTGGCAAGGTCGCCAAGTGGCAGGACTTCATTACCTGGGAGGACAAACGCGATAAAGACCGAGATTGGCGTTAGCAGCAGGGCGGTGGAGATAATCGCCGGGTTACCTACGGCAACGGCGATATCCAGTCCGATATAGAGATCGTCACGGTCAGGGTATTTGGCATTGAGATACTTTTTAATAGCTTCAGACAGCGGTAATAAACCTTCCATCAGGATGCGTACCATGCGTGGCAGGATGAACATCACACCGCCAATGCTGATGCCAAGCAGCAATACTTTTTTGAAATCGTATCCGGCAATTACGCCGAGCAGAATGCCCAGAATGGTGCCAACCATCATCGGTTCACCGAAGATGCCAAACTTTTTCTGTACGGTTTCCGGGTCGATATGAATACGATTGAGGCCAGGGATATGGTCGATGATTTTGTCGACCAGCAGACCGACCGGGAAGAACACCACCGAAGAGAGCGTCGGCAATGAGATCCCTTCCAGGCCAAAGTATTTTTGTACCAGTGGCGCAGACCAATCGGCGAGTTTAAGTACTACCACCGCAGCAATCGCCGCCGCCAGCAAACCAAAAAACAGGCTGCCGGTGCTGTAATAAACCAGCGTACCAGCAAGGGCAAAATGCCAGTAGTTCCACATATCTACGTCAACGGTGCGGGTTTTATTTAACGCCAGCATCGCCACGTTAATCAGAATGGTCAGGGGAATAACAAACGGGGCAATTGGCGAACCCCATGTAATAGCGGAAAGCGGCGGCCAGCCTAAATCTACCACCGGTAAATTAATTCCGGTGCGTTCAACCATCGCCTGGGCCGCTGGCCCGACATTGCTGGTCAGAATATCGAAAATGGCATAAATACCGACAAAACCAATGCCGACTGTTAATGACGAACGTAAGGCTTTAGCGGGTTTTACTTTAAAACAGAGAGCAAGAATAAATAACACCAACGGCAACATTACCGTCGGGCCAAATCCCAATATATATTGCACAATATTATAGAGGGTATGCGCGATATCGTTCATAATAAACCTCTTTTTCAGGCGAGAGCGCACCTCGCGTTAGCGCCTGATGGAGTGGGTTGAAATTAATTATTATTAATTACTTTTTAAGGATCGAAACAATTTGCGCCAGTACTTTCTCTTCGCCAATACCGGTAATAATAGGCAAGCCGTTAACCACCGGGACGTCGAGTTCATAAGGCACTTTAGTCGTTGAGACTACCAGTGCTACGCCGTCAGTATTTCCAGGTAAAGAGGCAACGTTGGTTTGGGAATAATTGACGTTAAGACCTTGCTCTTTGCAATATTCCATGACTTTTTCTGTTACCGCCGTGGATGTGGCAATACCCGTGGCGCAGACAAATAAAATGGTTTGACTCATATTTCACCTCGTTCTTTCATTTTGTTTAAGATTACTGTGTGTATTTCTGTTGTTTCCATCGTAAGCAGGGCTTGCATAAAGGGCGTATCCTGAATCATTTCCATAATCCAGCCCAGGGCATTTAATTGTTTGTTACTTTCGCTTAAGGCGAGCAAAAAAATCACCCTGACAGGTACGGGGTCAGGATCGCCGCCCATATCGGCAAACTCTACCGGTTCCGGCAGGATGCCGACGGCAATTGCATTGTGCCTGACATGTTTATGGTCCGTGTGTGGAATAGCGACGCACGGTGGTTCGGTAGGCAGCCCCGTTGGGTACGTCGCCTCACGTTTCAGTACGTGATCGGCAAAGTCAGGGACCACCAGCTCGGCGGCAACCAACGGTTGCGCTAACTGACGGATGATCTGTTCAACGCTTAACCCTGCCGGAAGTCGTTGAATATAATTTTCCTGAAACTGTATGCCTTGCATTTTATTCCTCTTAAAAAAGTGTACTTAACTCACTTCCCGCCGTTGCAGCACGGTGCCAAGATAATATTTATTTCCTTTTAACCAGACGTTGCCAAACTCAACGGGTAATCCTCGGGAGAAAAAGACTAACTGCTCCAGATGCAAAACGGGTGCATCTTCACTGATATCTAAAAAATGACCGCGTTCATTACCAATTAATCGCGCGGCATAGCGACTTTCCGAGTAACGAATTTTTCTTTGCGACAAACTTTCTATTGTTGGAAATAAATTGTGTTGATTAAAATCGATTTCCGCGATGCCGGGGCATAGCTCAATATTGATACGGTTCTCTATCAGCATCGCTTTTTCATCACCAATCGAACGTAAACGTTCAAGGTAAAGAATATCCTGACCGGGCGTTATTCTTAATTTCTCTGCTACATAACGATTAGCCGGTTCAATCCGTGACGTAATAACTTCAGTGGTAAAATGTATTTTCTGGCTTTCCAGCGATTCCGCGAATGACAATAATCCTTCACCTAACGGATAGGCCACGTTCTCTTTTTTGACAAATGTTCCCTTGCCCTGGACCTGAATCAACACGCCTTCTTTTACCAGTTGGGCGACCGCTTTTTTAACGGTTCCCCGACTGACTTCCAGCATATCCATAATCTGGTATTCCGAAGGGATGCGATCGTCTTCCACCAGATCTCCGGTATAAATACTTTCTCTTATCCACTCCACCACTTGTTGATAGAGCGGTATTTGTGACGACTTACTTAATGATTTCATGGCGCGCACCTGAACATTTACAGTTGTCTATGGACAATCATGGACAACTTCAAGCGTATAGTAGGTGAACAGGCGAAAAAGAGGATCGAAGCGTCTCACATTTTGAGGGACCAAATCGTGATCAAAAAAATGTGATGGAAGTCGAAGTTTGGCAGGAATTTACTGCGCCGTGAGGAAATAACGGCGCGTTGGGAGGTGTTAATCTTCCTTCGGCAGGCACTGTAAATGCCCGTGCCGCACGCCGCGCTGGGCGATAACGTCATCGGCAAAATGCTGCACGTCACCCATGTCGCCTTTCAACACGGCGATTTCCAGACAGTCGTCGTGGTTGATATGGACATGCAGCGTGGCGACGGAGAGGTCGTGGTGATGATGCTGGGTGGAAACAATACGGCTGGCTAAGTCGCGTTTTTCGTGTTCATACACATACGACAGCACCGCGAAACCTTGTGTGCCGTGCTGCTGGGTAGCTTCCTGCGCCAGGGCGCTACGCAGAATATCGCGGATAGCTTCGGAACGGTTGTTATAACCACGACGCTGGCTCAGGCTGTCCAGCGTCTCCAGTAAATCGTCATCAAGCGTGATGGTGACTCGTTGCATTTGCGTTAAACCTTTTCTGAGGTGCGACGGCGCACGGGGAATGCGGGTAATACCGCGTTTTGTAGCACACGTCCGGCGTCAGAGGAAAAGGTTAATTTATCTCCCACCGCCTGGGTTTCGACGATTTGTCCGTTGTCCATCACCATCACTCGCTGGCAAAAGCGTTCCACCAGGCGTAAGTCGTGGGTGATGAACAGGCAGGCAGTGCCAAACTGTTGTTGTAGCTTTTTCAGCAGGCGAATGACGCCCGCCTGTAACACGAGATCAAGGTTAGAAACGGCTTCATCCAGAATCAGTAGTTTCGGTTCGACCGCCAGTGCGCGAGCCAGGCAGACACGTTGGAGCTGGCCGCCGCTTAACTGCGGTGGGCGCTTGTCGAGCACGCTGTCGTCGAGATCGACCGCCTTCAGCATTTCGCTGGCGCGCGCCAGTTGTTCGGATTTTTTCAGTGATAGCAGGTGGCGCATCGGTTCACGCAGGATCTCGCGCACGGTTTTGCGCGGATTCACGGCGCTGATGGAGTCCTGAAATACCATCTGAATATCGCGGCGGAACGCTTTACGCTGGGCGCGATTGAGCTTTGCCAACGATTCGCCGCGCCAGCTAATATTCCCTTGTGAGGGAGACTCTAAGCCTACCAGCAGCCGCGCGAGGGTGCTTTTCCCGCAGCCGCTGCGCCCCAGCAGGGCGACGGTTTCGCCGCTTTTCAGGGTCAGGGAAACGTTATTAAGCACCGCCTGGTGCTGATGTTTTCCGCTAAATCCACCGTGCGCATAGTGATGGGAAAGGCCGGAAACGTTAAGTAAAGTCATGATGCCAGCTCCATACCGTAGAGGGCGAGATGAGCGGAAACCAGGCTGCGCGTCACCGCATGTTTGGGGGCGTTAAACAGCGTTTCGACATCGCCCTGTTCGACAATCTTACCGTGCGACATCACCGCCACGTCATCCGCCAGACGCGCCACTACGCCCATATCATGGGTGACCAGCAGCATCCCCGGTGCCTGTTTTTGCATAATGCTTTCCAGCAGATCGAGGATGCGCGCCTGTGCTACCACGTCGAGGTCGGTGGTTGGTTCATCGGCGATGATAAACGGTGATTCGCAAAGCACCGCCATCGCAATCATCATGCGCTGCAACATGCCGCCGCTCATCTCGAACGGGTACAGCTTCAGCACGCGTGCGGCGTTTTCCAGCCCCACCGCTTCTATGGCAGCGGTAAGCGTAGCGTCATCGGCGGGTTTCCCTAACGCCAGGCAGGTTTCCCGCGCGTGGGTGTGCATGGTGTGCAGTGGATTAAAGGCGCTGCGCGGGTTCTGCATGATGGTGGCAATTTTGATGCCGCGCAGGGCGCAAGGCGAAACCGGTTTGCCATCGGCTAAAATTTCCCCCGCCGTCTGGCGAACGCCAGCGGGCAGAATGCCCAGCGTCGCGGCGCAGGTCAGTGATTTCCCGCTGCCGCTACCGCCGACTAACGCCAGCACACGCCCGCGTTTAAGGGTTAACGATACGCCGTGCACCAGCGGCTGCGCGGCCTGTAGCGCGATATTACGCAGTTCAATCTGTTGCGGCATTAGTGTGCGTGCTCCGTCACCAGATGAGGATCCAGATGATCGCGCAGTGCGTCACCCACCAGGTTAAAGGCCATCACGCTGATAAACAGCGCCAGCCCCGGCCAGAACATTTGCAGTGGCTGGGTCCAGATATACTGGCGCGCGTCGTTAATCATCACGCCCCATTCGGCGGTCGGCGCGGTCACGCCGAGGCCGAGGAAGGACATCCCCGCGACGTGCAGCATCATATGGCCGATATCCAGCGTTGCCAGCACCAGCAGCGAGGGGATCACCGCACCTGCCAGATGATCAACAAACACCCGCACATGGCCTGCGCCAGAAAGCCGTGATGCCAGCACAAACTCGCGCTGGCGCAGGGAAATCACCAGGCTTCGCACCATGCGCGCGTACCACGCCCAGTGCGACAGGGCGATGGCGATAATTACGTTGGTCAGCCCAGTGCCGAGCACGCCAACCATAAAGAACGACAGAATCGAGGTCGGGAAGGTCATAAACATATCGGCGACGCGCATGGTGGCCTGATCAACGCGTCCGCCAATCAGTCCGGCGCTGCCGCCAATAACCAGCCCCAATGTCAGCACCAGCAGTAGGCAGGCCATTACCGAACCGAGCGACACGCGGGTCGCTGCCATCAGCCGCGAGAAAATATCGCGACCTAAGTGATCGGTGCCCAGCCAGTGCTGCGCATCCGGCGAAAGCAGGCGCGACGGCAAATCAATCGCCTGGGGGTCATACGGCAGCCACCACTGGCTGGTGAGCGCAATCAGCGCCAGCAGGGCGATAATGATCAGCGCCAGGCGTACCGACCAGCGGGAAGAGAGGAAAAAGTTCACGCGTGCGCTCCTTCATGACGACGAATGCGCGGGTCCAGCGCGGCGTTGAGCAAATCGACAATCAAATTACAGACCACAAAAACCACCACCATCATCAGCGTAAAGCACTGGATCACCGGATAGTCACGGTTAAAAATCGCCGACACCGCATAGCGCCCGACGCCCGGCCAGGCAAAGATGTTTTCGATAATCATCGTCCCGCCAATCAGTTCGCCGATGTGCATCCCCACGGCGGTGATCATCGGCAGCGAGGCATTGCGCAGGATGTGGCGACGTTCGGTCTGTTTGTCATTCAGGCCGCGTAGCCGCGCCCAGGTGACGTGACGCTGACCGGCTACGTCCAGCATACTGGCGCGCAGCAGCCGCGCGTTAATCGCCAGCGACATAAAGGCAATGGAAACCGCAGGCAAAATGATGTGCTGCCAGCCGCCGTAACCCATCGCGGGTAGCCATTGCAGATACACCGAAAACGCCATCACCAGTAAAAACGCCAGCCAGAAGTTAGGCATCGACACGCCAAGAAACGCGATGAAACGTACGGCGAAATCCGGCAGACGGTCACGATGGCGCGCCGCCCAGATACCGAGCGGTACGGAAGTGAGCAGAATTAATACCAGCGCCGCACCCGCCAGTTCCAGCGTAGCAGGCAGGAAGTTCAGCATATCGTCCAGCACCGGGCGCTGCGTGGCAAATGAGATGCCGAAATCAAGATGCAGCGCCTTCCACAACCAGGTGCCGTACTGCACATACAGCGGCTGATCCAGTCCGAGCATGGTGCGGGTAGAGGCCAGCATCTCTGGCGTCGGCGGCAGGTTAGACAGACGCAAATAATCGAGCGCCGGGTCGCCGGTACCGAGGCGCAGCATCAGAAAAATGATCACCGAGGCGGCGAGCACCATGGGGATCAGCAGCAGAAAGCGGCGTAATACGTAACGCAACATTAAGGTTTCACCGGTTTAATCTGTTCGAACGGAATTTCGGTGGCGATCGGCGCGTAGGGGATGTTACCCAGCTCCGGTTTTGATACCACCATCATTGAGATGTAACTGATAGGCAGATAAACCGCCTCGTCATGCAGACGGGTCAGAATGTCGCGATACAGCGCCTGACGTTGCGTTTCGTCATGGGTCGCCAGCACTTCGCCGATCTCTTTATCAATCAGCGGTTTGTCGGCTAATCCTTGCTGTGCCTGGAAGTCAGCGTGTGACGGTACGCGCATTGAACTGAGGAAGGCGTGTGGATCGTATGGCGCGCCCCAGGTGCGGTGGAAAATCATGCCAAAACGACCGTCGCGCTGACGAGCATAGATACTGCTCTCTTCTTCGCCAATCAGCGAGACATCTGCGCCAATCTGGCGCATATCAGCCTGAATGATTTCCGCCATCGATTTGCTTAACGCATCGGTGCCGATGAACGACAGTTCAATGCGCAGCGGCTGACCATTTTTCTCGCGGATGTCTTTGCCCGCAGGCAGCGTCCAACCGGCTTTTTCCAGCAACGCTTTCGCTTTCTGCGGATCGTACTGGCGCGGTTTCAGGCCGAGGTTGGCGTAGGGCACAGAAGGGGCAAACAGGGTGTCGGCGACCTGCTGGGTGCCATACAACGCGTTATCAATCAGCGATTTTTTGTTTACCGCGTAATTAAGAGCTTCACGTACTGCCAGCTCATTGGTGGGGGCTTTGGCGGTATTGAGCGCCAGCATCACGGTTTCGATCGGCTGTGACAGTTGGGTGTGGTAAGCCGGGTTCTGGCTAAAGCGGGCGAAGGTATCGAGCGGTAATAACCCTTCGTTTCCGTACAGCAGGTCGATATCGCCAGTTTCAAACGCCACCGCGCGGGTAGTCGGGTCCGGGATCACGTTAAAAGTGATCTTCTTAATCGCCGGCTTTTCGCCCCAGTAGTTTTCGTTACGGACGAAGACATCGTACTGATTCAGTTTCGATTCCTGCAAAACCCACGGCCCGGTGCCAATCGGCGCTTTAATCCCGTTCATGGTTTCATGGTTTTTAAACTGCGAGGGGGCGATAAAGCGGAAAGGGCGCGGCAGGGCCAGTTCTTGCAGGAAAGGATAGTAGGCGCTTTTCAGGGTGATTTGCAGCTCTGTTTTACTGAGTGCTTTGACATCAACAATCTGGTTTGCCAGCTCCAGCCAGGCGTGACGTTGACGGTTATCGAGCACTGCGCGGAAGTTTTCTGCCGCTGCCTCTGCATCAAACGGTTCGCCGTTGGAGAATTTCACGTCATCACGCAGGGTGAAGGTCCAGGTTTTACCATCTTCTGAATGAGTCCAGCTTTTTGCCAGCCACGGGATCACCGAACCGTCTGCCTGATATTTCACCAATGGTTCATAAACCATGCTCTGGGCGAACATCTGGTTAGGCGTGTAAAGGTGCGGGTTTAGTGGCCCGACATTCACCGGCCAGGCGGTGGTGATTTCATCTGGTGCAGCGGCATGGACGATAAAAGACGCACAAGCCAGCAGCGCAAATAGAGTGCGGCGGAGTGTGGAGAGCATGGTAACCCCAATGGATTAAAATAGATGGCGGAAATAAGTATGACGATTTTAAGTATTCGTCATACTGATTACCTGTTCTGGATCAATAGATGGGCAGTCGGGTGGGCGGATCAGTTAACTGAATCGATCCATTGCACACTGTCGGCGGTGAGCGTAAAGGGGGTGGGGGTGCAGATCGCAAGGCTTAAATTTTCTAGCTGACAATGGCTGACTGACAGCGAGGAGTGATAGGTGCTATCTACGCTGACGATTTGCCAGGCGCTGCCGCCACGCTGTTTAACGATGGCTTCTTTGCGCGTCCAGATGCGCCAGAACATTTCCAGTTGCTGATCAGGATGCACGGCGTCCATCTCAGCGTGTTCCCCGAGGCTGAATACGGCGTTCGCCAGCCAGCGCCAGTTGGCGCGCGGGCGAATCACTTCGATATCGCAGCCGACTTCGCCTTCATCACTCAACAGCAGAGCGATATCGTCACCGCTATGGCTTAAGTTGAACCATAGCGGCGTTTCCGGCGCGAATGCAGGTTTGCCTTGTTCGCCATAGATGATCTCCGGTAGCGGGGAAAGCGTGTGCGAAAGCAATGCACGCCCCGCCAGCCAGCGTTCGCGTCGTGGACCTTGCGGTGCTTGCTCGCGTAAACCCGGTGGCAGTGGAGCTGCGCTTAAGGTCGAAACTTTCCCCAGAACTATCCGATACATATCAGGGCCAACGTTTAATGATGATGGATGTATTAATGCCGCCAAAGGCAAAGTTGTTACTCTGCAAAAACTCACAATCAACCTTGCGGGCTTCATGCATGATGTAATCCAGCGCGCCACAATTCGGGTCTGGTTTATTCAGGTTTAGCGTAGGCGCAAACCAACCTTCGCGCATCATTTGCAGACTCATCCAGGCTTCGAGCGCGCCACAGGCACCAAGCGTATGACCAAAATAACTTTTCAGCGAGGAGAGCGGCACATTATCACCGTAAATGGTTGCTGTCGCCAGACTTTCTGCCATATCACCGCGATCGGTCGCCGTACCATGCGCTGAAATATAGCCGATATCTTGTGCGCTTAACCCGGCGATTTTCAGCGATTGCTCCATACAATACTGCATGGTTTCGCGCTGCGGCTGGGTAATATGTGCCGCGTCGCAGTTAGTCGCAAAGCCGACGATTTCACCGTAAATGGTCGCGCCGCGCGCTTTGGCGTGCTCCAGTTCTTCGAGAATGAGCGTACCTGCGCCTTCACCAATCACCAGCCCGTCGCGGTTTTCATCGAACGGTGAAGGTGTGGTTTTCGGCGCATCATTGTGCTGGCTGGTGGCGAAAAGCGTATCAAATACCGCTGCTTCTGAAGGACATAACTCTTCGGCACCACCAGCAACCATCACCGTTTGATAACCGTGGCGAATGGCTTCCCACGCATAACCGATTGCCTGGCTGCCGGAAGTACAGGCGCTGGAGGTTGGGATCACCCGCCCGCGCAGGCCGAAAAAGAGGCCAGTATTAACGGCGGTGGTGTGCGGCATCATCTGCACATAGGTGGTGCCAGTGATGTTATTGGTGTGCTTTTCCGTCAGCATGGTGGCGAACTCGCTTACCGGGCCGGTACTGCCGGTCGATGAACCGTACGCAATGCCCGTTTCGCCGCTGGTTAATATCGGATCGCCAATCAACCCTGCCTGCTCTAACGCCAGCTCGCTGGCACGGGTCGACATTTGCGACACGCGGCCCATCGCACGGATACGCTTGCGGGTGTAGTGCTCCGGTAGCGTGAAATCATCAACAGGCGCGCCAAGCAGGGTGTGCAGCCCGTCGTAGACCTGCCACTCCGGCATTTTGCGCACCGCATTTTCATACGCCAGTAAGCGTGCAGAAACGTCCTGCCAGTTTTCACCAAAGGCAGTCACGCCACCCATTCCTGTAATCACTACGCGACGTGTCATAACATCCCTCCGTTGATGGAAATAACCTGGCGGGTGACGTAACCCGCAATATCAGACATTAAATAACTGGCAAGCCCGGCAACTTCTTCCGCCTGGCCCATACGTTTCATGGGGATCATCGACATTGCCTCTTTCAGAGCGCTCTCTTCCATTTCGATCATCCCGGTATCAATAAGCCCTGGCGCGATGCAATTGACGGTGATTTTGCGCTTTGCGAGTTCGATAGCCAGCGCTTTTGTTGCGCCGATAATTCCGGCTTTGGCAGCGCTGTAATTCACCTGGCCGCGATTGCCCATTACGCCGGAAACCGAGGACAGCGTGATGATGCGCCCACCCTGGCGCGCGCCGATCATTGGCATAATGCACGGCTGAATGACGTTGTAGAAACTGTCGAGATTGGTGTGGATCACCGCATCCCAGTCGTCATCGCTTAAAGCCGGAAAAGCGGCATCGCGGGCGATCCCGGCGTTACTGACCACGCCGTACCAGGCACCGTGTTGCGCGATCTCATGCTCCAGCACTTCCCGACACTGTTCGCGGTTTGCGACGTCGAAACTGAGCAAACGCCCGTTACCCCCGTTGGCGACAATGGCATTCAGCGTTTCCTGAGCGCCTGTGGCGTCACGGTGATAGTGAACGCCAATGTTAAAGCCGTCTGCCGCCAGTTGGCAGGCGATGGCGCGACCAATGCCTTTGCTGGCACCAGTAACCAGAACTGAACGACTCATCAGGACGCTCCTTGTTGAAACAGGGTGGTAAGTTCTTCCGCGGTCGGCTGGAAGGTGTTAATGCGGCCCGTCGCCTCGCCGTCGTTGATGCTGCACTCAAAACTGCCGAAGCGATCGTCCTGCATCAGCAGTTTGACGGTAATGGTCAGCGTCTGGCCTGCGGGCAGAATGCCAGCGGCGCAAAGCAATTCACGCGCGCCCAGTATCATCCCTAACTCAATACTGTTTTTGCCCTGCTGGTGGCGATGCCAGCCAGACCAGACGCCGACGGTTTGCGCCATCAGTTCAAGGGCAAACCAGCCAGGGAGATTGCCGTCCGGGTCGAGAAACGGTGCCAGTACGCCACTGGGCGAAACCGTCACGCGGCACACCGCGCTGTCATCGCTGACGCTCACCACGTCTTCCAGCAGTAACATGGGCGCGTCGTGGGGCAGATAAGCGCCGGGGGATAAATAGTGGCTCACGAAACCCTCCCGAGCAGAATGCTGGCGTTATTGCCGCCAAAGGCGAAGGAATTGGACAGGATCACCGGACGTGCCAGCGGCTGCGGTTTTTCGATAATGCCGCAGGGTGGCAGCGTGGGATCGCGTGGCGACAGGCTGAAATCTTGGGCGGGCAGCGGTAAATCACGCTGTAAGATCAACATACTGATTGCTGCTTCGGTAATGCCCGCCGCGCCCAGCGTGTGGCCGGTCAAATGTTTGGTGGAGCTGCACGGTACGCGTTCGCCAAACAGGGCGTTAACCACCATCGATTCAATCTGGTCGTTGAGTTGCGTGGCGGTGCCGTGCAGGTTGATATAGCCGACGTCATCTGGCGTAAGCTGCGCATCGGTCAGTGCCTGATTAATGGCGCGGATCGCCCCTTCGCCCTGCGGATGCGGGGCCGAAATATGGTAAGCGTCACTCGATTCACCAACGCCCAGCAATGCGATGGGCTGCGGTTCGCGGGTTAATAACATCAGCCCCGCGCCTTCGCCAATGGTGATACCTGCGCGGTCACGACCGAACGGCTGACATAAAGTTGGCGAGAGCGATTCGAGGCTGTGAAAACCGTTAATCGGCATCCGGCTCAGGGTGTCTGCGCCACCCACAATGGCGGCATCGACCAGCCCCGTCTCGATAAGCCTGCGCCCGCTGATCATCGCTCTGGCGCTGGAGGAGCAGGCGGTTGAAAGGGTATAGGCCGGGCCGTCGAGCGCCAGCCAGTGGCTGAGAAAACGCGACGGATCGCCAAGTTCCTGTTGTGCGTAGTGCCATGTGGTGCTCGGCAGCCCGTGGGTGCGCAGGTTAACGTGCGTGTCGCCTTCATGCAGGCCGGAGGTGCTGGTGCCAAGTACAATCGCGATGCGCTCGCGACCATATTTCGCTATAGCGTCATCAACCTGCGGCTGGAGCTGCGCCAGCGCCGCCAGCAGGATCTGATTGTTGCGCGAGCGATGCGCAGCGAATTTTTCCGGGATAAGCGGAAGCTCGCCATCCACGCCAGCCAGGACCGCCTGCGGATGCCCCTGCAACCAGCCTGCGCGTGGGCGCATTCCGGGGGCGACACCGCGAGCCAGGTTGGCTGCGATTTCGTCAAGATTATTTCCCAGGGCGTTGATCATGCCGACGGCGGAAATATAAATCATATCAGTCACCTAAGTATTGAATGGTGATGTGGTATTTAAAGACATGCTGTTCAATGCTGATTGGCACGCGTTTGCCCTTGCGATTCAGATAGGTGATTTCCGTGACCAGCTTGCCGCTGGCGTTACGCAGCTCGCGTTTGTCACCGTTGTCGCGAAGTGTCCAGCCAGTGGGAAGTTGCGGTTGCCAGGCGCTAATCGGCCAGTGGCTGAGCATTACGTCAGCCAGCACCTGACTTGCGGGCGGCAACTGTGGGACGACGATGGATTGCTCGGCGCGTAGCCCTTGCGCATCGTAGGTCAACAGAAACAGGCGAATGCCGACCGACGACAGCCCGGCAAGGGTGATTTTCTGGTCGTCGGCGTTAAGCATCACTAACAGCGACTGGGTTTTGCCGTTGAAGCTGCCGGTCAACAGTTGCTGGGAATTGACGGCGGGTGAAATCCCTGGTGCCGGCAGCGTGATGCGCGTGCCAGGTTGCAGCCACGCCTGCGGGCGGCCTTCCTGTTCCGGTTGCGAGTGGCTACAGCCGGTGAGGATAAGCGTAGCGGTCAGGGCGAGCGCTCGCCAGAATGTGGGTTTGATCATTTTTTTGTTCTCTTTTTATCGGGCATCGCCAGCGGCGAAAGCAGGAAGGCGGTGAAAATACCGCTCACCAGCACAATGCCAAAACTGCTGATGGCCTGGGTGGCGCTGAATACCAGCATTCCCAGCGTCAGCAAGGTGGTGAGCATTGCCAGCGTGATCGCCAGTAGCGAAGTTAATGGTGTACCGCGCGGATTACTGAAAAACAGCGTGTAGTTGATGCCGATGCCAAGCACCAGCACCAGCGCCAGCAGCGAAAAGAGATTCACCGCCTGCCCGCTCATCGCCAGCACCGCCAGACCACAACCCAGCGAAAGCACCGAAGGTACAAGGCTGATAAGCCCTTTGCGCCAGCCGAGACGGGCCACTGCGCCGCAGGCAATCACCGCCAGCGCCACCAGCAACAAGCCGGTTAAGACATAACGGTAAAGCGCGAACAACTCATCAAAGGTGCTTTTGCGATCAACCCAGGCAATGCCGCAAGGGTAATATGTGGCGATTTCCTGCATCAACGCGCTACTTTTAACCCCTTCAACCGGCACCAGTACGCCGCTTTCGCCGTTTTCCAGCGTCAGCCACAGCAGACGCCAGCCTTCACTGGCGGGGCTTGCCAGCCATTCATCAACGTTCACTGGCATGGCGTTGAGATCCGGGTTCACTGCCGTCAGCCCGGCATTTTGCAGCGCTTTTGTTACTGTCGGGGCCGCCGTTTTCAGCAGTTGTAAATCTTCCTCCTGCCGCGCAAGGGAGTTCAGCGGAATGGTGCGGTAGTTGCTGATAAGCCCCTCTTTTTTCGCATACTCAAGTGAGGCGGTATATTTCTCCAGTCGCCGCAATGTTTGCTGTGGCGAATCGCCGTAAACCACAAACCATTTTTGATCGACGCTTTGTCCGGTCAGGGCGGTAATGGCTTTCTCCTGGGTCAGAATATGCTGCGGCAGCGCCTGTAACTGCGAGATATCGTCATCGACGCGCAGCATTGACATCCCCGCCAGCGAAAACAGCGCCAGCGCGACGGGCAGACCCAGCGACAGTTTTTTATTGCGCCGCCACGCTGCCAGCCAGCGCAGCATCAGCGCCATCGCCGGAACCGGACGCACCGGCAGGCCACGGCACAGCCACGGATGCCAGAACAGGACGGTCAGACAGGAGGCGCTCAACCCGACGGCGGCAAAAATCGCCATCTGGCGAATGCCGGGGAAGGGGGCGAGCATCATAATCAGATATGCCGCCACGGTGGTGAGCAGCGCCAGCAGCAGGGCATTGCGTACTTTCGCCAGGCTTTGCCACGGCGAAACGTCGTTGCCGTGCACCATCCGCTCGGTGAGATAATAGAGCGTGTAGTCAGCGGAAATGCCGATAACGCTCATGCTCATCACCAGCGTCATCAGGTGTAATTCACCGAAAATCAATAAAGTGGCGACCGTTCCCGCCAGCGCGCCGATGCCGATGGAAATCACGCAAAGCAGCAACGGGCGCAAAGAGCGGAACACCGCCACAATCAGCAATATCACCCCCAGCAGCGTTGCCACGCCCAGGGTTGAGATATCCTGCTTCGCCTGTTGGCTGGCGTAATCGCTGTAAAACACCGTGCCGCGCGAAAGCAGCTGCGCCTGCGGGTAACGCGTTTTCAGATCCTTTTCCAGCGTATTCAGGGTCGTGATGAGCTGGTGGGTTTGCTGCATATCAAACGACGATCCCGCCAGTTCACCGTGCAGCAGATACCAGTAGTTGCCCTGGGGATCCTGCGTCACCAGCCAGCCGTCCATCAGCCGCAAACGCTGGCCGTTTTTCGCCATCGCCAGCTGCGAGCCGCGCATTAACATCAGCGGATCGTTTTGCAGCTCCTTGCCGCTTACCCCGGAGAACGCAGAATAAAGCTGGGAGAGGATCCACTGCGCCTGCGCTTCGCCGCCGTTTTGCAGGCGCGCGCGGGTGTCGGGGTCAATCAGGCCGTTGCGGTGCTGCCAGAAAAACGCTCCCCACGCTTGCTGGCTGGCGGCATCCATTGGCCCTTTAACGTCGCCGAGCGCAGCGGATTTTTGCAGCAGCGTCAGCCACTCCTGAGCGACCCTGGGATTAGCCTCTTTACCGGGGCTGACCAGCCACACCAGTTGGCGGTCCAGACGCTGCATAAAGCCGTCATTCAGCGCTGGGGGAATATCGCCCATAGCCTGTTTGGGTAACATAGCCAGCACGCTACTGTTCAGCCGTGATTGCGGCAGCAGGATCAGCAACGCCGCCGCCATGACCAGGCAGACTAGCCCCCATAACAGCGCGGGGCGTTTACTGGGCGGCAAAACGTTGGCGTTCGTCATCGGTCAGTTGCGCTGGCGTCAGTTGATGTTGGGTAAGAGCAATATCGGTGCGATCGCCCTGTTTATCATTAAGTTGAATGCTCTCCAGATAGGTTTTCCCGGCGAGATCGATGGTGTTGAAAATTTTATCCAGCGGCGTGGTGGTCGGCGTCAGGCGCAGCGTCCAGCGGCCTTCGCCTTTGTCAGCAAATTCGACGCGGAAGTTTTGTTCCAGCACTTTGCGATCGGCCTGGAACAGCGCGCGCAGCAGGTGGTTAAACTGGAACATCTGCGGGTTGTTTTCTGCCGTGATGATTTGCGGCGGCTGACCGTTGATCACCTGCACCATGCGTTTATCATCCAGCAATAGCTGCATGGGGAACGGTGAGGTTTGATCCCACAATAACCCCTGGTCGCGGGCGATCAACATCTGACCCTGAGATCGCAGCGGCTGCGGCAGATCTTTAATCGTCCGGGTTTGATCAAAATGGGCGCGGATCACCGGTTGTTCGGTAAAGCGTTGCTGAAGATCGTCCAGGGTCAGGGCGCTCACAAACGGGCTAATCAGCAGCGCCAGCAGCGGTAAAAATTTCATGGTTTGACTCCCATGCGTTCAAACAGAATATCGGGGCTGACAAAGCACAGTTCGCGACTTTGCTCGTCGACCGCGACCTGAATGGTGTATCCGGTGGTGGCGCGTTTGCCCGTTTCGGCATCGAAAATCTGATAGCCAATCCGCAGACGGTTTTCGAACTCTTCGATATGCGCACGCACGCGGATGCGTTGCTCAAAGGTGAGGGCGTGGCGATATTTCACCCGCGCATCGACCACTGGCCACAAATAACCGGACTCTTTCATCTGCCGATAGCCGTAATTGAACTGGTTGAGCAGCGCCTCGCGGGCCACTTCAAAGTAGCGAAAATAGTTACCGTGCCAGGCCACGCCCATCATATCGACGTCGTGAAAGGGAATGGTCAGCTCGACTTCAGCGGTAAATCGGGGATCGTTAAGCACCCTTTACTCCTTGTCCTGAATTTCCGGCAGTTGCCAGAAATCGAAAAAATTAAACCAGTCGAGGGGCGACTGGAGCGCGTAATGTTCCAGACGCGCGGCGTAGTGGTCGATAGCGTTTTGCAGCGCCTGCTGGCGTTCGCCACGCGGCAGTTGCAGCGGGTCGGCAAAGCTTTCGCAGTGAATATGCAGCTTGCCGTGCTGGCGTAGGGCGAAAATCAGATTCACTGGGCAGCGCAAAATAGAGGCGAGAATAAACGGCCCCTGTGGGAAGGGCGCAGGCTGGCCCATAAACGGACTCCAGCAGACGCGCCAGTCGCCGCCGCGTTGCGGGGTGACGGCGATGCGGTCACCGACAATCGCCACCCATTCGCCGTTATCCAGCTTCTCTTTCAGCAGGATGGCGGTTTCTGGGCCGATATCTGTTACCGGCATCAGGTTAATGCCTGCCTGAGGAGCCATCTCCTGCATTATCTGTTTAAAGCGTTGGGCGTTTTCGCTAAACACCAGCGCGTTAATGGTTTTGTAGCCCTGAATTTTTGCCAGCGCCCGGCACACTTCCACATCGCCAAGATGCGAGGCCAGCAGCAATTTGCCGCGCGGATCGCGGACGTCAAGCGCCGCTTCTGCGCCTGGCGCAAACAGCACATCACGCCCCAGTTGTAGCTCGCCGCGCCAGCTGGCGATTTTGTCGAGCATGGCATTACCGAAACGTAGAAAGTGCTGATAGCTGTTGAGTTTTGCCGCCTGTGGTTGATGCTGTCGTACACGGGCGAGCCAGTCTTGCGACGCTTTGCGCGCACGAGAAGCAGTGAGCCAGTAGACGCCCACCACCGGGTAAAGCAGCGCGCTAAACGCCGTTCTTCCCAGCAGACGCCAGACCAGCAGCATCAGGCGCATTCCCCATAATCCTTTCACTTCACTCTGCCGCGCCCAGTGGCTGGAAGAGCGGCGCATCAGCAGTGAAGGAATACGCGGTAACATGCCGAAAAATAGACGCGTGTGCATGAGCGAGATGCGGACGTTATCTTTCAGGGCATCAAAATGCGAAAGCCCGTCCAGTGGATAGGTGACGCGGGTCGGCACGAAATAGCTGGTGTTTCCCTGCCAGTAGAGGCGCACCATCACTTCAGTGTCGAAATCCATCCGCTTGCCGATGGTGGCGTGTTTTGCCAGTTGCAGCGTTGGCGCAACCGGATAAACGCGAAAGCCGCACATGCTGTCTTTCAGTTGCAGGGAGAGCGTTTCGATCCATACCCAGACGTGGGTGACCCAGCGCCCGTAAAGCCGTGAGCGGGGGATGGAGTCATCGTAAATTGGCTGGCCGGAGATCAGCGCCGCAGGGTGTTGTTCAGCGACTGCCAGCAGTTTGGGGATATCTTCAATCGCATGTTGACCGTCAGCATCCACCTGCACTGCATGGCTGAACCCTGCGTCTGCCGCTGCCTGTAAGCCACGCATCACTGCCGCGCCTTTACCTGCGTTTTCTGCTAAGCGAATTAAGGTCACGCCAGGCTGTTCGCTAACCAGATTATCCAGTTGCTGTTGCGTGGCGGCATCGCTGCCGTCGTCCACCACAATACAGGGGAGATTAAATGGCTTAAGACGCGCCAGCACGCCCGGCATCATCGCGCCGTGGTTATAGCAGGGGATCAACACGCAGGGAGAAAAGTTTACCGACATAGGCGGATCTTCCCGCTACTGGCGGTGTGGCGGGCGTCACCGTCGTGACGCTGATAGCTAAAGCTCAGAATCTGGCGTTCTTCCTGCCAGTTAAGCGCGAGCGTGACGCGGTTTTCCGGCAGCAACGGAGACTGGAATTTTATGTTCTGAATGGAGTGAAAACGCCAGCCAGGCGCGAGCAGATTGAGCGCGTAGCTCATCGCCCAGTCGATTTGCGCAACTCCTGGGAGTAATGGTTGCACGGCAAAATGACCGCGAAACCAGAACAGATCCGCCCTGAGATGCAGAACAATTTCAAGGTGATTCGTTTGTGCCTGATGGCGCTCGATTTCATGGGGCTTCATGAAATAACTCCTGTAATTGCGCATAGACACGCTTGTTCATACTGTTTACTGGCATTTCATCAATAACGCGCCAGTAACGCGGAATAGCAACTGGCTCCAGCGTCGGGCGCAGTAAACGCCGCCAGGTCATTTCCTGGCTATGCCCGCCGCCGTTCTGCCATTGCAGATGAGCTTCGTCATCCAGCACCAGCAAAACGCCTATGCTCTGACGCCCGCCGCGCGTAACGGGAACTGCCGCCGCCTCGCGAATGCCGTCCAGCGCCAGTAGACGTTGTTCTACTTCCTGGAGTGAAATACGTTTTTCTTCAATCTTAACGATGCGCCCACGACGCCCCATCAGATGGAACTGACCATCTTCGCTAAGCTGTAAGATATCGTCGAGTAACAGGCCGTTATCTTCCGCTATCAGCGGTGAAAAGAGGCGAAAGGCATCGCCTTCGGCTTGGAACTGCATACCTGGGAGGGGTAGCCAGCGGCGTTGCTCTTGTTCGCGGTAACGCCAGGCGATGACGCCGGTTTCCGTGCTGCCGTAGATTTCATCAGGCCAGACGCGCAGCCAGCTTGCGGTGTGTTGTACATCCTGCCACGGCAGCTCACCGCCAGCAGAGAGAAGCACCTGAACGGGTGGCGGAGAAAGCTGGGTATCCAGGCGCTTCAAAAATGCCGGGCTGCTGATGAAGATATAGCGATGCTGATGACTCAACGCGGCAAACTGTTCGACATACCAGAGCATGGCGGCGTGCAGCGGTAATCCCAACGCCATGGGCAGGAAAACACGAAAAGTCAGGCCGTACAAATGCTGCGGCAATACGGAACCGACGACACGACAACCCGCCAGACGTGCGCCTAATCGTTCAGCCAGCAGTTCTGCTTCACGATCCAGCAAATGAACAGGTTTAATCACCCGTTTCGGCTGTCCCGTGGAACCGGAGGTAAACAGCTCGATAAAAGCCTCTGGCGCTATAGCGGCAAAGGTGAAGGATTGTGTCGCGACTTGTGGGGAACTTGCTACCAACAGCCATGAACCTTGCCAGTTAAGTTCGCTGTCGCTAAGCACACCATCGAACAGTTCACGTTGCTCGTTAAGCTGGATGACACGGTTATGCCCCGGAAGCACCGGTGTTTTTCCGGCGTGTAGCGTGGCGAGCAGGGCAACGATAAACAGATAGCTGTTCTCAAAGCACAGCGCCCAGCGTTCACCCGGCTGTTGCTGCAAGCGGCAGATAAGTTGCGCGACATCGTGACGCAAATCGCCCAGCGTCCAGGTGCTTTCGTCCAGCCACGCAATGGGCGTGTCATCAGGGCGTGGCGCAGTCAGCCAGCGTGCAAGCGGTAAGGTCTGCTTCATGCGCGATCTCTTTTCATCACCTGACGGCGCACCAGCCATTCACCAGCCATTAATGTTCCCATCAACAAATAAGCAATCATGCCGTTCCAGGCGGTCCATAACGACATATCGGCATAAAGCGCGGTAAAGAGGGCAATTCCACCGTTAATGATGAAAAAGCCGCACCAGATTTGCGTGACGTGGCGGGTATAGCGCACGCCCTTTTCCGGGAGGTCTGGCTCCTGCAACCGCGCCAGCCGCTCAACTATCGGCATTGCCGACCACAGCGAACCGCCAAAAACCGCCAGCATGACCGCGTTAACCACTACCGGGTAAAACAGCAGTAGCTGGTGCGTTTTCAACATAAAGCTGGCGACACATAATGCGATGCCCACGACAGCGACGAGTTGCGTGACGGCTTGTAAAGGCCCCGCCTGGCGACGGGTCTGGCGCAGACGCAACAAAAGCAGCAACGCCATTAGCGGTAACAGCCAGTGCAGGCCGTTATGCGCTAAGCCAAACCAAATCACAAACGGCCAGGCGAGCAGCAATAATCCAGTCAGCAGCTTAATCATCGGTAGCGAGCGAATGCCCGACATCAGATCAGGCTTCTTGTAGCAGGCGTTCTACAGCCTCGACGACATCCTGGACTGTACGCACGGCTTTAAACTCTTCCGGCTTGATTTTCTTACCGGTTTTCTTTTGCAGGTGCACAATCATGTCAACGGCGTCGATGCTGTCCAGTTCCAGATCTTCGTACAGGCGCGCTTCAGGTTTGATGTCCTGCGGATCGATTTCAAACAGCTTAACCAGCAGGGCTGAGACTTCCTGATAGACGGTTTGTTGTTCTGTCATGATGGCTTTCCTCAGGCACGTTGCGCAGCAATGAAAGAGGCCAGAGTGGCGACGGAGAAAAAGTGCTGACGCATCTCTTCGCTTTCCGCAGAGAGCACGATGCCGTACTCATTTTTTACTGCCAGTCCCAGTTCCAGGGCATCGATAGAGTCCAGCCCTAAACCGTCGCCAAACAGCGGCGCGTCGGTATCGATATCATCAGGCGTCAACTCGTCCAGATTGAGGGTGCTGATGATGAGGTTTTTAATTTCCAGATAAAGCGCTTGCATTATTTATTCCTGAGAGAGGTAAACAACCTTGTTGTAATTGAAGCAAAAGATGCCGGTTTAACTGCCTTGCTGCCAGCGCCGGTTCTTGTGAAGTTGCATCGTAAAATTTATTGATTTCAACCCGACCATGGACTGCAACCGTAAAAAACGGCCGGTCAGGTGGAACGTCATACCATTTACTTTGTTTATCCAGCAGATGCTCGCTACAGCCGATCGTCACGATGCGTAAATCGCTGGCACAGCGCACGGCAATATTCGCCGCCCCGCGCTGCAGCGTCATTTTTTCACCGGGCTTCGTTCGCGTGCCTTCGGGGAAAATCAGGATAGTGTCACCCTGTGCCAGTCGCTGTTGGCAGCGGGGTAACAGGGTTTCAGCTTCGCTGTTGATTAAATAATCTGCCGCCCGCACGACGCCGCCAAGAAAAGGATTTTTTAACAGCGCGCTTTTCACCAGGCAGTCAGTTTCTGGCATGACTGACGCCAGCAGCACGTAATCGATCAGCGTGGGATGATTGGCTACGACGAGGCAACCGCGTTCCTGACGTAAAATTTCAGCGCCATCAATACGATAATCCAGCACGCCAAGCCCTTTCGCGACAGTTAAAAACAGGCGAAAACTGGCGGCAATGCTGCGACGCGCCAAACGACGGCGGCGGGAAGTATCCCACACCAAAACTAACAATATGTTAAACCACACGACAGAAAGCAGCAGGCCGCCGAGACCAAACAGGGCAAAACATAACCCGGTCATGACCAGTCGCCAGGTCCACTCCAGACGTGACAGCAGCTTACTCATCCACGGCTCCAGCGCCACTGTACGCGCTCGCCAGGCAGTGAAAATGTGTCCGCATTTTGTAAATAGTGCTGTAAAAACAACATGCTTTGCGGCAGTGTTGTTTCATTACCCGCAATGGCTGACTGCGTTTCACATTGCCACTCATCGCCAGCTTCAATCACCAGCGCGACGGCGTACGGCCAGGTCGGCATTTCTGCGGGCAGTTGTGGATGATAGAACTCAGGCAGAAAGCCATCAAAATCGACCATCAGCACGCGCTGGTATCCCGCTTGTAACAGGCTAAGCACTTCACACAAACCTTGCTGGAAAGTGTCGCGACCAGCAGAAAGCGATGACGAAACGATCGGCTGTTTGGCCGCAATGGTCAGGTTACCCACGGAAGAGTTGTGTACTGAAAGTGCAAAGTCGGTCGGAGAAAGCGCCTGTTCGGTTGCCAGTGCATGAACAATGCGGTAATTGCGCTCCAGTTCGCCATGACGACTGGTATACAAAACGGCGTCTGGCTGATGGCGGCGTAGCATTGCCAGACCGCATTCAACAGCCAGTTTGCTGCCTGAACTGAGGCGGCGGGCGGTCATCATTGGCAGTTCACTTAATTTTGCCAACGGCGCGGCAGGGTCAATCGCCCACGGCTGGCGCGACCATGCTTGCCATTGCTGCGCTTCGCTAAGTCCAGGCGCCAGTGCCTGCCAGTCGGTAATATTTAATGTAAATTTCATCAACGCGCGCCCGCGGTAAACCAAAATTATTAAGTGACGATTATTTCTTTTGGCATATCAAAAGTGTATGCCCAACGCCTAAATTATCGTGGCGCTCTGCTACCTGGAATCCTGCTTTATTCAGATAGTCGTAAAATTTCTCTGCACTATAGAAACGGCTGTTACCGTTTGCCATGCAGGTAAAATAAAGTGAGGACGCGTTCAGGCTAAATGATGCTGCTTCAAACCGCTGCGCATCCCAGAACAACTCCATGATGCAAACTTTTGCGCCAGGCTTCATTACGCTGGCAATTTTGCTGAGTATGCTAATTATTTGTTCGGGTGAAAAACAGTCTAAAAATTGGCTCATCCACCAGATATCAGCCTCGCCCGGTAATGGGGCATCGCTTAGCATATCCACCGCATGGAAATCTATGCGATCAGAAAAACCTGCATTCGCGATATTTTCTTTCGCTAGTACGATTTGTTGTGGCAGATCTAATAACGTCACGGCGATGTTTTCATTGTATTTGCAGCAACGCAAAGCCCACTTACCCGTATTGCCGCCTACATCGTACAATGTTGTGGGGTTGTTGGCGAATACATAAGGCAGTGCGGCGTTAAATGCGCCATCTGAATAGTAATGATCAAACGCAAACCAGCTTTCACGAGCGGCGTCTGGTAATTGCGAAAGTGCCGGATATATCGTCGACCAGTCGCCAAATACTTTTAACCCGGAAGGTTTTCCTTCATTGAGTGAATCGGCGAGGAAGAAGAGCCCCTGGTAACAGACATCCTGGGTGAAATCCATATTCACGCGAGTCATAGTGTCATGCAGGAGGTAATGACCGATTTTCGCCAGGTAATAAATTCCCTCTTTACAGGTAATAATTCGCCCGCTTAAGCCCATATCTAACAGAACGCTGGCAGCATATTCGTTGATATGGCTATGTTCGGTGATATCAGCCAGCGTTGCGCCATGTTTGCCTTGCCGATCCAGATATGAAAGTACACCCGCATTACGTAGGCAGAGTGCTGTTTGAAAAAGCATAGGGGCAAAGGCAATGCGTTGAGCTTCGGTAATCGCATCCAGTGCGCTAAGAGAATCCTGTTCGTACATGTTGGGCACAACCTGTTAAGAGGGAATTAAATTATTATCGGACCGCAACGGCCCGACTTTAGGAAGAATTATAAATCTGCGCCCGCTGACAAATTCAGTTGAATATCTTTGTCGAGATTGCGGACCCAGCGATTGTAGTTTTTATGAATTTGTCCGCCTGACGCTTGTAGGTTCTGGCTATTTTCATAATTGATATCGTAGCTGGATGCCGTGTAGTTAATGCGTATTTCCGCTGAATGATCGCGTGACTGTTGACGTGCTTTAATTATGCCTTGTCCGGCTTCGGACATAATCCATTTGCGTTCAACGCCAGCTTTCAGAATCGCTTTTTTCACTTGTTCCTGGGTATGACCAGCGCTGACGGTTGAGTGAACCTGATCAATTGGCGCAGTACGCGCGCAACCTGCTAAAGCACCCACAACAGCAATAGCCGCAAACCATTTCATGTAATGTCTCATTAGAACCCCATTAAAGTATTGTTTTTACGAGTAAAGCAAGATTTAACTGTAATTGCTGGCATCACTATTCTTTATTTAGAGAAAAAATTACTTGTGAGATAAGTCAGTAAGTGCACATCAGAGTAAAAATCTCTGAAATGACTAAATTACTGCCAGCAGGGACCAACTATAAGTGAGTGAGAAAAATGAGGCAATAAAAATAACACAATGTTATCAGTGCATTCTTTGAGAAGGATTTAATCGCTATTCGGCGTTTATATATATTTGACTTAAGGAATGGTTTTTTTAAATTAATTTTCTGAATAATGTTTCATCATTTCCTCAAATCAAATGGCCACTGTTAGATAAACGGTGGCCATTGCCTGCTCAGGAGGTGCTATTAACCCGGTAACCGACTTTTCGGTCTGCCCGGCCCCAGTAAAATCGCCAGTTTGCTACCGCCTTTGGTGGTTTCCATCCAGATTTTACACACGCTGGTTAATGGCACCGAAAGTAGCATCCCTACCGGGCCGAGCAGCCATCCCCAAATTAACAATGAAAGAAATACCACCATGGTGGACATCCCCAGGCGATGGCCCATCATCCGTGGTTCTAAAATATTGCCGATAACCATATGGACAACTAAAAACAATGCGCCGACCAGAATACATTCGTAAACACCATTAAACAGCAGCACCTGAATCATTGGCGGTACGGCGGAAATTACCGCGCCGATATTGGGCACGTAGTTGAGCAAAAACGCCAGTACTGCCCACATCAGCGCAAACTGCACCCCCATCAGCTCCAGCCCCAGCCAGACGATGACACCTGTCCATAAACTGAGTAGCGTCTTTAACGCCAGATAATGCGAAACGCCTTTAAGTGCGCGGTGTAATCCTGCGATGTGAATCTGTGGGTTATTCAGCGCAAAACGCATTTTGTAAGGGACGTGGCGCACTTCAAATAGCATGAAAACAACGGTCATCACCAGCAAAAGCACGCTCGCCATTGCCCCGGAAAGCCCGGTCATTAGCGCTGTGGTGAAGGTAACCACTTTTTCCGAGTCCATCCGCTGCAGCATTCGCTCCGGCGACATATGCAAATTAAGAAAAGGCAACATCTCCTGCAATTTAAAAAGTTTGCGCGTCAGCTCCTTATTAAACTTCGGCAGCATAGAGATAAATTCGTTAAACGATGCCGCCAGTACGCCGACCAGCGCGGTTAGAGTGATCAGCATCACCACCACCACAATCGTAATGGCAACGGGGCGTTTTACTCCCCGTCGAATAAACCAGGTAACGAGCGGGTTGAGGACGATGGCAAAAAACAGCGCCAGTAACAGCTGCACAATGATATCTGCCGCTGCGTGAATGCCCGCGAGGATCACTACCAGCGAGGCCAGCTTGAGCAGAATGTGCATGCCCGTTTTATCGGGTTGAGGGGTTTCCATTGGGGCTTCCTTGTGACTTTTTGTATTAAGTGTAGCGGGAGTCACGCCAGCAATATTCTGATTCTTACTGCTGATTTTCACGTCAGCACGTGGTAAAAATGAAACACTGTTGTAAAAATGTGGTGATCCTCATGCCCGAACCCGTAGCCGAACCCGCGCTAAACGGATTGCGCCTGAATTTGCGCATTGTCTCCATTGTCATGTTTAACTTCGCCAGCTACCTCACCATCGGGTTGCCGCTCGCTGTATTACCGGGCTATGTCCATGATGTGATGGGCTTTAGCGCTTTCTGGGCAGGATTGGTTATCAGCCTGCAATACTTCGCCACCTTGCTGAGCCGCCCTCATGCCGGACGTTACGCCGATTTGCTGGGACCCAAAAAGATTGTCGTCTTCGGTTTATGCGGCTGCTTTTTGAGCGGTCTGGGATATCTGACGGCAGGATTAACCGCCAGTCTGCCCGTCATCAGCCTGTTATTACTTTGCTTGGGACGCGTCATCCTTGGGATTGGGCAAAGTTTTGCCGGAACGGGATCGACCCTGTGGGGCGTTGGCGTGGTTGGCTCGCTGCATATCGGACGGGTGATTTCGTGGAACGGTATTGTCACTTATGGGGCGATGGCGATGGGTGCGCCGTTAGGTGTCGTGTTTTATCACTGGGGCGGCTTGCAGGCGTTAGCGTTAATCATTATGGCCGTGGCGCTGGTGGCCATTTTGTTGGCGATCCCGCGTCCGACGGTAAAAGCCAGTAAAGGCAAACCGCTGCCGTTTCGCGCGGTGCTTGGGCGCGTCTGGCTGTACGGTATGGCGCTGGCGTTGGCTTCCGCCGGATTTGGCGTCATCGCCACCTTTATCACGCTGTTTTATGACGCTAAAGGTTGGGACGGTGCGGCTTTCGCGCTGACGCTGTTTAGCTGTGCGTTTGTCGGTACGCGTTTGTTATTCCCTAACGGCATTAACCGTATCGGCGGCTTAAACGTAGCGATGATTTGCTTTAGCGTTGAGATAATCGGCCTGCTACTGGTTGGCGTGGCGACTATGCCGTGGATGGCGAAAATCGGCGTCTTACTGGCGGGGGCCGGGTTTTCGCTGGTGTTCCCGGCATTGGGTGTAGTGGCGGTAAAAGCGGTTCCGCAGCAAAATCAGGGGGCGGCGCTGGCAACTTACACCGTATTTATGGATTTATCGCTTGGCGTGACCGGACCACTGGCTGGGCTGGTGATGAGCTGGGCGGGCGTACCGGTGATTTATCTGGCGGCGGCGGGACTGGTCGCAATCGCGTTATTACTGACGTGGCGATTAAAAAAACGGCCTCCGGAACACGTCCCTGAGGCCGCCTCATCATCTTAAAACTTACTGAATAACCAGCGTATTAATGATGTTTTCTGCGGTTGTCTGCGCTTTTTGCTGATCGTCAGCTGGCAGCGTAATTTGCATGGTTAGCAGTTGATTACCCACGTTACCCAGAATAACGGAAGAGTACGCCGTCTGGCCTTTCGCGGAGATAATACTGTCTAACTGCTGCATTTTGTGACCTTTCAGCTCAATGGCTTTATTGGTTACCACTTGCAGCTGCGGATCGCGGCTACGTTGCTGATCTTCCAGACGCTTCGCCAGCACCGCCAGATCTTCTTTCGGATCATCGCCCATGATGACGATGACTGCTTTCTGACCGGTGGCGTCGGACCAGACATGCATGTTATTGGCCTGCGTTCCCAGCTTACCGCTCTGGTCGGTCATATCCGCTGGCAGCGAGAAACTTAACTTGCCATCAAGCAGGTTGACGGGATTCCCGGTAGCGTTACTTTCCGCGACCGAACCCTGCGCCGTAGCGTTAGTGTCTTTATCATCACAGGCCGCAAGCCCCATAACCAGCAGGCCAATTCCGACATATTTAACCAGATTGCGCATTGACTTCTTCCTTTCGATAAACGGCCATAACGGCTCATTCATCCATCTTATCACAACTCTGATAACGAACCTTTAACTCGCCTGCAAAGCGTTGATTTCGGATTTATCTGCCAGTCTTTTCAACAGCATATTGAGTAATACGCCATACATTGGCAGGAAGAAAACGATACTGATTAACACTTTGAAACAGTAATCGACCAGCGCGATTTCCATCCAGTGTTCAGCCATAAAGGCATCCGGGCTACGCCAGAAGGCAATGAAGAAAAAGGCCAGCGTGTCGCTGACGTTACCGAACAGTGTGGACGCTGTCGGTGCCAGCCACCAGCGGCGACTCTGACGCAGGCGGTTAAAAACGTGCACGTCGAGGATCTGTCCCAGCGCGTAGGCCATGAAACTGGCGGTGGCGATACGGGCGACAAACAGGTTGAAGTGGGCGAGTGCGCCGAATCCCTGCCAGGAACCCATATAGAATAGCGACGAGATGACGTAGGAGATCAGCAACGCCGGGATCATCACCGCAAAGATGATACGACGGGCCAGCGGTGCGCCAAAAATACGTACGGTCAGGTCGGTAGCGAGAAAGATAAACGGAAAGCTAAACGCGCCCCAGGTGGTATGGAAACCAAAAATGGAGACGGGAAGCTGAACCAGATAGTTACTGGAGGTGATCACCAGCAGATGAAATAAAGATAACCAGAACAATGCTTTATAGCGTTGAGTTTGCGAGAAAACGTTCATATTGTACCTTTTTGATTAACCATTGGGGTGAGGGAACCCAATACGTACGACACGTCTGTTACCTTAACATAATAACGTGCTTACCCTTTTTTCGAGCCGCCGCATGATACTGCTTTACGTTGACAATGCAATGGTTAATTTTCACGCAATCGTTAACCTGGTTTGCTTACGGACTCACAGGGCGTAAACTAGCGCCGTTTTTTTATGTGATGAGAAGAAAATGACCGATCTCTTTTCCAGCCCTGACCACACACTCGACGCACTTGGCCTGCGCTGCCCGGAACCCGTAATGATGGTGCGCAAAACAGTGCGCAATATGCAGCCAGGTGAAACGTTGCTGATTATTGCTGACGATCCGGCGACGACCCGCGATATTCCTGGGTTTTGTACCTTTATGGAACACGAACTGGTTGCTAAAGAGACGGATGGATTGCCTTATCGTTATTTGATTCGTAAAGGCGGTTGATGGGGGCAGATTGGCTTCGATGCCGCCTTTTCCCCTCACCCTAACCCTCTCCCCAGAGGAGCGAGGGGACCGATCGCGCTCAATGTTGCGATCGGTTTGCCTTATCTCCTGCGCAACAATCTTAACGCATTCGCTGTCACCAGCACCGTCGCACCCGTATCTGCCAGCACCGCCAGCCATAGTCCGGTCATTCCTAACAGCGTGGTGACGAGGAAGATCCCTTTCAGCCCCAGCGCAATAGTGATGTTCTGGCGGATATTGGCGTGAGTGGCGCGTGCCAGTTCAATCATTTGCACCAGACCGCGCAGGTGGTTATGGGTTAATGCTGCGTCGGCGGTTTCCAGCGCCACGTCTGTGCCGCTGCCCATTGCAATCCCGATGGCGGCAGCTTTCATCGCTGGCGCGTCGTTAATACCGTCACCGACCATCGCCAGCGGCGCATGTTGATTCAGCTCGGTCACCGCTTTGACTTTATCTTCCGGCAACAGGCCCGCTTTAAACTCCAGCCCCAGCTCCCCGGCAATTGCCGCCGCTGCGCGTGGATTATCGCCGGTGAGGATCACCCCTTTGACGCCCAGCGCGTTCAGTTCACTGATGGCTGTTGCAGCATCGGCGCGCAGGGTATCCTGTAACGCAATGACACCAAGCACGTCATCGTTACGTACTACCAGCACTACCGTTTGCCCGGCGCTTTCCAGTTCGTTAATTAAACCAGCAAATGCATCAGCGGGATGTTTCCCGGCAGCGCATATCAACACGCGCTCACCGTTAACCTGCGCTTCAATGCCAGACCCGACCAGTGCCCGCTGTGATTCGGCGGCGGGAATGGCGAGTGCAGCAACCTGTGCTTCGCGCACGATGGCCTGCGCCAGTGGATGCGTCGCGCCTTGCTCGACCGCCGCCGCCAGTGTCAGCAGTTCAGATTCACTAATACCCGTTGCCGGATGAATCGCGGTAACGCGCGGTTTACCGACGGTCAGCGTACCGGTTTTATCAAACGCCACCTGGGTAACACGACCTAGCTGCTCCAGCGCCGCACCGCCTTTAATTAACGCCCCACGACGTGCCGCTGCTGCCAGCCCGGAGGTAATCGCCGCGGGCGTGGAGATAACTAAAGCACACGGGCAGCCAATCAGCAGCAGCGTCAGCCCTTTATAAATCCACTCCTGCCAACTTGCGGCAAACAGCAGCGGCGGCACCAGCGTTACCAGCAGGGCGACGGCCATAATCGCTGGCGTATAAATACGGCTGAAACGGTCGATAAACCGCTCAATGGGAGCGCGACGCTCTTCGGCTTCTTCGATCAGTTTCAGAATCCGGTCAATGGCGCTGGCACCCGGTTCTGACAGCACTTCCAGCGTTACCAGACGGTCTACGCTGGTGGCTCCTGCAGGAACTTTATCGCCCGTCGCGCGCTCCACCGGAATGGATTCTCCGGTCAGGGCGCTTTCATCAAAACTGGCAAACGGTGAGAGCAGTTTACCGTCGGCAGGCAAACGTCCACCTGCGGCGACTTCAATCACATCGCCAGGGCGCAGGCTGTGAATCGCCACCTCTTCCCGCTCACCGTTACGCAGGCGCGTGGCGGTTTCTGGTTTCAGCGCCATCAACGCGCTAACGCCCTGACGCGCGCGGCTGGCGGCCCAGCCTTCCAGTCGTTCACCAATCAAAAACAGCAGCAACACCATCGCAGCTTCAGCCGTTGCGCCAATAAACAGCGCACCAATAGCAGCTACGCTCATTAAGGTTTCAATGGCGAAGTAGCTGCCGGATTTGATCAGCCGTAATGCCTGACGAGCAATCGGGTACAGCCCAACCAGCGTGGTCGCGATAAACGCCAGTTGCCCGAACGGATGATTGAACTGCTCCAGACCCCAGCTGATTGCCATCATCACGATTAGCGTAATCAGCGGCAGATTCTCTTTCAGGCGCGATTCTTGTGGCTCGTCGGCGGCCTGCTCATCGCGCAGGGAATAGCCCGCTTTTTGCACCGCAGATTCAACCTGGGCACGGATGTCATTGTCGGCATCAACCACCAGTTTTTCGGTGGCGAACAGTACCTGCACCTGATTCACGCCTGCAAGCTGGCGCACGGCATTTTCTACCTTGCGCGCACAGGCGGCGCAGTCCATGCCGCTGACTTTCCAGCTATAGCGGGTGCCGGAGACGTTTTCAGAGAGCGTTGGCGTGCTGGAACATGCGCCGTCGCAGCAACAGTCGTTGGCGTTCTGTACCGTGGTTAGCGGTTTGAACGCAGCAAATTGAGGGGCTTTCTTGCCGTGATTGTCAGGAGTCGACATGGCATCCTCCGGTTAAGTTTTTTCTCATTAACCGAAGGATACACTCTGGAGTCGACTCCAGAGTCAAGTTTTATCAGAGATACAGCGAGCGGACGATGAGGAAGTGACCGGCAAAGTAGCAGGCCGCAGCAATCGCGTTATCCGCACGGAAGCGTCGGCGATAGTGGCTACCCAGCCAGACAAAGTTACTGATAAACAGCAACGAAGCGCCGACAAACGCGGAGAGCGCCGGAGCGGTCGGACGGAAGAACCACAGTTCACCTGCCAGCCACACCATCACCAGCGTCATGCCGATAAACGTGCAGATGGGCCAACGATACTCTTCCAGCCGCGTCCAGATAATCGCCAGTAACAGCGCGCCCAGAACCAGCAGTACCAACGGCAGAGGCCAGAAGAAAGAGAGCGTCATCTGACTGGCGAAATAGATGGTGTACAGCAGGTGCGAGAGGAAAAACGCGCCGATGGCGTACATCAGACGTTGACGTGGCAACAGGGTTAGCGCATCGCCCAGCAGTGAGGCGCACAGCCCCGCCAGCACCAGATAGCTAATGGCGTCGAACATCGGCGCTTGCCAGGCCAGTAACAACAGGAGAAGAAGGGTTAACGGTTTAAACACCCAGCGTTGCCAGGTTGGCCCACGATACGATGCATCCACAGATAGCCATGCGGAAAGACAGACAGCGATAAACGACCAAAGCATCTTAGTTCCTTGAATTCGTTATTTTTTCGTAAGCGGAATGCCTACGGTCTTGCTTCCAGTTTAGTGGCGAGGGTGGACGGATGACAACACCATAACTGGCAGGGTATGCTTAATTCCGCATTTTCCGATGAGGGATAAAGATGAGCAAACCACCTCTTTTCTTTATTGTTATCATTGGCTTAATCATCGTCGCCGCATCGTTTCGTTTTATGCAACAGCGACGGGAAAAAGCTGATAATGATATGGCACCGCTCCAGCAAAAGCTGGTGGTGGTGAGCAACAAGCGGGAAAAACCGATTAACGATCGCCGTTCGCGCCAGCAGGAAGTGACTCCGGCAGGCACCAGTATGCGCTATGAGGCAAGCTTCAAACCGCAAAGCGGAGGAATGGAGCAGACGTTTCGCCTCGACGCCCAGCAGTACCACGCCCTGACAGTGGGCGATAAAGGTACGCTGAGCTATAAAGGAACGCGCTTTGTTAGCTTTGTAGGCAAACAATAAGGTTATTTTTTAACTTTAAATTTCTTCTGCCAGACCAGCAGTTCAAACACGCCGAAAAGGAAAATCCGCACCTTTTCGGCGGTGGTCATCTGCGGGCCATCTTTCGGCAAGGTCGATTTCAACAGCGCCAGCTGCATACCATGCATCAGCACGGTAAAAATCAGCGCCACGTTAACGAAAATATTCAGCGGGCGCGGGAAGGGATGCACCAGGTTGAGGATTAAAAATCCCCAAACGCAGAGCATTAACAAACGACCAATATTAATCAGCATCACTTTCTCCTTGTGCTTCGCGTTGATACAGCCGATAAGCCACCTGACCCGCCACTTTTTCCCGATGTAACGACCAGTTTGCCGGAACAGTGGGCAGACCGTTTTCGACTTCGCTTTCGACATAAATCAGGGCTTCGTCAGCCAGCCAGCCGTTATCTTCCAGTAAATTTATCGTCTCTTCTAACAAGCCACGGCGGAACGGTGGATCGACAAACACGATATTATGCGGTGTGCCTTTTTGCGCCAGGAATGACATTGCGTTGCTGTTCACCACGCGTGCATTGCCTGCTTTTAGTGTCGCCAGGTTCTTAATTAACTGCTGAGAAACTGCACGATCCATCTCAATCAACGTGGCCCCCGCAGCGTAGCGCGATAACGCTTCCAGCCCCAGCGCGCCGCTGCCGGCGAAGCAATCCAGACATTGGGCGTCAACAATGACCGGAGCCAGCCAGTTAAACAACGTTTCGCGTACGCGGTCGGTGGTGGGGCGCAGACCTGGACTATCAGGAACCGGGAGTTTACGGCCTCGCCACTGCCCGCCAATAATGCGGATTTGGCCGCTGCCGGAATGATTCGGTTTTTTCATGATAAATTGCTCAATCCGCCAGATAACACATACTTGCAGGCGGTGATGTGAATTAAGTTAAGTGATAGACTATTTCATCATTTTTTTAGCTGCTATGTACATAGCGTTAACGCTGTGCCATGAAGCAACAGCGAGGAGTGTAGTCGCAAATGGCGAAAGAAAAAAAACGTGGCTTTTTTTCCTGGCTGGGCTTTGGTCAAAAAGAGCAGACCCCGGAAAAAGAGACAGAAGTTCAGAATGAACAACCGGTTGTAGAAGAAATCGTTCAGGCGCAAGAGCCTGTGAAGGCTTCGGAACAAGCCGTTGAAGAGCAGCCGCAGGCGCATACTGAAGCCGAGGCGGAAACTTTTGCTGCCGACGTTGTGGAAGTCACTGAACAGGTAGCTGAAAGTGAAAAAGCGCAGCCTGAAGCGGAAGTCGTTGCACAGCCGGAACCGGTCGTAGAAGAAACGCCGGAGCCAGTGGCTATCGAACGTGAAGAACTGCCGTTGCCGGAAGGCGTCAACGCCGAAGAGGTTTCGCCAGAAGAGTGGCAGGCTGAAGCGGAAACCGTAGAGATTGTCGAAGCGGCGGAAGAAGAAGCGGCTAAAGAAGAAATTACCGACGAAGAGCTGGAAGCACAGGCGCTGGCTGCCGAAGCGGCAGAAGAGGCGGTGATGGTGGTTCCTCCGGCAGAAGAAGAGCAGCCGGTGGAAGAAATCGCTCAGGAGCAGGAAAAACCGACCAAAGAAGGTTTTTTCGCGCGCCTGAAACGCAGCCTGTTAAAAACCAAAGAAAATCTCGGTTCCGGATTTATCAGCCTGTTCCGCGGTAAAAAAATCGACGATGATCTGTTTGAGGAGCTGGAAGAGCAGCTTTTGATCGCCGATGTGGGTGTGGAAACCACACGTAAAATTATCACCAATCTGACGGAAGGCGCATCCCGCAAGCAGCTTCGTGATGCCGAGGCGCTCTATGGCCTGCTGAAAGAAGAGATGGGCGAGATTCTGGCGAAAGTCGATGAGCCGCTGAATGTTGAAGGCAAAGCGCCGTTTGTGATCCTGATGGTGGGCGTCAACGGTGTGGGTAAAACCACGACGATTGGTAAGCTGGCACGTCAGTTTGAGCAGCAGGGTAAATCGGTGATGCTGGCGGCGGGCGATACTTTCCGTGCAGCAGCGGTTGAACAGCTTCAGGTCTGGGGTCAGCGCAACAATATTCCGGTGATTGCCCAGCATACCGGTGCGGATTCCGCCTCTGTTATCTTCGACGCCATTCAGGCAGCTAAAGCGCGTAATATCGACGTCTTGATTGCCGATACCGCCGGACGTCTGCAGAACAAATCGCATCTGATGGAAGAGTTGAAGAAAATCGTCCGCGTGATGAAGAAACTCGACGTTGAAGCGCCGCATGAAGTTATGCTGACTATTGATGCCAGCACCGGGCAGAACGCGGTAAGCCAGGCCAAACTGTTCCACGAAGCTGTTGGCTTAACCGGCATCACGCTAACGAAACTGGACGGCACGGCGAAAGGCGGGGTAATTTTCTCGGTGGCTGACCAGTTTGGTATCCCTATCCGCTACATTGGTGTCGGCGAACGTATTGAGGATTTGCGTCCGTTTAAGGCGGACGACTTTATAGAGGCACTTTTTGCCCGAGAGGATTAACAATGATTCGCTTTGAACATGTCAGCAAGGCTTATCTCGGTGGGAGACAGGCGCTGCAGGGCGTTACGTTCCATATGCAGCCGGGTGAGATGGCGTTTCTGACCGGTCATTCCGGCGCAGGGAAAAGTACCCTCCTGAAGCTGATCTGTGGGATTGAGCGGCCCAGCGCCGGGAAAATCTGGTTTAGCGGCCATGACATCACGCGTCTGAAAAACCGTGAAGTTCCGTTTCTGCGCCGCCAGATTGGCATGATTTTCCAGGATCACCATCTACTGATGGACCGTACTGTCTACGATAACGTGGCGATCCCCCTGATTATCGCTGGTGCCAGCGGTGACGATATTCGTCGCCGGGTGTCGGCGGCACTGGATAAAGTCGGGCTACTGGACAAAGCGAAGAACTTCCCTATTCAGCTTTCTGGCGGTGAACAACAGCGTGTTGGCATTGCCCGCGCGGTGGTGAATAAGCCCGCGGTACTGCTGGCGGACGAACCGACTGGTAACCTGGACGACGCGTTGTCGGAAGGGATTCTACGTCTGTTTGAAGAGTTTAACCGCGTTGGGGTAACCGTATTGATGGCAACGCACGACATCAACCTGATTTCGCGGCGTTCCTATCGCATGCTCACCCTGAGCGATGGTCACTTGCATGGAGGCGTGGGCCATGAATAAGCGCGATGCAATCAATCATATTCGGCAGTTTGGCGGGCGTCTGGATCGCTTCCGTAAATCGGTCGGCGGCTCAGGCGACGGCGGTCGTAACGCGCCGAAACGCGCGAAATCCTCGCCAAAACCGGTAAATCGCAAAACCAACGTTTTCAACGAACAGGTGCGCTATGCCTTCCACGGCGCATTGCAGGATCTGAAAAGCAAACCGTTCGCCACGTTTTTAACGGTGATGGTTATCGCCATCTCTCTGACGCTGCCCAGCGTCTGTTATATGGTGTACAAAAACGTTAACCAGGCGGCGACGCAATATTATCCGTCACCGCAAATCACTGTTTATCTGCAAAAAACGCTGGACGATGACGCTGCTGCGGGCGTGGTGGCACAGTTGCAGGCCGAGCAGGGCGTGGAGAAAGTGAATTATCTTTCTCGTGAAGACGCACTGGGCGAGTTCCGTAACTGGTCTGGTTTTGGTGGTGCGCTGGATATGCTGGAAGAAAACCCGCTTCCGGCAGTGGCGGTGGTGATCCCGAAACTCGATTTCCAGGGTACGGAATCACTCAATACGCTGCGTGATCGTATCACGCAGATTAACGGCATTGACGAAGTGCGGATGGATGACAGCTGGTTTGCCCGTCTGGCGGCGTTGACCGGGCTGGTCGGGCGCGTTTCGGCGATGATCGGCGTGTTGATGGTGGCGGCAGTGTTCCTCGTCATCGGTAACAGTGTACGCCTGAGTATCTTTGCTCGCCGTGACTCCATCAACGTGCAGAAACTGATTGGTGCGACGGATGGTTTCATCCTGCGCCCGTTCCTGTACGGTGGCGCACTGCTGGGATTTTCTGGCGCATTGTTGTCATTAATTTTGTCAGAAATTCTGGTGCTGCGATTGTCATCGGCGGTTGCGGAAGTGGCACAGGTTTTCGGAACGAAGTTTGATATCAATGGCTTATCGTTCGATGAATGCCTGCTATTGCTGCTGGTATGCTCGATGATTGGCTGGGTGGCAGCGTGGCTTGCCACGGTACAACATTTACGCCACTTTACGCCTGAATAATAAAAGCGTGTTATACTCTTTCCCTGCAATGGGTTCCGTAGCAGGGAAAGAGACCCCGTTGTCTCTTCCCGGTATTTCATCTCTATGTCACATTTTGTGCGTAATTTATTCACAAGCTTGCATTGAACTTGTGGATAAAATCACGGTCTGATAAAACAGTGAATGATAACCTCGTTGCTCTTAAGCTCTGGCACAGTTGTTGCTACCACTGAAGCGCCAGAAGATATCGATTGAGAGGATTTGAATGACTGACAAAATGCAAAGTTTAGCTTTAGCCCCAGTTGGCAACCTGGATTCCTACATCCGGGCAGCTAACGCGTGGCCGATGTTGTCGGCTGACGAGGAGCGGGCGCTGGCTGAAAAGCTGCATTACCATGGCGATCTGGAAGCAGCTAAAACGCTGATCCTGTCTCACCTGCGGTTTGTTGTTCATATTGCTCGTAATTATGCGGGCTATGGCCTGCCACAGGCGGATTTGATTCAGGAAGGTAACATCGGCCTGATGAAAGCAGTGCGCCGTTTTAACCCGGAAGTGGGTGTGCGCCTGGTCTCCTTCGCCGTTCACTGGATCAAAGCAGAGATCCACGAATACGTCCTGCGTAACTGGCGTATCGTCAAAGTTGCGACCACCAAAGCGCAGCGCAAACTGTTCTTCAACCTGCGTAAAACCAAGCAGCGTTTGGGCTGGTTTAACCAGGATGAAGTCGAAATGGTGGCCCGTGAACTGGGCGTAACCAGCAAAGACGTACGTGAGATGGAATCACGTATGGCGGCACAGGACATGACCTTTGACCTGTCTTCCGACGACGATTCCGACAGCCAACCGATGGCACCGGTGCTCTATCTGCAGGATAAATCATCTAACTTTGCCGACGGCATTGAAGATGATAACTGGGAAGAGCAGGCAGCAAACCGTCTGACCGACGCGATGCAGGGTCTGGACGAACGCAGCCAGGACATCATCCGTGCGCGCTGGCTGGACGAAGACAACAAGTCCACGTTGCAGGAACTGGCTGACCGTTACGGTGTTTCCGCTGAGCGTGTACGCCAGCTGGAAAAGAACGCGATGAAAAAACTGCGCGCTGCTATAGAAGCGTAATTTCCGCTATTAAGCAGAGAACCCTGGATGCGAGTCCGGGGTTTTTGTTTTTTGGGCCTCTACAATAATCAATTTCCCCTCCGGCAAAACGCCAATCCCCACGCAGATTGTTAATAAACTGTCAAAATAGCTATTCCAATATCATAAAAATCGGGTATGTTTTAGCAGAGTATGCTGCTAAAGCACGGGTAGTCATGCATAAAACGAAATAAAGTGCTGAACAACAACATCACAACACACGTAATAACCAGAAGAATGGGGATTCTCAGGATGAACATAAAGGGTAAAGCGTTACTGGCAGGATGTATCGCGCTGGCATTCAGCAATATGGCTCTGGCAGAAGATATTAAAGTCGCGGTCGTGGGCGCAATGTCCGGTCCGGTTGCGCAGTACGGTGACCAGGAGTTTACCGGCGCAGAGCAGGCGGTTGCGGATATCAACGCTAAAGGCGGCATTAAAGGCAACAAACTGCAAATCGTAAAATATGACGATGCCTGTGACCCGAAACAGGCGGTTGCGGTGGCGAACAAAGTCGTTAACGACGGCATTAAATACGTGATTGGTCACCTCTGTTCTTCATCAACGCAGCCTGCGTCTGACATCTACGAAGACGAAGGCATTTTAATGATCACCCCAGCGGCAACCGCGCCGGAGCTGACCGCCCGTGGCTATCAGCTGATCCTGCGCACCACCGGCCTGGACTCCGACCAGGGGCCGACGGCGGCGAAATATATTCTTGCGAAAGTGAAACCGCAGCGTATTGCTATCGTTCACGACAAACAGCAATACGGCGAAGGTCTGGCGCGAGCGGTGCAGGACGGCCTGAAGAAAGGCAATGCTAACGTGGTGTTCTTTGATGGTATCACCGCCGGGGAAAAAGATTTCTCAACGCTGGTAGCGCGTCTGAAGAAAGAGAATATCGACTTCGTTTACTACGGCGGTTATCACCCGGAAATGGGGCAAATCCTGCGTCAGGCACGCGCGGCAGGGCTGAAAACTCAGTTTATGGGGCCGGAAGGTGTGGCTAACGTTTCGCTGTCTAACATTGCGGGCGAATCAGCGGAAGGGCTGCTGGTGACCAAGCCGAAGAACTACGATCAGGTTCCGGCGAACAAACCCATTGTTGATGCGATCAAAGCGAAAAAACAGGACCCAAGCGGCGCATTCGTTTGGACCACCTACGCCGCGCTACAATCTTTGCAGGCGGGCCTGAATCAGTCTGACGATCCGGCTGAGATCGCCAAATACCTGAAAGCGAACTCGGTTGATACCGTGATGGGTCCGCTGACGTGGGATGAGAAAGGTGATCTGAAAGGCTTTGAGTTCGGTGTGTTTGACTGGCACGCCAACGGCACAGCGACCGATGCGAAGTAATTGTTAATCGGCAACTTTGGGTTGCCGCCAAATTGCTAATATAGAGTACGTTGCTTCATGCCGGATGCGGCGTAAACGCCTTATCCGGCCTACAAGATCCAAAGAAATCAGTAAATTGCAACACACATTGTAGGCCTGATAAGCGTAGCGCATCAGGCAATTTCTCGTTGGTCATCACTTTTGAAATCAAACTTGACGATTAACGCTTCTCCCAGCCGCCCTGCTGTGCCGTAAATCCCAGTGCCTGCATAAACGCCGTCATCACACCGCGATCTTCCACGCCTACATCCGCCATCCACCAGCATGAAACGCCAGGATTGTTACGCAAAACCTCTTCCAGCAGATATTGCCCCACACCGCGACGTCGAGTGACTTCCCGCACGCGCAGGGAATCCAGTGCCCCCTCGGTGCCGCTTAAGGTTACCCGCACGGCCGCAAGCAGGCGCTCGTTAAAACGCGCGGCGTAGATGCGGTGGTTATCGTCAACCTGTAAAGAGGAAGGGGAATACTCCGGCCAGATCTTTTGCAGGTCAATCCGGTCCTGGTCGCTAAATTTTTCTAATCGAATGATGGTCAGCTTCATGGGTAACCCGTGTAAATCACAAAAGTGGAACCAGTGTAGCGAAATAATTTAATCGGAGGCTTTCTCTTTTTTATTTCTTTTGGCAGGTGATTAATTTTTTAACAGCAATAATTACAAAGTTAAAACATTAGAGAATGAAAAATGTCCAGCATAATCCCCTGAATGATAGTGAATTATTCCGCCCTTTGTGCCGTTATTTTATGCTGACAAAGGCACTTTTTTCTGTTTATCTATCAATAAATTCAGAATATTATCTGTTCTTAATCGACTGAAAAATAGGGATTTTAATCGCTATCATCACAAAATACTGCGCTAAACCCTTAATCAGACAGGCAAAAACAGTGCAGTATAAAAAAAGAACAGTCTGATTTGTTAACACATAAAAACAAAGCAACACAACATCACGAATGGGGATTTTTGACTATGAAACGGAATGCGAAAACTATCATCGCAGGGATGATTGCACTGGCAATTTCACACACCGCTTTAGCCGACGATATTAAAGTTGCCGTTGTCGGCGCGATGTCCGGCCCGATTGCCCAGTGGGGCGATATGGAATTTAACGGCGCGCGTCAGGCGATTAAAGACATTAATGCCAAAGGGGGAATTAAGGGCGACAAGCTGGTTGGCGTGGAATATGACGACGCCTGCGACCCGAAACAAGCCGTTGCGGTCGCCAACAAAATCGTTAATGACGGCATTAAATACGTTATTGGTCATCTGTGTTCTTCTTCTACCCAGCCTGCGTCAGATATCTATGAAGACGAAGGTATTCTGATGATCTCGCCGGGGGCGACCAACCCGGAGCTGACCCAACGCGGTTATCAACACATCATGCGTACTGCCGGGCTGGACTCTTCCCAGGGGCCAACGGCGGCAAAATACATTCTTGAGACGGTGAAGCCCCAGCGCATCGCCATCATTCACGACAAACAACAGTATGGCGAAGGGCTGGCGCGTTCGGTGCAGGACGGGCTGAAAGCGGCTAACGCTAACGTCGTCTTCTTCGACGGCATTACCGCTGGCGAGAAAGATTTCTCCGCGCTGATCGCCCGCCTGAAAAAAGAAAACATCGACTTTGTTTACTACGGCGGTTACTACCCGGAAATGGGGCAGATGCTGCGCCAGGCCCGTTCCGTTGGCCTGAAAACTCAGTTTATGGGGCCGGAAGGCGTGGGTAACGCGTCGCTGTCGAATATTGCTGGCGATGCTGCCGAAGGCATGTTGGTCACTATGCCAAAACGCTATGACCAGGATCCGGCAAACCAGGGCATCGTTGATGCGCTGAAAGCAGACAAGAAAGATCCGTCCGGGCCATATGTCTGGATCACCTACGCGGCGGTGCAATCTCTGGCAACTGCCCTTGAGCGTACCGGCAGCGATGAGCCGCTGGCGCTGGTGAAAGATTTAAAAGCTAACGGTGCAAAGACCGTAATTGGGCCGCTGAACTGGGATGAAAAAGGCGATCTTAAGGGATTTGATTTTGGTGTCTTCCAGTGGCACGCCGACGGTTCATCCACGGCAGCCAAGTGATCATCCCACCGCCCGTGAAATGCGGGCGGGTTTAGAAAGGTTACCTTATGTCTGAGCAGTTTTTGTATTTCTTGCAGCAGATGTTTAACGGCGTCACGCTGGGCAGTACCTACGCGCTGATAGCCATCGGCTACACCATGGTTTACGGCATTATCGGCATGATCAACTTCGCCCACGGCGAGGTTTACATGATTGGCAGCTACGTCTCTTTTATGATCATCGCCGCGCTGATGATGATGGGCATTGATACCGGCTGGCTGCTGGTGGCGGCGGGATTCGTCGGCGCAATCGTCATTGCCAGCGCCTACGGCTGGAGTATCGAACGGGTGGCCTATCGCCCGGTGCGTAACTCCAAGCGCCTGATTGCACTCATCTCGGCAATCGGTATGTCCATCTTCCTGCAAAACTACGTCAGCCTGACCGAAGGTTCGCGCGACGTGGCGCTGCCGAGCCTGTTTAACGGTCAGTGGGTGGTGGGCCATAGCGAAAACTTCTCTGCCTCTATTACTACCATGCAGGCGGTGATCTGGATTGTTACTTTCCTCGCCATGCTGGCGCTGACGATTTTCATTCGCTATTCCCGCATGGGGCGCGCGTGTCGTGCCTGTGCGGAAGATCTGAAAATGGCGAGCCTGCTTGGCATTAACACTGACCGGGTGATTGCGCTGACCTTTGTGATTGGCGCGGCGATGGCAGCGGTGGCGGGCGTACTGCTCGGTCAGTTCTACGGCGTCATTAACCCCTATATCGGCTTTATGGCCGGGATGAAAGCCTTTACCGCTGCGGTGCTCGGTGGGATTGGCAGCATTCCGGGAGCGATGATTGGCGGGCTGATTCTGGGGATTGCGGAGGCGCTCTCTTCTGCCTATCTGAGTACGGAATATAAAGATGTGGTCTCATTCGCCCTGCTGATTCTGGTGCTGCTGGTGATGCCGACCGGTATTCTGGGTCGCCCGGAGGTAGAGAAAGTATGAAACCGATGCATATTGCAATGGCGTTGCTCTCTGCCGCGATGTTTTTTGTCCTGGCGGGCGTCTTTATGGGCGTACAACTGGAGCTGGATGGCACCAAACTGGTGGTCGACACGGCTTCAGACATCCGTTGGCAGTGGGTGTTTATCGGCACGGCGGTGGTCTTTTTCTTCCAGCTTTTGCGACCGGCTTTCCAGAAAGGGTTGAAAAGCGTTTCCGGACCGAAGTTTATTCTGCCCGCCATTGATGGCTCCACGGTGAAGCAAAAGCTGTTTCTCGTGGCGCTGCTGGTGCTTGCGGTGGCGTGGCCGTTTATGGTCTCACGCGGGACGGTGGATATCGCCACCCTGACCATGATCTACATTATCCTCGGACTCGGGCTGAACGTGGTTGTTGGTCTTTCTGGTCTGCTGGTGCTGGGGTACGGCGGCTTTTACGCCATCGGCGCTTACACTTTTGCGCTGCTCAATCACTATTACGGTTTGGGCTTCTGGACCTGTCTGCCGATTGCCGGGTTAATGGCGGCGGCGGCGGGCTTCCTGCTCGGCTTTCCGGTGCTGCGTCTGCGCGGTGACTATCTGGCGATCGTTACCCTCGGTTTCGGCGAAATTGTGCGCATATTGCTGCTCAATAACACCGAAATTACCGGCGGCCCGAACGGTATCAGTCAGATCCCGAAACCGACTTTCTTCGGCCTTGAGTTCAGCCGTACCGCCCGCGAAGGCGGCTGGGACACGTTCAGTAATTTCTTTGGCCTGAAATACGATCCCTCCGATCGCGTCATCTTCCTCTACCTGGTGGCGTTGCTGCTGGTGGTGTTAAGCCTGTTTGTCATTAACCGCCTGCTGCGGATGCCGCTGGGGCGTGCGTGGGAAGCGTTGCGTGAAGACGAGATCGCCTGCCGTTCGCTGGGCTTAAGCCCGCGTCGTATCAAGCTGACTGCCTTTACCATCAGCGCCGCGTTTGCCGGTTTTGCCGGAACGCTGTTTGCTGCGCGCCAGGGCTTTGTCAGCCCGGAATCCTTCACCTTTGCCGAATCAGCCTTTGTACTGGCGATAGTGGTGCTCGGCGGTATGGGCTCGCAATTTGCGGTGATTCTGGCGGCTGTTCTGCTGGTGGTGTCGCGCGAGTTGATGCGTGATTTCAACGAATACAGCATGTTAATGCTCGGTGGTTTGATGGTGCTGATGATGATCTGGCGTCCGCAGGGCTTGCTGCCCATGACGCGCCCGCAACTGAAGCTGAAAAACGGCGCAGCGAAAGGAGAGCAGGCATGAGTCAGCCATTATTATCTGTTAACGGCCTGATGATGCGCTTCGGCGGCCTGCTGGCGGTGAACAACGTCAATCTCGAACTGTACCCGCAGGAGATCGTCTCGTTAATCGGCCCTAACGGTGCCGGAAAAACGACGGTCTTCAACTGCCTGACCGGTTTCTACAAACCCACCGGCGGCACTATTTTACTGCGCGATCAGCATCTGGAGGGTTTGCCGGGGCAGCAAATCGCCCGCATGGGCGTGGTGCGTACCTTCCAGCATGTGCGTCTGTTCCGTGAAATGACGGTAATTGAAAACCTGCTGGTGGCGCAGCATCAGCAACTGAAAACCGGGCTGTTCTCAGGCCTGTTGAAAACGCCGTCTTTCCGTCGCGCCCAAAGTGAAGCGCTCGACCGCGCCGCCACCTGGCTTGAGCGCATTGGTTTGCTGGAACACGCCAACCGCCAGGCGAGCAACCTGGCCTACGGTGACCAGCGCCGTCTGGAGATCGCCCGCTGCATGGTGACGCAGCCGGAGATTTTAATGCTCGACGAACCTGCGGCAGGTCTTAACCCGAAAGAAACGAAAGAGCTGGATGAGCTGATTGCCGAACTGCGCAATCATCACAACACCACTATCTTGTTGATTGAACACGATATGAAGCTGGTGATGGGAATTTCGGACCGAATTTACGTGGTCAATCAGGGGACGCCGCTGGCAAACGGTACGCCGGAGCAAATCCGTAATAACCCGGACGTGATCCGTGCCTATTTAGGTGAGGCATAAGATGGAAAAAGTCATGTTGTCCTTTGACAAAGTCAGCGCCCACTACGGCAAAATCCAGGCGCTGCATGAGGTGAGCCTGCATATCAATCAGGGCGAGATTGTCACCCTTATTGGCGCGAACGGGGCGGGGAAAACCACCTTGCTCGGCACGTTATGCGGCGACCCGCGCGCCACCAGTGGGCGAATTGTGTTTGATGATAAAGACATTACCGGCTGGCAGACGGCGAAAATCATGCGCGAAGCGGTGGCGATTGTCCCGGAAGGGCGTCGCGTCTTCTCGCGGATGACGGTAGAAGAGAACCTGGCGATGGGTGGTTTCTTTGCCGAACGTGACCAGTTTCAGGAGCGCATAAAGTGGGTGTATGAACTATTTCCACGTCTGCATGAGCGTCGTGTTCAGCGGGCGGGAACGATGTCCGGTGGTGAACAGCAGATGCTGGCGATTGGTCGTGCGCTGATGAGCAACCCGCGTTTGTTGTTGCTTGATGAGCCATCGCTCGGTCTTGCGCCGATTATCATCCAGCAAATTTTCGACACCATCGAGCAGCTGCGCGAGCAGGGGATGACTATCTTCCTCGTCGAGCAGAACGCCAACCAGGCGCTAAAGCTGGCGGATCGCGGCTACGTGCTGGAAAACGGCCATGTGGTGCTCTCCGATACTGGTGATGCACTACTGGCGAACGAAGCGGTGAGAAGTGCGTATTTAGGCGGGTAAATTATCGAATACCCGGCAGCCACGTTCTGTCGGGCTCTTCGTCCGTATACAGACTTGTTTCAACTGACCGGGAGGATTAAAACCAGACCACTTATTTGCCACGGAAAGGTTCCCTCCCATGCATTATGCCGTTGTCGCCATGCTTGAAATGCTTTGCTGTATCCACGCTTACCGTACCGGACAAGAGCGATATTGGTTTTTTATCATCTTCTGTTTTCCGGTGATTGGTTGCGTGGCGTATTTTGTCATGGTGATGCTGCCAGAAACGGGCGCTGACCGTCACGGGCGTACCTTTCTGATGCGCCTGCAGGACAAAATCAATCCGGAACGTCACCTGCGCAAATTAACCGAAGAACTGGCGATTGCCGAGACGAATCAAAACCATTATGCGTTGGCTAATGAACTGGCGCGTCTGGGGCGTTATCACGAAGCTGTTCCCCATTATCAGCAGGCGTTAAGCGGGATATTCGCCCATGAAGCGGCAATGATGCTAAGCCTGGCGCAGGCACAGTTTGCTATTCAGGAGTTCGCCGCCTGTCAGCAGACGCTGGAAGATGTGATGCGTTATAACCCTGATTTTCAGTCGGCAGACGGGCATTTGTTATTTGCCAGAACGTTAGCCGCACAAGAAAAATACGCTGATGCGGAAAGTGAGTTTGAAGTGTTGGTTTCTTATTACCCCGGCCCGCAGGCGCGTATTTACTATGCGGAAATGCTGGAGAAAATGAGTCGGTTACGTGAAGCCAACGAGCAGTATGTTGCTGTAGTTGATACGGCTAAACGCTCAAGACCTCATTATAGAAAACACCACCGGGAATGGATTAAGACCGCCAATGAGCGGCTGAAGCAGAGTGTGGTGCAATGAAAATCTTCTTTGCCGTTAGACCAGTGTCGCGGCAATCTTTTGTTAAAATTGAAAAATGTAGCTCTCATCGGGCAGCAAAACTGGACGCAGAATTTGCTGCCATTTTTGCTCTTCATGGTAAGGAGTTCTGGCGATTAGCTGGCCGTTAATCGCCTCTTTTCAGTGCATTCTCGGGATATCCGTGCCCCATCTCCCATTTTCCCTCACCCGTACCGTCACCGCCTTGTCATCTTTCTGACACCTTACTATCTTACAAATGTAACAAAAAAGTTATTTTTCTGTAATTCGAGCATGTCATGTTACCCCGCGAGCATAAAACGCGTGAATTCGCGCATTCGGTACAACAAGAGAGATAAACGATGAAACCGTTACATTATACAGCTTCAGCACTGGCGCTCGGACTGGCGTTAATGGGGAATGCACAGGCAGTGACGACCATTCCGTTCTGGCATTCTATGGAAGGGGAACTGGGTAAAGAGGTGGATTCTCTGGCCCAACGTTTTAACGCCGAAAACCCGGATTACAAAATTGTACCGACCTATAAAGGCAACTACGAACAGAATTTAAGCGCGGGGATTGCCGCATTTCGTACCGGCAACGCTCCGGCTATTTTGCAGGTTTATGAAGTTGGCACCGCCACCATGATGGCGTCGAAAGCCATTAAACCGGTGTATGACGTGTTTAAAGAGGCGGGGATTCAATTCGATGAGTCGCAGTTTGTGCCGACGGTTTCCGGTTACTACTCCGACAGCAAAACGGGCCACTTACTCTCCCAGCCGTTCAACAGCTCGACCCCCGTTCTCTATTACAACAAAGACGCCTTCAAGAAAGCAGGATTAGACCCGGAACAGCCGCCGAAAACCTGGCAGGATCTGGCGGACTATTCTGCAAAACTGAAAGCCTCCGGAATGAAGTGCGGCTACGCCAGCGGCTGGCAGGGCTGGATCCAACTGGAAAACTTTAGCGCCTGGAACGGTCTGCCGTTTGCCAGCAAAAACAACGGCTTTGACGGCACGGATGCGGTGCTGGAGTTCAACAAGCCGGAGCAGGTGAAACACATCGCCATGCTCGAAGAGATGAACAAGAAGGGCGATTTCAGCTACGTCGGGCGTAAGGATGAATCCACCGAGAAGTTCTATAACGGTGATTGCGCGATGACCACCGCCTCTTCCGGTTCTCTCGCTAATATTCGCGAGTACGCCAAATTCAACTATGGCGTAGGCATGATGCCTTACGACGCCGATGCGAAAGATGCACCGCAAAACGCCATTATCGGCGGGGCCAGCCTGTGGGTGATGCAGGGCAAAGATAAAGAAACTTATACCGGCGTGGCGAAGTTCCTCGACTTCCTCGCTAAGCCAGAAAATGCTGCCGAGTGGCATCAGAAAACTGGTTATCTGCCAATCACCAAAGCGGCGTATGACTTGACTCGTGAGCAGGGCTTTTATGAGAAAAACCCAGGGGCGGATACCGCGACGCGTCAGATGCTGAATAAGCCGCCGTTGCCGTTCACCAAAGGGCTGCGTCTGGGCAACATGCCGCAGATCCGCGTGATTGTGGATGAAGAGCTCGAGAGCGTGTGGACCGGCAAGAAGACGCCACAGCAGGCGCTGGATACCGCCGTTGAGCGTGGGAATCAGTTGCTGCGCCGTTTTGAGAAATCTACGAAGTCTTAATCAGTGTAATGTCGGATGCGTTTCGCTTATCTGACCTGGCATCGCGTGTAGGCCGGATAAGCGAAGCGCATCCGGCACAGTTCAGGAATTAACCGTAATGTCATCATCCCGTCCGGTGTTCCGCTCGCGCTGGCTGCCTTATCTGCTGGTCGCGCCGCAGCTCATCATCACCGTTATCTTTTTTATCTGGCCTGCGGGCGAAGCGTTGCGGTACTCGCTGCAAAGCGTCGATCCGTTTGGTTTCTCCAGCCAGTTTGTCGGCCTGGATAACTTCGTCGCGCTGTTTCATGACAGCTACTATATCGACTCCTTCTGGACGACGATAAAATTCAGCACCTTTGTCACCGTCAGCGGTTTGCTGGTATCGCTGTTCTTTGCGGCGCTGGTGGAGTACATCGTGCGCGGCAGTCGTTTCTATCAAACCTTGATGCTGCTGCCGTATGCCGTGGCTCCCGCCGTTGCCGCCGTATTGTGGATATTTTTGTTTAACCCCGGTCGCGGGCTGATCACTCATTTTCTCGCCGAGTTCGGCTACGACTGGAACCACGCGCAAAACAGCGGTCAGGCGATGTTTCTGGTGGTGTTTGCCTCGGTGTGGAAGCAAATCAGCTACAACTTTCTGTTCTTCTATGCCGCGCTGCAATCCATTCCCCGTTCGTTGATTGAAGCCGCAGCCATTGATGGCGCAGGCCCGATTCGCCGCTTCTTTAAGATTGCGCTACCGCTTATCGCTCCGGTGAGTTTCTTCCTGCTGGTAGTGAACCTGGTGTATGCCTTCTTCGACACCTTCCCGGTGATCGACGCCGCCACGTCCGGTGGGCCGGTGCAGGCCACCACGACGCTGATTTATAAGATCTACCGTGAAGGCTTTACCGGACTGGATCTGGCTTCGTCTGCCGCACAGTCGGTGGTGTTGATGTTCCTCGTCATCGTGCTGACGGTGGTGCAGTTCCGCTATGTTGAAAGCAAGGTGCGTTACCAATGATTGAGAACCGTCCGTGGCTGACGATATTCAGCCATACCATACTGATCCTCGGGATCGCGGTGATCCTATTCCCGCTGTACGTGGCGTTTGTCGCGGCGACGCTGGATAAACAGGCCGTCTACGCCGCGCCGATGACGCTCATCCCCGGCACGCATCTGCTGGAAAACATCCACAACATCTGGGTAAACGGGGTAGGCACAAATAGTGCGCCGTTCTGGCGGATGTTGCTTAACAGCTTCGTGATGGCGTTCAGCATTACGCTCGGCAAAATTACCGTCTCGATGCTCTCGGCATTTGCCATTGTCTGGTTTCGTTTTCCGCTACGTAACCTCTTCTTCTGGATGATTTTTATCACCCTGATGCTGCCGGTTGAAGTGCGTATCTTCCCGACGGTGGAAGTCATCGCCAACCTGAAAATGCTCGACAGCTACGCCGGTTTAACGCTGCCGCTGATGGCCTCGGCGACCGCTACCTTCCTGTTCCGCCAGTTCTTTATGACGCTGCCGGATGAGCTGGTGGAGGCCGCGCGGATCGACGGCGCGTCACCAATGCGTTTCTTTTGCGACATCGTTTTTCCGTTGTCCAAAACTAATCTGGCGGCGCTGTTTGTGATCACCTTTATTTACGGCTGGAACCAGTATTTGTGGCCGTTGTTGATTATTACCGACGTGGATCTCGGCACCACCGTGGCAGGGATCAAAGGGATGATCGCCACTGGCGAAGGCACCACAGAATGGAACTCAGTGATGGCGGCGATGTTGTTAACGCTTATCCCTCCGGTGGTGATTGTTTTAGTGATGCAGCGTGCCTTCGTGCGCGGCCTGGTCGATAGTGAGAAATAAGATGGCAGGACTGAAATTACAGGCAGTAACCAAAAGCTGGGATGGCAAAACCCAGGTCATTAAACCGCTGACTCTTGATGTGGCGGATGGCGAATTTATCGTGATGGTCGGGCCGTCAGGCTGCGGGAAATCGACGCTGCTGCGCATGGTTGCCGGGCTGGAGCGGGTGACGGAAGGCGATATCTGGATCAACGACCAGCGGGTGACCGAAATGGAGCCGAAAGATCGCGGGATTGCGATGGTGTTCCAGAACTACGCGCTTTATCCGCATATGAGTGTTGAAGAAAACATGGCGTGGGGGCTGAAAATTCGCGGCATGGGCAAGCAGCAAATTGCCGAGCGCGTTAAAGAGGCGGCGCGCATTCTGGAACTGGACGGTCTGCTTAAGCGCCGCCCGCGCGAGCTTTCCGGCGGTCAGCGTCAGCGTGTGGCGATGGGCCGCGCGATTGTGCGCGATCCGGCGGTGTTCCTGTTTGATGAGCCACTCTCTAACCTCGATGCCAAGCTGCGCGTACAGATGCGTCTTGAACTGCAACAGCTGCACCGTCGCCTGAAAACGACATCACTCTACGTTACTCACGATCAGGTTGAGGCGATGACCCTCGCCCAGCGAGTAATGGTGATGAACGGCGGCGTTGCCGAACAGATTGGCACGCCAGTTGAAGTCTACGAAAAGCCCGCCAGCCTGTTTGTGGCGAGTTTTATTGGCAGTCCGGCGATGAATCTGCTGACAGGCCGCGTGAATAATGAAGGCACGCATTTTGAACTGGACGGCGGTATCGTGCTACCGCTAAACGGTGGCTACCGTCAGTATGCCGGGCGTAAAATGACTCTCGGCATTCGCCCGGAACATATTGCGCTAAGCTCGCAGGCAGAAGGCGGCGTACCGCTGGTGATGGACACGCTGGAGATCCTCGGCGCAGATAACCTGGCGCACGGACGCTGGGGCGAACAGAAGCTGGTGGTGCGACTGGCGCATCAGGAGCGCCCGACGGCAGGCAGCACGCTGTGGCTGCATCTGGCGGAAAATCAGCTGCATCTTTTTGATGGTGAAACAGGACAACGAGTATGAGTAACTGGCCTTATCCCCGCATCGTCGCACATCGTGGCGGCGGTAAGCTGGCCCCGGAAAACACCCTGGCGGCAATCGACGTCGGGGCAAAATACGGTCATAAGATGATCGAATTTGACGCGAAGTTGTCGAAAGATGGCGAAATCTTCCTGCTCCATGACGACAATCTCGAACGTACCAGCAACGGCTGGGGCGTCGCGGGTGAACTGAACTGGCAGGATTTACTACGTGTGGATGCAGGCAGTTGGTACGGCAAAGCGTTTAAAGGTGAGCCGCTGCCGTTGCTTTCGCAGGTGGCGGAACGCTGTCGCGAACATGGGATGATGGCGAATATCGAAATCAAACCCACCACTGGCACCGGGCCATTAACGGGCAAAATGGTGGCGCTGGCGGCACGCGAACTGTGGGCCGGTATGACGCCGCCGCTACTGTCATCGTTTGAGATTGATGCTTTAGAAGCCGCACAACAGGCAGTACCAGAACTGCCGCGCGGTTTGTTGCTGGATGAGTGGCGCGACGACTGGCGAGAACTGACCGCGCGGCTGGGCTGCGTCTCTATTCATCTCAATCATAAGTTGCTTGATAAAGCGCGAGTAATGCAGTTGAAAGACGCCGGATTACGGATTCTGGTTTATACCGTCAATAAACCCCAGCGCGCGGCAGAGTTGCTGCGCTGGGGCGTGGATTGCATCTGTACCGATGCGATTGATGTGATTGGTCCGAACTTTACGGCCCAATAGTTTTCAGCGGTATATCAGGCTGCGGCGTGCCGGGCTGATTCAGCATGTCGCCGTTTCTCCTCTCCGGCAACATATGCTGCTGATTCAACGAACTATCCGGATTACGGTTGCTGTTTAACATCCCGCCATTGGTGTTGGGCAGCATTTGCTGCCGGGCGGGATTTCGCTCCCCCGGCTGTGACTGCAACACCCGCTGAGAATTATTGTTTATCTGGTTTTCTAAATGCTGTTGTTGCAACTGAGTTTGCGTTTTCAGTTGCTGATTCAGCATCCCTTTTTGCTGGATTTGCTGAGTCTGCATCTGGGTTTGCATCCGCTGCTGACTGGGGATCTGATACCCCGGCTGGTTAGGGTTGTTCAGAGTATTAATGGGCTGTGCAAAGCCGACAAACGGCAGGAGTGCCGTAAGAATCAGAAGTCGTTTCATCGCGTATCCTCCTCTGAAGATATTCTTTAAGTTTACTCCTTTCCTGCAATCATCAGGATTAATTCAGAGTTATATACCAGGCTTAGCTGGGGTTGCCCCTTAATCTCTGGAGAATAACGATGATAAAACCGACGTTTTTACGCCGGGTGGCCATTGCTGCTCTGTTCACAGGAAGTTGTTTTAGCGCCGCCGCTGCGCCTCCTGTTTCTTACGGCGTGGAGGAAGATGTCTTCCATCCGGTACGCGCGAAACAGGGGATGGTGGCATCTGTAGATGCTACTGCCACTCAGGTGGGGGTGGATATCCTCAAGGAGGGCGGGAATGCCGTTGATGCCGCCGTGGCTGTGGGCTACGCGCTGGCGGTAACGCATCCGCAGGCAGGGAATCTGGGCGGTGGTGGTTTTATGCTGATCCGCTCGAAAAATGGCAATACCACCGCTATCGATTTCCGCGAAATGGCACCCGCCAAAGCGACCCGCGATATGTTCCTTGATGATCAGGGTAACCCGGACAGCAAAAAATCACTCACTTCGCATCTGGCTTCCGGCACGCCCGGTACGGTCGCTGGTTTCTCGCTGGCGTTGGATAAATACGGCACAATGCCGTTGAACAAAGTGGTGCAGCCAGCGTTTAAACTGGCACGCGATGGTTTTATCGTTAACGACGCGCTGGCAGACGATCTCAAAACCTACGGTAGCGAAGTGCTGCCGAATCACGAAAACAGCAAGGCTATCTTCTGGAAAGAGGGCGAGCCGCTGAAAAAGGGCGACAAGCTGGTGCAGGCGAACCTGGCAAAGAGCCTGGAGATGATTGCCGAAAACGGCCCGGACGAATTCTACAAAGGCACGATAGCGGAACAGATTGCCCAGGAGATGCAGAAAAACGGTGGCCTGATCACTAAAGAAGATTTAGCGGCGTATAAAGCGGTCGAACGCACACCGATAAGCGGCGATTATCGCGGGTATCAGGTTTACTCCATGCCACCGCCATCCTCCGGCGGGATCCATATCGTACAAATCCTCAATATTCTGGAAAACTTCGATATGAAGAAATACGGTTTTGGCAGCGCCGACGCGATGCAGATCATGGCAGAAGCGGAGAAATATGCCTACGCTGACCGCTCGGAATATCTTGGCGACCCGGATTTTGTCAAAGTCCCGTGGCAGGCGCTGACCAATAAAGCCTATGCCAAATCTATTGCCGAGCAAATCGATATCAATAAAGCGAAACCGTCCAGCGAGATTCGCCCCGGCAAGCTTGCGCCTTATGAGAGTAATCAAACTACCCATTACTCAGTGGTGGATAAAGACGGTAACGCCGTGGCGGTGACCTATACGCTGAACACCACCTTCGGTACGGGTATTGTCGCGGGCGAGAGCGGTATTTTGCTCAATAACCAAATGGATGATTTCTCTGCCAAACCGGGCGTACCGAACGTTTACGGGCTGGTGGGCGGTGATGCCAACGCCGTCGGGCCGAACAAACGCCCGCTGTCATCGATGTCACCAACCATTGTGGTGAAAGACGGTAAAACCTGGCTGGTCACCGGTAGCCCTGGCGGGAGCCGGATCATCACTACAGTGCTTCAAATGGTGGTGAATAGCATCGATTATGGCATGAACGTCGCCGAAGCGACCAATGCGCCGCGTTTCCACCATCAGTGGTTGCCGGACGAGCTGCGTGTCGAAAAAGGGTTTAGCCCGGATACGCTCAAGCTGCTGGAAGCAAAAGGTCAGAAAGTGGCGCTGAAAGAGGCGATGGGCAGTACACAAAGCATTATGGTTGGGCCGGACGGTGAGTTGTACGGCGCATCCGACCCGCGCTCGGTGGATGATTTAACGGCGGGGTACTAAGGTTAGCGGCCCTCTTCGTGGGAAGAGGGCTGTTTTCTTGAACAAGATAAATTAGTGTCTGGATTGCTTTTACTATTGCTCCGTAATATATAATCATAATTATCCTGAATGCTTTTAAGGGGCTTAGGTTATGCTTTCTTTTCAAGAGTATGCAGAATAGTTTTTCATTTACCGTGAAAATAGGACGTGCGATAATTACTTCCTGATATTCAGGAAAGGAATTAACTATGCTATTAAATAAACTGTAGTTATAGTTCATTTTAGAGTGTAATTTATTGATTTAAATATCACGCTTTGTGTTGTTTATGTGCATAATGGCATTCATCATGACTTTGATCGATTTTGTAAAGTGTTTTTAAGGGGGCATAATGAAAGCAAAATACGTGATTCTCTCTGTACTTAATAAACAAGAACTCTTCTATTTAAAATCAAGATACAAAGAAATGAAGAAACTTGCTAATAAGCATGAAGTCTCTCTCGTAGAACAAAATTTCATTGATGCTATTATTTCAATGGTGGGTTATTGCTCTTTGGGGTTTGGGTTGGTAAGTATAGTTAATGGGATATTGCTTGTATTCTCATTTTTTCAGGATAACATGTTGAAAAGTTTTTTTCTGTCTTCAATCGTTAGTATTGCCATGTTCGCTATTCTTAGCATACACAGAAAACTGGATACTAAATTCTCTTACCAATTATGCCTCAAAATGTTTTATCTTAAAATTAAGTTATTCTGTTATTGTATTCCTGCACCAGTTGTAGTTCCTGATATATTCATTAATAATTGATGTGGCATATGATTATTGAGGCCATGTTTTATCCTCAAATTTGTATTTTTCATCATAAAATGTAACCTTGAATTTTTTTACAGTAGAACTAATTTGTATGATTTTTAAAGGGGTAGGTTTTAATGAGAATTTATTTTTAAAATCAACTGATGTGTAATGAAATAATCGTCCTGTACCAGGTCTATTTCCTAATGAAGGACGAATCAATCTATTATACTTAGGTACGATTTTCATGCCTGAATATCCACCATATGCAGTAATCGAAAAGTCCACGATGCTGTATGCATAATCAGCAGAATTAATATCACCTCCCATTTTTTTTGCTATTACTCTGTAGAGTTCACGTATTAGACCTGAATCATACTCGTTAAAAAATAAAGGTGATAAGCTTTCATAAAAATTATTCGCCCCATGAGCAACTAATGTGACGCCTATACCTTTTATTCGGTTTGAATGCACTACCTTACCAAATTTCAACGCGCCAACCCCGCCTACGACCTGTCCTACAGATGCAACAATATCGAAACTTAAGTTCACATATTTTATCAAACCATGTTCTTCGAAAATATCAGTAGTGATATATTTATCATAATTTCCTTGTCTGAAAAGTTGATATTCTTTTCTTGCTGTTTCTGACTCCATTTTTAATTCATTGATAAGTCGTGTTTTTTCATTGATGTCATATGAAGAATTGAATCTGTGAGTAATATCATTAATAGTATTTTCTATTTCTTGCAGATACTCGAATCTAACTAATGGGGACTCAATAAAAAATGTTGAAGCAAGTGTTGCGGTTTTGCGTAAAGAAAGGGCATATTTGTTAAGATCATATCGTAAATGACTTATAGCTGCTGTACCCATTAAGTAGACTCTCTATCCATAAACAAACAGTAATAACTATTGCTTGCGAAAATATGTTCTCTTTAATAAGAAATATTAACGAGTAATGATTCAAAAGTCTCTTGATGTTACAAATTATTTCAAAATGATGGTGGTAATATAAGGAAAAACTCAAATTAGATGAACAAAACTAATTATTCACATTGGTAACAGGCAATTTGAGAATATTCTTTACTTCACCCGCGCCATATAATACGCATCGACATATTCACCATTACGCAATGCGTACTTCTTACCAGTCCCTTCAATTTCAAAGCCGTATTTTTTATAGACCTTAATTGCTGGCGCGTTATCGACGAACACCGTTAGCTCGATACGATCTACCCGCAACCAGTTGTCGCACATTTCAATCATCTCTCGCATAAGGGCGCTGGCGACGCCGCGATTCTTCCAACGGGCGTCGACACAGATACCAAAATCGGCAACATGACTGCGGCGTGGGCGCTGTTGCACGTCAATGGTGAGGTGACCCACGACGGTTCCATCAATACAGGCAACTAACTGTTTGATGCCGGGACGATCGGCGAGTCGCTCCTGCCACATATGATCGGAAGGATGAGGCACCTGTAGTGTGTTGCAATACACCTCCGGCTGGGCGTGAATCTGCCTGATGGCCTCGTAATCGCGCGTTTCAGCATGGCGTATCACTATCTCACTCATTCCTTTGTCCTCTTTGGGGTAAATGTCCCTTTCAACATCATTGACTTTCGAATGCGAGTCAAATGCATTTTTTTTGCAAAAAGTGTTGGACAAGTGCGAATGAGAATGATTATTATTGTCTCGCGATCAGGAAGACCCTCGCGGAGAACCTGAAAGCACGACATTGCTCACATTGCTTCCAGTATTACTTAGCCAGCCGGGTGCTGGCTTTTTTTTTGATCTTTCGTTCTCAATTTATCCTCGGGAAGTGCTTGTGTTCGTTATGCGCACTCCAGTAGGAACCACGTCCGCTTTGCGCTAAGGTGTAAATAACCACCTTAAAAAGGACGAAATCATGGTCATCAACTGCGCCTTTATTGGCTTCGGCAAAAGCACCACCCGTTACCATCTGCCGTATGTACTTAACCGCAAGGATAGCTGGCATGTCGCGCATATTTTTCGTCGCCATGCGAAGCCGGAAGAACAGGCTCCCATTTACTCTCATATCCATTTCACCAGCGATCTCGACGAAGTGCTAAACGATCCCGATGTTAAGCTGGTTGTGGTCTGCACCCACGCGGACAGCCATTTCGAGTACGCGAAACGCGCGCTGGAAGCCGGGAAAAATGTGCTGGTCGAAAAACCGTTCACTCCGACACTTGCGCAGGCGAAAGAGCTGTTTGCACTGGCGAAAAGCAAAGGGCTGACCGTCACGCCATATCAGAATCGTCGCTTTGATTCCTGCTTCCTGACAGCGAAAAAAGCGATTGAAAGCGGCAAGCTGGGAGAGATTGTCGAAGTGGAAAGCCATTTTGACTATTACCGCCCGGTGGCAGAAACCAAACCTGGGCTGCCGCAGGATGGCGCGTTCTATGGCCTTGGTGTGCATACGATGGACCAGATTATTTCTCTGTTCGGTCGCCCGGATCACGTCGCTTATGACATCCGCAGCCTGCGCAATAAAGCCAATCCTGACGATACTTTCGAAGCGCAACTGTTTTATGGCGATCTAAAAGCCATCGTCAAAACCAGCCATCTGGTGAAAATCGATTATCCGAAATTTATCGTTCACGGTAAGAAAGGTTCGTTTATTAAATACGGTATCGACCAGCAGGAAACCAGCCTGAAGGCTAATATTATGCCGGGCGAACCGGGATTCGCAGCGGATGATTCGGTCGGTGTGCTGGAGTATGTCAATGACGAGGGCGTGACGGTCAGAGAAGAGATGAAGCCGGAGATGGGCGATTACGGGCGCGTTTATGATGCGTTGTATCAAACCATCACCCACGGTGCGCCAAATTACGTCAAGGAATCTGAAGTTCTTACGAATCTGGAAATCCTTGAACGCGGATTCGAGCAAGCCTCTCCCTCCACCGTGACTCTCGCGAAGTAAGTTTGATGGCCCCTCAAATAGTTCAATTTTTTTGAACAGAGGGGTCAATTTTCACCCTCTATCATCCCAGGCAGATCGGGTCCACACTAAGCCCATCGAAATCATTCAGGGGGCGAATACAAATGATCTACTTACGCAAAGCAAATGAACGTGGTCATGCAAATCATGGCTGGCTGGACTCCTGGCATACTTTCTCTTTTGCCAACTATTACGATCCGAACTTTATGGGCTTCTCCGCGCTGCGCGTGATTAACGACGACGTGATTGAAGCAGGGCAGGGCTTCGGCACTCACCCGCATAAAGATATGGAAATTTTGACCTACGTGCTGGAAGGTACTGTTGAGCACCAGGACAGCATGGGCAATAAAGAGCAGGTTCCGGCGGGCGAGTTCCAGATTATGAGTGCGGGTACGGGTATTCGTCACTCAGAGTACAACCCAAGCAGCACCGAGCGTCTGCATCTGTATCAGATCTGGATCATGCCTGAAGAAAACGGTATTACGCCGCGTTATGAACAGCGTCGCTTCGATGCCGTGCAGGGCAAACAACTGGTGCTTTCGCCAGATGCGCGAGATGGTTCATTGAAAGTGCATCAGGATATGGAACTGTACCGCTGGGCGTTGCTGAAAGATGAGCAGTCGGTGCATCAGATTGCCGCTGAACGCCGCGTCTGGATCCAGGTGGTGAAAGGCAATGTCACCATTAACGGCGTGAAAGCCTCGACCAGCGATGGTCTGGCAATCTGGGATGAGCAGGCAATCTCCATCCATGCGGATAGCGACAGCGAAGTGTTACTGTTCGATCTGCCGCCGGTTTAAAACTCAACGGCATCTTTGAAGCCTGCCCTTTTGCAGGCTTCCTCGCTCGCTCCGGTCGCGTGCTGATGTACGCTTCCGGGGTTTTGCCGCGTCGTTAGCACAATGCGATGCAATTGATTTAGTGTATATCTAATAATTGTAAACAAGCACTGTTTTCCCCGGGAAGGTTCTGATGCGTCCGTGTTAAACTAAGAGAATCTATCTCTTTTGTACCTTCAGGACGATGAAAAAGAAAAGACCCGTACTTCAGGATGTGGCTGACCGTGTAGGCGTGACCAAAATGACGGTCAGCCGTTTTTTACGCAACCCGGAGCAGGTTTCCGTCGCTCTACGCGGCAAGATTGCCGCGGCTCTTGATGAACTGGGCTATATTCCCAATCGTGCGCCCGATATCCTCTCTAACGCCACCAGCCGGGCGATTGGCGTCCTGTTACCTTCTCTCACCAACCAGGTTTTCGCGGAAGTATTACGCGGAATCGAAAGCGTCACCGACGCGCACGGTTATCAGACCATGCTGGCCCACTACGGTTATAAACCGGAAATGGAGCAAGAACGTCTCGAATCAATGCTCTCATGGAATATCGACGGACTTATCCTCACCGAACGTACCCACACGCCGCGCACCTTAAAGATGATTGAAGTGGCGGGGATTCCCGTGGTGGAACTGATGGACAGCAAGTCGCCATGCCTCGATATTGCCGTCGGTTTTGATAACTTTGAAGCGGCACGCCAGATGACCGCCGCCATTATTGCTCGCGGGCATCGCCATATTGCCTATCTCGGCGCACGTCTCGACGAACGTACTATCATCAAACAGAAGGGATACGAACAGGCGATGCGGGATGCAGGCCTGGTGCCGTATAGCGTGATGGTTGAGCAATCTTCTTCTTACTCTTCCGGTATTGAACTGATTCGCCAGGCGCGGCGGGAATATCCGCAGCTGGATGGCGTGTTCTGTACTAATGATGATCTGGCGGTCGGCGCGGCGTTTGAATGTCAGCGTCTGGGGTTAAAAGTTCCTGACGATATGGCGATTGCCGGTTTCCACGGTCATGACATTGGTCAGGTGATGGAGCCACGACTTGCGAGCGTGCTGACGCCGCGTGAGCGGATGGGCAGTATTGGCGCTGAACGCCTTCTGGCGCGTATTCGTGGCGAATCTGTGACACCGAAAATGTTAGATTTAGGTTTCACCTTGTCACCGGGCGGATCTATTTAAGCCCACAAATTTGAAGTAGCTCACACTTATACACTTAAGGCACGGATGGATATTGCTTCTGATATTGTCCGGCCGGAGAATGTTACCGATAACAGTTACCCGTAACATTTTTAATTCTTGTATTGTGGGGGCACCACTTTGAGCACGACTAACCATGATCACCACATTTACGTCTTGATGGGCGTATCGGGCAGCGGCAAATCTGCGGTCGCAAGTGAAGTGGCGCATCAACTTCATGCCGCGTTTCTTGATGGCGATTTCCTCCATCCACGGCGCAATATCGAAAAAATGGCGTCTGGCGAACCGCTGAATGACGACGATCGCAAACCGTGGTTGCAGGCGCTGAACGACGCCGCGTTTGCTATGCAGCGCACTAATAAAGTGTCGCTGATCGTCTGTTCTGCATTGAAAAAACACTATCGCGACTTGCTGCGTGAAGGTAATCCGAATCTCTCTTTCATCTACCTGAAAGGCGATTTTGATGTGATTGAAAGCCGCCTGAAAGCGCGCAAAGGCCATTTCTTTAAAACCCAAATGTTGGTGACGCAGTTTGAAACGCTGCAGGAGCCGGGTGCGGACGAAACCGATGTACTGGTGGTGGATATCGATCAACCGCTGGAAGGTGTTGTGGCAAGCACCATTGAGGTTATTAAAAAAGGCAAATAAGTAGTGACTACATTAACGCTTGTTTTAACAGCAGTAGGGTCTGTTTTACTGCTGCTGTTTTTAGTCATGAAGGCGCGTATGCACGCTTTCCTGGCTTTAATGGTGGTGTCCATGGGGGCTGGCCTTTTTTCCGGTATGCCGCTCGATAAAATCGCAGCGACGATGGAAAAAGGGATGGGAGGCACCCTCGGCTTCCTGGCGGTGGTTGTCGCCCTGGGAGCTATGTTTGGCAAGATCTTACATGAAACCGGCGCAGTCGATCAGATTGCCGTCAAAATGCTTAAATCCTTCGGTCACAGCCGCGCGCATTATGCCATCGGCCTTGCGGGGCTGGTCTGTGCGCTACCGCTGTTCTTTGAAGTGGCGATTGTTCTGCTGATTAGCGTTGCTTTCTCAATGGCGCGCCACACCGGTACGAACCTGGTGAAGCTGGTAATCCCATTATTCGCAGGCGTGGCGGCCGCGGCTGCGTTCCTGGTGCCAGGGCCAGCGCCAATGCTGCTGGCATCGCAGATGAACGCCGATTTTGGCTGGATGATCCTGATTGGCCTGTGTGCGGCAATTCCGGGAATGATTATTGCCGGGCCGCTGTGGGGTAACTTCATCAGCCGTTACGTTGAGCTGCATATTCCTGACGACATCAGCGAGCCGCATCTCGGCGAAGGCAAAATGCCGTCCTTCGGATTCAGCCTGTCGCTGATCCTGCTGCCGCTGGTGCTGGTGGGGCTGAAAACCATTGCCGCGCGTTTTGTGCCGGAAGGCTCTACCGCTTACGAATGGTTCGAGTTTATTGGTCATCCGTTTACCGCGATTCTGGTTGCTTGTCTGGTAGCGATTTATGGCCTGGCAATGCGTCAGGGCATGCCAAAAGACAAAGTGATGGAGATTTGCGGTCACGCGCTGCAACCGGCGGGGATCATTCTGCTGGTGATTGGTGCGGGCGGCGTGTTCAAACAGGTGCTGGTTGACTCTGGCGTAGGTCCGGCACTGGGCGAAGCGTTAACCGGCATGGGCCTGCCGATTGCTATCACCTGCTTCGTGCTGGCAGCTGCAGTGCGCATCATTCAGGGTTCTGCAACCGTTGCCTGTTTAACGGCGGTGGGACTGGTGATGCCGGTTATTGAACAACTGAACTACTCCGGTGCGCAAATGGCGGCGCTGTCGATTTGTATCGCCGGTGGTTCGATTGTTGTCAGCCACGTTAACGACGCTGGTTTCTGGTTGTTCGGTAAATTTACCGGCGCGACCGAAGCCGAAACGCTGAAAACCTGGACCATGATGGAAACCATCCTCGGCACTGTCGGTGCCATCGTTGGGATGATTGCGTTCCAGCTGTTGAGTTAATTACTGCGACAAATTACTGCGAGCTTGCTCGCAGTAATTCATTTCTCTTTTCTCCTCTCTTCATCTTTTTGATCTCTCTCGCAAATTTACCTGCAAATAATCCGTTCTAATCACTGCCCAAAGATCGCAGGAGATAAAGATGGAAAAGCACGCAGCTGAATTGCTTTTACAGCGGATGTTAGGAAATACCACCGCTACTTTCAGGGAAGGGCAATGGGAAGCCATAGACGCGGTGGTGAACCAACGGCGAAAACTGCTGGTTGTCCAACGCACTGGCTGGGGGAAAAGTGCTGTGTACTTCATCGCCAGTAAAATCTTCCGCGATCGCGGCGCTGGCCCGACAATTATCATCTCTCCTTTGCTTGCCCTGATGCGTAACCAGGTTGCCGCCGCTGAACGGTTAGGTATTACGGCTGAAACGTTGAATTCTACAAACAGAGAAGAATGGCAGCGCATTAGCGATAAGTTGCTGCAAGGTGAGGTCGATTGCTTGCTGGTTTCCCCGGAACGTTTGGCAAACCAGGACTTTATCGAAACGGTTTTATATCCTATAGCCGATCGTATTGGCTTGCTTGTGGTCGACGAGGCGCACTGCATCTCTGATTGGGGCCACGATTTTCGCCCGGATTACCGACGTATATTAGATATTTTGCGCCAACTACCTGCGAATACCCCTGTTCTGGGTACAACCGCGACAGCGAATAACCGTGTCGTTGAGGATATCCGTCAGCAATTGGGTGACATTGTGATTCAGCGTGGAACGCTGGCTCGCGAAAGTTTGGCGCTTGATGCCTTAGTCTTAGGTGAACAGTCATCCCGTCTGGCATGGTTAGCAACGGTTATCCCTCAGTTTTCCAAATCGGGAATTGTTTATACCCTGACTACTCGCGATGCCGAACTTGTCGCCGAGTGGTTAAGGAAAAATGGTATCAGTGCATTTGCTTACTACAGCGGCGTGACTTGCGAAGGCGCGGAAGATTCTAATACTGCCAGGGAATATCTGGAGCAGGCGTTGCTGGCAAATAAAATTAAAGTGCTGGTTGCGACAACGGCGCTGGGAATGGGCTTTGACAAACCGGATTTGGGGTTTGTTATTCATTACCAGATGCCAGGTTCGATAGTTGGTTACTACCAACAGGTGGGGCGTGCCGGTCGCGGTATCGATTCTGCTGTTGGCATACTGCTTTGCGGCAGTGAAGACCGTGCTATTCATAAATTCTTCCGTGAAAGCGCCTTTCCTGCGGAGGCGCAAATTCATGAAATACTCAACGTACTTAGCGTGAATGACGGTCTTACCTTACGAGGCATTGAACAACGGACGAATCTCCGTTATGGGCAAATAGAAAAAGCACTGAAATTATTGGTAGCTGAAAATCCATCGCCTGTGGTGTATACCGAGAAATTATGGCGCAGAACAATTGTCAGTTTTTCTCCTAACCATGAACGAATTAACCATTTGATGAATCAGAGAAAAAGTGAGCTGGCAGACGTTGAAAGCTATATCACGACCAAGGAGTGCAAAATGCAATTTCTGCGCCGCGCACTCGATGAGCCAGGTGCCGAACATTGTGGTAAATGTAGCAGTTGTCTTCAGCATCCGTTGTTGTCGCCCGACATTGATAGCGGCTTACTCCATGCGGCAAACTTATTTATTAAACACGCTGACCTGCCATTAAATCTCAATAAACAGGTGGCAGCTGGGGCTTTTACGCAATACGGATTTAAAGGGAACTTGCCTGCGAGTTTACAAGGATCTACGGGGCGAATCCTTTCTCGTTGGGGAGATTCCGGGTGGGGAAAGCAGGTAGCACAGGAGAAAAAAACGGGGCGATTCAGTGATGAACTGGTGGAGGCATGTGCGGAAATGGTTCGCCAACGCTGGAATCCGCATCCTGAACCAACCTGGGTATGCTGCGTTCCTTCATTAAAGCACCTCGACCTGGTTCCTGATTTTGCCCGGCGACTGGCGGCGAAACTTGGCTTACCTTTTATTGATGCCATTGAAAAAGTCGTGGACAATCCACCGCAGAAAATGCAGCAAAACCGTTTCCACCAGTGTCAAAATCTCGACGGGGCGTTTGTGATTACCCCTCCTTTGATGCCTGGTCCGGCGTTGCTGGTTGACGATATCGTGGATTCTGCATGGACGCTGACAGTTCTGACAGCACTGTTACGCCAGGCAGGTTGCCCGACGGTTTATCCTCTTGCCCTTGCTTCTACCTCGGTAAAAAATTGATGAATCTTTCAGCCAATGCACAAGCAACTCTCCTGCTAACCAGCGATTTTTCTCGCGCGGCGGCGAGTGAGTATAAACCTCTTAGTAATAGTGAATGGGGGAAGTTTGCATTATGGCTGAAGCACCAACGTATCAGTCCCGCCGAGCTTCTGGTGCCGCAACCGCAAGAGAAACTTACAGGCTGGAGCGATCCGCGTATTTCTCAGGAGCGTATTCTTGGCTTGCTGGCGCGTGGTCATAGTCTGGCGTTGGCGGTAGATAAGTGGCAACGCGCCGGTTTATGGATCTTAACCCGCGGAGATGCTGATTATCCCGTTCGCTTGAAAAACCGATTGCGAACGGATGCACCTCCCGTTTTATTTGGCTGCGGGAATAAAGCATTACTGCAAGCGGAAGGTATGGCGATTGTTGGCTCGCGAGATGCTCCGACTGACGATTTGCGCTATACCCAACAACTGGCCGCGAAACTGGCCCAACAGGGGATTTGCGTTATCTCTGGTGGTGCGCGAGGTATTGATGAATGTGCAATGGCGTCGGCACTGGAGGCCGGGGGAACTGCTGTTGGCGTATTAGCTGATAGCTTGTTAAAAACGAGTACGTTAGTGAAATGGCGTGAAGGGCTTATAGCAGGCAACCTGGTGTTGATTTCGCCGTTTTACCCAGAGGTACGTTTCACCGTCGGCAATGCGATGGCGCGAAATAAATATATTTATTGCCTTGCTGAAAGCGCAATGGTTGTACGTGCGGGAATGACCGGTGGAACGATAACCGGGGCGATGGAGGCATTAAAACATCAGTGGCTGCCTGTGCAGGTTAAACCAAATCAGGATATGCAATCAGCCAATTCACGATTAGTAGAAAATGGGGCGTCATGGAGTGCTGAACAGGCTGAGAATGTGACGATCAGACTGCCAGACGTTCCTGGGCTGATGTATGACAGAGCACTCCGTAACGCTCAACCAGAACTGTTTTCGCTGCATGAAGATGACGCAAATTACGCAGTAATGCCCGCGTATACGCCTGTCGATTTTTATCAACTCTTTGTGGCGGAACTGGCGATCCTTGCAAAGGAATCGATAAGTATTGAAAGGCTGGCGTCTTGTACTGGTTTAACCATCGAACAAATTAGTGTGTGGCTGAACCGCGCAGAAGAAGAGGGAAGGGTTATCCGATTGGGCGAAGGTCATTATCAGTTCAGGTAATAAAACAGGTGCCGCGTCTGGTTGTGTGCAGCACCTGTTTGAACCTTACCCCTTCATCCACATTCGAATGCCGTCGAGGAACATCTGGGTTGCCATCATCACCAGAATCAATCCCATCAGGCGTTCAAGTGCGTTCACCCCTTTCTCGCCCAGCAGACGTAAAAATAGCGAAGACTGTAGCAGGATGACAAAGGTGCCGCCCCAGGCCAGCAGCAGAGCAATCACCAGATGTCCCATCTGATTCGGGTACTGATGAGACAACAACATCAGCGTGGCGAGAATAGTTGGCCCGGCGACCAGCGGAATTGCCAGCGGCACGATAAATGGCTCTTCACCTGCCGGAAGCCCGCTGCTATTTCCTGAAGCGCTGGGGAAAATCATCTTAATGGCAATTAGAAACAGAATGATGCCGCCAGAAATGGAGACGGTTTCTGCTCTCAGGCTGAGAAATGCCAGAATTTTCTCACCCGCAAACAGGAACACCAGCATCACCAGGAGAGCAATAAGCAACTCTCGCACCATGATTGCCCGCCGTCTTTTCGGTTCAGTATGTTTCAGTACGGACATGAAAATAGGTAGGTTTCCGAGCGGATCCATAATCAGGATCAATAAAACTGCTGCAGAAATGATTTCATTCATAACTCAAATTCCCTGATAATTGCCGCGGACTTTCTGCGTGCTAACAAAGCAGGATAAGTCGCATTACTGATGGCTTCGCTATCATTGATTAATTTCACTTGCGACTTTGGCTGCTTTTTGTATGGTGAAAGATGTGCCAAGAGGAGACCGGCACATTTATACAGCACACATCTTTGCAGGAAAAAACGCTTATGAAAAATGTTGGTTTTATCGGCTGGCGCGGTATGGTCGGCTCCGTTCTCATGCAACGCATGGTTGAAGAGCGCGACTTCGACGCCATTCGCCCTGTCTTCTTTTCTACTTCTCAGCTTGGTCAGGCTGCGCCGTCTTTTGGCGGAACCACTGGCACACTTCAGGATGCCTTTGATCTGGAGGCGCTAAAGGCCCTCGATATCATTGTGACCTGTCAGGGCGGCGATTATACCAACGAAATCTATCCAAAGCTTCGTGAAAGCGGATGGCAGGGTTACTGGATTGACGCAGCATCGTCTCTGCGCATGAAAGATGACGCCATCATTATTCTTGACCCCGTCAATCAGGACGTCATTACCGACGGATTAAATAATGGCATCAGGACTTTTGTTGGCGGTAACTGTACCGTAAGCCTGATGTTGATGTCGTTGGGTGGTTTATTCGCCAATGATCTTGTTGATTGGGTGTCCGTTGCAACCTACCAGGCCGCTTCCGGCGGTGGTGCGCGACATATGCGTGAGTTATTAACCCAGATGGGCCATCTGTATGGCCATGTAGCAGATGAACTCGCGACCCCGTCCTCTGCTATTCTCGATATCGAACGCAAAGTCACAACCTTAACCCGTAGCGGTGAGCTGCCGGTGGATAACTTTGGCGTGCCGCTGGCGGGTAGCCTGATTCCGTGGATCGACAAACAGCTCGATAACGGTCAGAGCCGCGAAGAGTGGAAAGGGCAGGCGGAAACCAACAAGATCCTCAACACATCTTCCGTAATTCCGGTAGATGGTTTATGTGTGCGTGTCGGGGCATTGCGCTGCCACAGCCAGGCATTCACTATTAAATTGAAAAAAGATGTGTCGATTCCGACCGTGGAAGAACTGCTGGCTGCGCACAATCCGTGGGCGAAAGTCGTTCCGAACGATCGGGAAATCACTATGCGTGAGCTAACCCCAGCTGCCGTTACCGGCACGCTGACCACGCCGGTAGGCCGCCTGCGTAAGCTGAATATGGGACCAGAGTTCCTGTCAGCCTTTACCGTGGGCGACCAGCTGCTGTGGGGGGCCGCGGAGCCGCTGCGTCGGATGCTTCGTCAACTGGCGTAATCTTTATTCATTAAATCTGGGGCGCGATGCCGCCCCTGTTAGTGCGTAATACAGGAGTAAGCGCAGATGTTTCATGATTTACCGGGAGTTAAATAGAGCATTGGCTATTCTTTAAGGGTGGCTGAATACATGAGTATTCACAGCCTTACCTGAAGTGAGGACGACGCAGAGAGGATGCACAGAGTGCTGCGCCGTTCAGGTCAAAAAAATGTCACAACCAGAAGTCAAAAATCCAATTGGATGGGGTGACACAATAAAACAGGAAGACAAGCATGTCCGATCGTATCGATAGAGACGTGATTAACGCGCTAATTGCAGGCCATTTTGCGGATCCTTTTTCCGTACTGGGAATGCATAAAACCACCGCGGGACTGGAAGTCCGTGCCCTTTTACCCGACGCTACCGATGTGTGGGTGATTGAACCGAAAACCGGGCGCAAACTCGCAAAACTGGAGTGTCTCGACTCACGGGGATTCTTTAGCGGCGTCATTCCGCGACGTAAGAATTTTTTCCGCTATCAGTTGGCTGTTGTCTGGCATGGTCAGCAAAACCTGATTGATGATCCTTACCGTTTTGGTCCGCTAATCCAGGAAATGGATGCCTGGCTATTATCTGAAGGTACTCACCTGCGCCCGTATGAAACCTTAGGCGCGCATTCAGATACTATGGATGGCGTCACAGGTACGCGTTTCTCTGTCTGGGCTCCAAACGCCCGTCGGGTCTCGGTGGTTGGGCAATTCAACTACTGGGACGGTCGCCGTCACCCGATGCGCCTGCGTAAAGAGAGCGGCATCTGGGAATTGTTTATCCCTGGGGCGCATAACGGTCAGCTCTATAAATACGAGATGATTGATGCCAATGGCAACTTGCGTCTGAAGTCCGACCCTTATGCCTTCGAAGCGCAAATGCGCCCGGAAACCGCGTCTCTTATTTGCGGGCTGCCGGAAAAGGTTGTACAGACTGAAGAGCGCAAAAAAGCGAATCAGTTTGATGCGCCAATCTCTATTTATGAAGTTCACCTGGGCTCCTGGCGTCGCCACACCGACAACAATTTCTGGTTGAGCTACCGCGAGCTGGCCGATCAACTGGTGCCTTATGCTAAATGGATGGGCTTTACCCACCTCGAACTACTGCCCATTAACGAGCATCCCTTCGATGGCAGTTGGGGTTATCAGCCAACCGGCCTGTATGCACCAACCCGCCGTTTTGGTACTCGCGACGACTTCCGTTATTTCATTGATGCTGCACACGCAGCTGGTCTGAACGTGATTCTCGACTGGGTGCCAGGCCACTTCCCGACTGATGACTTTGCGCTTGCCGAATTTGATGGTACGAACTTGTATGAACACAGCGATCCGCGCGAAGGCTATCATCAGGACTGGAACACGCTGATTTACAACTATGGTCGCCGTGAAGTCAGTAACTTCCTCGTCGGTAACGCGCTTTACTGGATTGAACGTTTTGGTATTGATGCGCTGCGCGTCGATGCGGTGGCGTCGATGATTTATCGTGACTACAGCCGTAAAGAGGGGGAGTGGATCCCGAACGAATTTGGCGGGCGCGAGAATCTTGAAGCGATTGAATTCTTGCGTAATACCAACCGTATTCTTGGTGAGCAGGTTTCCGGTGCGGTGACAATGGCTGAGGAGTCTACCGATTTCCCTGGCGTTTCTCGTCCGCAGGATATGGGCGGTCTGGGCTTCTGGTACAAGTGGAACCTCGGCTGGATGCATGACACCCTGGACTACATGAAGCTCGACCCGATTTATCGTCAGTATCATCACGATAAACTGACCTTCGGGATGCTCTACAACTACACTGAAAACTTCGTCCTACCGTTGTCGCATGATGAAGTGGTCCACGGTAAAAAATCGATTCTCGACCGCATGCCGGGCGACGCATGGCAGAAATTCGCTAACCTGCGCGCTTACTATGGCTGGATGTGGGCATTTCCGGGCAAGAAACTGCTGTTCATGGGGAACGAATTTGCCCAGGGCCGCGAGTGGAACCATGACGCCAGCCTCGACTGGCATCTGTTGGAAGGCGGCGATAACTGGCACCACGGTGTCCAGCGTCTGGTGCGCGATCTGAACCTCACCTACCGCCACCATAAAGCGATGCATGAACTGGATTTTGACCCGTACGGCTTTGAATGGCTAGTGGTGGATGACAAAGAACGCTCGGTGCTGATCTTTGTGCGTCGCGATAAAGAGGGTAACGAAATCATCGTTGCCAGTAACTTTACGCCGGTGCCGCGTCATGATTATCGCTTCGGCATTAATCAGCCAGGCAAATGGCGTGAGATCCTCAATACCGATTCCATGCACTATCACGGCAGTAATGCAGGCAATGGCGGCACGGTACACAGCGATGAGATTGCCAGCCACGGTCGTCAGCATTCACTAAGCCTGACGCTACCACCGCTGGCCACTATCTGGCTGGTTCGGGAGGCAGAATGACACAACTCGCCATTGGCAAACCCGCTCCCCTCGGCGCGCATTACGACGGTCAGGGCGTCAACTTCACACTTTTCTCCGCTCATGCCGAGCGGGTAGAGCTGTGTGTCTTTGACGCCAATGGCCAGGAACATCGCTATGACTTGCCAGGGCACAGTGGCGACATTTGGCACGGTTATCTGCCGGATGCGCGCCCGGGTTTGCGTTATGGTTATCGCGTTCATGGCCCCTGGCAACCCGCCGAGGGGCATCGCTTTAACCCGGCGAAGTTGTTGATTGATCCTTGCGCGCGGCAAATTGACGGGGAATTTAAAGATAACCCGCTGCTGCACGCCGGTCATAATGAACCTGACTATCGCGACAACGCCGCCATTGCGCCGAAATGCGTAGTGGTGGTTGATCACTATGACTGGGAAGATGATGCCCCGCCGCGCACGCCGTGGGGCAGCACCATCATTTATGAAGCCCATGTTAAAGGATTAACGTACCTGCACCCGGAGATCCCGGTCGAGATCCGTGGCACTTATAAAGCCCTCGGGCATCCGGTGATGATCAACTATTTGAAACAGTTGGGCATTACCGCGCTGGAACTGCTGCCGGTGGCGCAGTTTGCCAGTGAACCACGTCTGCAACGCATGGGGCTAAGTAACTACTGGGGTTACAACCCGGTGGCGATGTTTGCGCTGCATCCGGCGTATGCCTGCTCGCCAGAAACGGCGCTGCATGAGTTTCGCGATGCAATCAAAGCACTGCATAAAGCGGGTATCGAAGTCATTCTTGATATCGTGCTCAACCATAGTGCGGAACTGGACCTCGACGGCCCGTTATTCTCGCTGCGTGGGATCGACAACCGTAGCTATTATTGGATAAGAGAAGACGGCGATTATCACAACTGGACCGGTTGTGGCAACACGCTCAATTTGAGTCACCCGGCGGTGGTGGATTATGCCAGCGCCTGCCTGCGTTATTGGGTAGAAACCTGCCACGTCGATGGTTTCCGCTTTGATCTGGCGGCAGTCATGGGCCGTACGCCAGAGTTCCGTCAGGATGCGCCGTTGTTTACCGCTATCCAGAACTGCCCGGTGCTCTCGCAGGTGAAGTTAATTGCTGAACCGTGGGATATCGCTCCTGGTGGTTATCAGGTGGGAAATTTCCCGCCGCTTTTTGCCGAGTGGAACGATCATTTCCGCGATGCTGCCCGTCGTTTCTGGCTGCATTATGATTTGCCTCTGGGGGCGTTTGCAGAGCGTTTTGCTGCCTCCAGCGATGTTTTTAAACGTAATGGTCGTCTGCCTAGTGCCGCGATTAATCTCGTCACCGCACATGACGGTTTTACGCTGCGCGACTGCGTTTGCTTCAACCATAAACACAATGAAGCAAACGGAGAAGAAAATCGCGACGGGACCAACAACAATTACAGTAACAATCATGGTAAAGAAGGGTTAGGCGGTACTCTTGATCTGGTTGAACGGCGGCGCGACAGCATTCATGCCCTGTTAACAACGTTGTTGCTCTCCCAGGGCACGCCGATGTTACTGGCCGGTGACGAACATGGTCACAGCCAGCATGGCAATAACAATGCCTACTGTCAGGATAACCAATTAACCTGGTTGGACTGGTCGCAGGCAAGCAGTGGTTTAACCGCATTTACCGCCGCGTTAATCCATCTGCGCAAGCGTATTCCCGCTTTGGTGGAGAATCGCTGGTGGGAAGAAGGCGACGGCAATGTCCGTTGGCTAAATCGATATGCTCAACCTTTAAGCACGGATGAGTGGCAAAACGGGCCGAAACAGCTGCAAATTCTGCTCTCGGATCGCTTTTTGATCGCAATTAACGCCACGCTTGAGGTAACAGAGATTGTTTTACCTGCTGGGGAGTGGCACGCCATTCCCCCATTCGCTGGAGAGGATAACCCAGTGATTACGGCTGTCTGGCAGGGACCTGCACACGGATTGTGTGTGTTCCAGAGATGATAAAAAAGGAGTTAGTCATGGTTAGTTTAGAGAAGAACGATCACTTAATGTTGGCGCGCCAGCTGCCATTGAAATCTGTTGCCCTGATACTGGCGGGAGGACGTGGTACCCGCCTGAAGGATTTAACCAATAAGCGAGCAAAACCGGCCGTACACTTCGGCGGTAAGTTCCGCATTATCGACTTTGCGCTGTCTAACTGCATCAACTCCGGGATCCGTCGTATGGGCGTGATCACCCAGTACCAGTCCCACACTCTGGTGCAGCACATTCAGCGCGGCTGGTCATTCTTTAATGAAGAAATGAACGAGTTTGTCGATCTGCTGCCAGCGCAGCAGAGAATGAAAGGGGAAAACTGGTATCGCGGCACCGCAGATGCGGTCACCCAAAACCTCGACATTATCCGCCGTTATAAAGCGGAATACGTGGTGATCCTGGCGGGCGACCATATCTACAAGCAAGACTACTCGCGTATGCTTATCGACCACGTCGAAAAAGGCGCACGTTGCACCGTTGCTTGTATGCCAGTACCGATTGAAGAAGCCTCCGCATTTGGCGTTATGGCGGTTGATGAGAACGATAAAATTATCGAATTCGTTGAAAAACCTGCTAACCCACCGTCAATGCCGAACGATCCGAGCAAATCTCTGGCGAGTATGGGTATCTACGTCTTTGACGCCGACTATCTGTATGAACTGCTGGAAGAAGACGATCGCGATGAGAACTCCAGCCACGACTTTGGCAAAGATTTGATTCCCAAGATCACCGAAGCCGGTCTGGCCTATGCGCACCCGTTCCCGCTCTCTTGCGTACAATCCGACCCGGATGCCGAGCCGTACTGGCGCGATGTGGGTACGCTGGAAGCTTACTGGAAAGCGAACCTCGATCTGGCCTCTGTGGTGCCGGAACTGGATATGTACGATCGCAATTGGCCAATTCGCACCTACAATGAATCATTACCGCCAGCGAAATTCGTGCAGGATCGCTCCGGTAGCCACGGGATGACCCTTAACTCACTGGTTTCCGGCGGTTGTGTGATCTCCGGTTCGGTGGTGGTGCAGTCCGTTCTGTTCTCGCGCGTTCGCGTGAATTCATTCTGCAACATTGATTCCGCCGTCTTGTTACCGGAAGTATGGGTAGGTCGCTCGTGCCGTCTGCGTCGCTGCGTCATCGATCGTGCTTGTGTTATTCCGGAAGGCATGGTGATTGGTGAAAACGCAGAGGAAGATGCACGTCGTTTCTATCGTTCAGAAGAAGGCATCGTGCTGGTAACGCGCGAAATGCTACGGAAGTTAGGGCATAAACAGGAGCGATAATGCAGGTTTTACATGTATGTTCAGAGATGTTCCCGCTGCTTAAAACCGGCGGTCTGGCTGATGTTATTGGGGCATTACCCGCAGCACAAATCGCAGACGGCGTTGACGCTCGCGTACTGTTGCCTGCATTTCCCGATATTCGCCGTGGCGTGACCGATGCGCAGGTAGTATCCCGTCGTGATACCTTCGCCGGGCATATCACGCTGTTGTTCGGTCATTACAACGGGGTTGGCATATACCTGATTGACGCGCCGCATCTCTATGATCGTCCGGGAAGCCCGTATCACGATACCAACTTATTTGCCTATACCGACAACGTATTGCGTTTTGCGCTGCTGGGGTGGGTTGGGGCAGAAATGGCCAGCGGGCTTGACCCATTCTGGCGTCCTGATGTGGTGCATGCGCACGACTGGCATGCAGGCCTTGCGCCTGCGTATCTGGCGGCGCGTGGGCGTCCGGCGAAGTCGGTGTTTACTGTGCACAACCTGGCCTATCAAGGCATGTTTTATGCACATCACATGAATGACATCCAATTGCCATGGTCATTCTTTAATATTCATGGGCTGGAATTCAACGGACAAATCTCTTTCCTGAAGGCCGGTCTGTACTATGCCGATCACATTACGGCGGTCAGTCCAACCTACGCTCGCGAGATCACCGAACCGCAGTTTGCCTACGGTATGGAAGGTCTGTTGCAACAGCGTCACCGTGAAGGACGTCTTTCCGGCGTACTGAACGGCGTGGACGAGAAAATCTGGAGTCCAGAGACGGACTTACTGTTGGCCTCGCGTTACACCCGCGATACGTTGGAAGATAAAGCGGAAAATAAGCGCCAGTTACAAATCGCAATGGGGCTTAAGGTTGACGATAAAGTGCCGCTTTTTGCAGTGGTGAGCCGTCTGACCAGCCAGAAAGGTCTCGACCTGGTGCTGGAAGCCTTACCGGGCCTTCTGGAGCAGGGCGGGCAGCTGGCGCTACTCGGCGCGGGCGATCCGGTGCTGCAGGAAGGTTTCCTTGCGGCGGCAGCGGAATACCCCGGCCAGGTGGGCGTTCAGATTGGCTATCACGAAGCATTTTCGCATCGCATTATGGGCGGCGCGGACGTCATTCTGGTGCCCAGCCGTTTTGAACCGTGCGGCTTAACGCAACTTTATGGATTGAAGTACGGTACGCTGCCGTTAGTGCGGCGCACCGGTGGGCTTGCTGATACGGTTTCTGACTGTTCTCTTGAGAACCTTGCAGATGGCGTCGCCAGTGGGTTTGTCTTTGAAGATAGTAATGCCTGGTCGCTGTTACGGGCTATTCGACGTGCTTTTGTACTGTGGTCCCGTCCTTCACTGTGGCGGTTTGTGCAACGTCAGGCTATGGCAATGGATTTTAGCTGGCAGGTCGCGGCGAAGTCGTACCGTGAGCTTTACTATCGCTTGAAATAGTTTTCAGGAAACGCCTATATGAATGCTCCGTTTACATATTCATCGCCCACGCTTAGCGTAGAAGCTCTTAAGCACTCTATCGCTTACAAGCTGATGTTTACGATTGGAAAGGACCCGGTCGTCGCCAATAAACATGAATGGCTGAACGCAACGTTATTTGCTGTGCGCGATCGTCTCGTGGAGCGCTGGTTACGTTCAAACCGTGCCCAGTTGTCGCAAGAAACTCGTCAGGTTTACTACCTGTCGATGGAGTTTTTGATTGGCCGTACGCTCTCCAACGCCATGTTGTCGCTAGGAATTTACGAAGATGTACAGGGCGCACTGGAAGCGATGGGGTTAAATCTCGAAGAGCTGATTGATGAAGAAAATGACCCGGGCCTCGGTAACGGTGGCCTGGGACGTCTGGCGGCTTGCTTCCTCGATTCTCTGGCGACGTTAGGGTTGCCGGGGCGCGGTTACGGCATCCGCTATGACTACGGTATGTTCAAGCAGAACATCGTTAACGGTAGCCAGAAAGAGTCGCCTGACTACTGGCTGGAATATGGTAACCCGTGGGAATTCAAACGCCACAACACGCGCTATAAAGTCCGTTTTGGTGGTCGCATTCAGCAGGAAGGTAAAAAAACGCGCTGGATTGAAACCGAAGAGATTCTGGGAGTCGCTTACGATCAGATAATCCCGGGTTACGACACCGACGCGACCAACACGTTGCGTTTGTGGAGTGCGCAAGCCAGTAGCGAAATTAACCTCGGTAAATTCAACCAGGGTGACTACTTCGCGGCAGTGGAAGATAAAAACCACTCCGAGAACGTATCTCGCGTACTGTATCCGGATGACTCCACCTACTCCGGGCGTGAGCTGCGCCTGCGTCAGGAATACTTCCTGGTTTCCTCGACCATTCAGGACATTTTAAGCCGCCATTATCAGTTGCATAAAACCTACGATAACCTGGCGGATAAAATCGCGATTCATCTCAATGATACCCATCCGGTACTGTCGATTCCTGAGATGATGCGTCTGCTGATCGATGAGCACCAATTTAGCTGGGACGACGCGTTTGAGGTGTGTTGTCAGGTCTTCTCCTACACTAACCACACGCTGATGAGCGAGGCGCTGGAAACCTGGCCGGTTGATATGCTGGGTAAAATTCTGCCGCGTCACCTGCAGATCATCTTTGAAATCAACGACTATTTCCTGAAAACCTTGCAGGAACAGTATCCGAACGATACCGATCTGCTGGGACGGGCGTCGATCATTGATGAATCCAACGGTCGTCGTGTGCGTATGGCCTGGCTGGCGGTTGTTGTGAGCCACAAAGTTAACGGTGTATCGGAACTGCACTCTAATCTGATGGTGCAATCGTTGTTTGCCGACTTTGCGAAAATCTTCCCGGGTCGTTTCACCAACGTCACCAACGGTGTGACGCCGCGTCGCTGGCTGGCGGTAGCGAACCCATCGCTTTCAGCCGTGCTGGACGAACACCTGGGCCGTAACTGGCGCACCGACCTTAGCCTGCTTAATGAGCTGCAACAACACTGTGATTTCCCAATGGTTAATCACGCTGTGCATCAGGCGAAGCTGGAGAATAAAAAGCGTCTGGCGGAGTATATCGCCCAGCAGCTGAATGTGGTGGTGAATCCAAAGGCGTTGTTCGATGTGCAAATCAAACGTATTCACGAATACAAACGTCAATTGATGAATGTGTTGCATGTGATTACCCGCTATAACCGCATCAAGGCCGACCCGGATGCGAAGTGGGTACCGCGCGTGAATATTTTTGGCGGTAAGGCGGCTTCGGCCTATTACATGGCGAAGCATATTATCCATTTGATCAATGACGTAGCGAAAGTGATCAACAACGATCCGCAGATTGGCGATAAGCTGAAAGTCGTGTTCATCCCGAACTACAGCGTTAGCCTGGCGCAGTTGATCATTCCGGCGGCAGATCTGTCTGAACAGATTTCGCTGGCAGGGACGGAAGCTTCCGGCACTAGTAACATGAAGTTTGCGCTTAACGGTGCGCTGACTATCGGTACGTTGGACGGTGCGAATGTCGAGATGCTGGATCATGTCGGTGCTGACAATATCTTTATTTTTGGTAACACAGCGGAAGAAGTGGAAGAACTGCGTCGTCAGGGCTACAAACCGCGTGAATACTACGAGAAAGATGAGGAGCTGCATCAGGTGCTGACGCAAATCGGCAGCGGTGTATTCAGTCCGGAAGATCCGGGTCGCTATCGCGATCTGGTTGATTCGCTGATCAACTTCGGCGATCACTACCAGGTACTGGCGGATTATCGCAGCTATGTCGATTGTCAGGATAAAGTCGATGAACTCTACGAGCTTCAGGAAGAGTGGACCGCAAAAGCGATGCTGAACATTGCCAATATGGGCTACTTCTCTTCTGACCGTACTATCAAAGAGTACGCTGATCATATCTGGCATATCGATCCGGTGAGATTGTAAGTTCGCTAAAAAACAGAACGGGGCCACAAGGTCCCGTTTTTTTTCGCCTTTATTTCGGAAAAGTGTCCAGAGGGGGCGAGGGTTCTCGTGGAGTATAATTCCGTCATTCAGGAAGAATGGACAGAATGATGCCAAATAGAAAATGGATTTTGACCTCGCTGATAATGACTTTTTTCGGCATCCCCATACTGGCGCAATTTTTGGCAGCGGTTGTTGCCATGCTGGGTGTCGGGCTTACCGGTATTATTGAAGTTTGTAATATCCTTATCACGCCAACAATTTATCTTCTACTCAACGTCTTTATGCTGACGCTGGGGGCGATAATAATATTTTTCTCTGGTCGCGTGTGGGCCGGTGATAGCGCGCCAGAAAACAGAGAAATAGCCGTCTGGCGGCAATGCTTTTTTCTCTTACCCGCGCTATTAACCCTGGTTGGCTGGATAATCACGCTACATCTGGCAGATTATCAATTTCGCCAGATGGGAGCTGGTTGGTTGGCAAACCTTATGCTTCCCTGGTTGGGCGTTTTTTTAGTCTCATTAGTGGGTGGTGAGTACTGGTGGATGGTCATTATTCCCGTTGGGGCGCATATCAGTTTTTCGCTGGGATACGCCTGGCCGACCAGATATCCTTTATCCGGCACGTCCGGACTACGTTGCCGTAACTTACTCCTGTTTCTACTTCTCTTACTTGGTATTGTCGCCGGGTATCAGGCCCATTTATATAAGCAGCAAAATCCTGGTGTCGGTGTACGCGAAAATATTGATATCTGGGCCTGGCGACCCGATAAACTCAATAATCGACTGACGCCGCTGCGCGGCAAACCGCAAATTCAGTTTAGGCAAAACTGGCCGCGAATCGATGGCGCCACGGCTGCGTACCCAATTTATGCTTCTGCATTTTATGCATTAAGTGTAATACCAGAGGATTTTCACGTTTGGGATTATCTGGAAAACTCTCGTACGCCAGAAGCATATAACAAAATCGTTAAGGGCGATGCTGATATTATTTTCGTGGCGCAACCTTCCGGTGGGCAAAAAAAACGTGCAAAGGAATCTGGTGTCACTTTGCTGTACACCCCCTTTGCCCGTGAAGCATTCGTTTTCATCGTCAATGCGGATAATCCGGTTAATTCCCTGACTGAACAACAGGTGCGTGACATTTTCAGTGGTGCAATTACCAACTGGCGTACTGTTGGCGGTAACGATCAGGAGATCCAGACCTGGCAGCGCCCGGAAGACTCTGGCAGCCAGACAGTGATGCAATCACAGGTCATGAAAAATGTCCGCATGATCTCGCCGCAGGAAACGGAAGTGGCAAGCGTGATGGAGGGAATGATTAAAGTCGTTGCCGAATACCGTAATACAAACAACGCAATAGGCTATACCTTCCGCTATTACGCGACGCAAATGAATGCTGATAAAAATATAAAATTGCTAGCGATTAACGGTATTACACCGACGGCGGAAAACATTCGCAACGGCAAATATGCGTACATCGTCGATGCATTTATGGTGACGAGAGAAAATACAACGTCAGAAACACAAAAACTGGTCGAATGGTTTTTAACGCCGCAGGGGCAGAGTCTGGTAGAAGATGTGGGATATGTGCCGCTGTATCCAACAATGGAATAACGCTCGAGAGAAAGGAATCAGCGAGATGAATAAATTCACCGGTGTTTTACTATTAGGCACGGCGTTACTGGCGGGATGTGTCGACCGGGAAGGGTACTATAACAGCGTCAGGGAAGAAGAGAGCCATGGACTGACGTCTCTGCGGGGGCAACCTGCATTACGTTACAGCGATGATTGGTCAAGATGGCCGAGAGTGTACGGCGCTACAGCCTTATACCCGCTGTATGCCTCCGCGTATTATAAATTAGTACCCGAGCCAAAAGATAAGGATCGAACCTCGCTGGCCTGGCAGGCGTATGGTTTGCAGCAAACCCGAACAGCTGAAGCCTACGATAGTCTGATTAAAGGTTCCGCGACGGTTATTTTTGTTGCGCAACCGTCGGAAGGACAGAAAAAACGTGCAGAAGAAGCGGGTGTTAAACTGAAATATACCGCTTTCGCCCGCGAAGCCTTTGTCTTTATCGTTGGTATTAATAACCCGGTAAATTCTCTCTCTGAGCACCAGGTTAAAGATATTTTTAGCGGCAAAACTAGCCGCTGGAATAAAGTAGGTGGTAGTGACGAACATATAAAAGTCTGGCAGCGCCCTGAAGATTCTGGAAGCCAAACGATTATGAAGGGGTTGGTTATGCAAGACACCCCAATGCTGCCAGCTAAAAAATCCACTGTGATTGATCTTATGGGCGGTTTAATTACTGAAGTTGCCGACTATCAAAACACGCCATCTTCCATTGGGTACACCTTCCACTATTACGTCACTCGTATGAATGACAATATGCTCAAAATGCGCAAGCAGATTAAACTTTTGGCTATAAATGGCGTTGCGCCTACCGAGGAAAATATCCGCAACGGCACTTATCCATACATTGTGGATGCCTATATGGTGACGCGTGAAAATCCCACGCCGGAAACGCAGAAATTTGTTGACTGGTTTATAAGTCAGCAGGGGCAACAGTTGGTAGAGGATGTGGGGTATGTGCCGCTGTATGAAGCATCCCCCGAATCATCAGGACAATAATGATGAATATAATCAGACTTTATATTTATCCGCTATATCTCGGCTTTGTTATTGTGCCGTTGTTGGTGTGGCCGACGGTGGTTGCGCTGGCTGCTTGTATTATCACGCTGAGTTTTCTGGGGGAAATGCTGTTCTCAATCCCGCTCATGATCAGGCGTATTTCACTTCTGCAATTACAACTTTGGTTATCGGCTGAATATGCGCTTTTCTTCTGTGCAATGGTGGGCGTTGGTTGGCAATTTGCGCGCAGAACGCCACCTGAATTGAAAAGCAAACTGCATTATTGGCTGGTATTTGTACCAGTTTATTTCTGGTTGCTCCTGTGGAATATCATTTTCTATGTCGCGCCAGCGAAAATTGCATTGCTGGAAAATATGCGCAGTTTCTTTCTGACCGTTGTCTGGCTCCCACTGAATTTTTCGCCATTTTGGTCTCAACCGTGGATTGACTTTATCGGTCCAATAAGCGCACAGCTTGGTTTTGCGTTGGGATATTATTGCCAGTGGCGCAGCAAAAATAGATGCCAGATACGGAAGTGGAGTGAGTGGGGAACGTGCTTAAGTTTTGTTACGTTGGGTATGATGGCGTGGGCTTTGCGGTAATTCCCTGAATCAAAAAGTAGGTCAGATTGTTGACAACGTGGCGCTTTGTTCATGCCTGATGCGGCGTGAACGCCTTATCAGGCCTACAAAATCATGCAAATTCAATATATTGTATAAACAACGTAGGCCAGATAAGCGTAGCGCATCTGGCAGTTTTTTGGTTTGTCATCAGTCTCAGGTCAGATTGAAATCTGACCTGGCCACCTTACATTAAATCACGACGCCAGCGACAGCTTCTGCTGCGTATACTCCACCAACCACTGACTCACACGAGATTGTTGTTCCGCACTTAGCCACATACCTTGTTTTGTGCGACGCCACAGGGCATCGTCGGCGCGGCGGACCCATTCGTGATCCACCAGGTATTTCAGTTCCGCTTCGTAGAACTCATGACCGAAATCCTCCCCGAGGTCGCTTATCGCCCCCGCATTGCCGAGCAGCAGCTCGCTGTTGCTGCCGTAAGTGCGTGCGTAATGACGCGCCAGCGATTCAGTCAGGAATGGATAGCGACGGCGCAGACGAGCTGCGTAATCGTCGCGGTCGCCTTCAATGGCACCACCCGGCAGCACGCTCTCTTTCGTCCATGCCGGGCCAATGCCCTGATAATACGGCGTCAGTTTTTCCAGCGCATGTTCCGCCAGTTTGCGGTAGGTGGTCAACTTACCGCCGAATACCGACAGCAGCGGTGCTTTGCCGTTTTCATCATGGATATCAAGGGTGTAATCACGGGTAATAGCCTGCGGCGAGTCGGACTCATCATCACACAGCGGACGCACACCGGAGTAGGTCCAGACGATATCGTCACGGCTAAGCTGTTTTTTAAAGTGCGCGTTATACACTTTCAGCAGATAGTTGATTTCACTCTCTTCAATCTTCACCGCTTTCGGATCGCCTTTATACTCTACGTCGGTGGTGCCGATGATGGAAAATTCGTCCATCCACGGGATCACGAACACAATACGTTTATCTTCGTTTTGCAGAATGTAGGCCTGCTTCTGGGTATGCACACGCGGCACCACAATATGGCTGCCTTTGATCAGGCGAATGCCATAAGGCGAAGGCAGATGCATCCCCTCGTCGAAGAACTGTTTCACCCACGGGCCGGTGGCGTTAACCAGGCCGCGCGCTTGCCAGCTATATTTTTTGCCGGTATCGATATCTTCCGCTTCCACAATCCACAGGCCGTTTTCGCGGCGAGCAGAGGTGGCGCGAGTCCGAGTAAGCACTTCGCCGCCTTTACGCACCACCATCTGGGCGTTGGCGAGTACCAGACGGGCGTCGTCTACCCAACAGTCAGAATATTCGAATCCGCGCTTAATTTCCGGTTTTAACACTGAATTTGCGCCAAAACGCAAACCAGTTGATCCCGGCAGGCTGGTGCGTTTACCCAGATGATCGTACATAAACAGACCAATGCGAATCATCCACGCCGGGCGCAGATGCGGACGATGTGGCAGGCGAAAACGCATCGGGAAGGCGATATGCGGAGCCATTTTCAGCAGCACTTCACGTTCAGCCAGCGCCTCGCTGACCAGGCGGAATTCATAGTGCTCAAGGTAGCGCAGGCCACCGTGAATGAGTTTTGAACTGGCGGAAGAGGTCGCGCAAGCGAGATCCTGCGCCTCCAGCATCAGCACGGATAAACCGCGTCCAGCGGCGTCTGCCGCGATACCAGCACCATTGATGCCGCCCCCTATCACAATCAGATCTTTGGTTTCCATGCTGCCCTCATTCACTTTCGTTAAAGCTCATAAATGTTCGTTATCGAACATATTAGCAAAGAATCGCGCTTTAGGTAACATTGAAAAAACATTTTAGAGTGATATGTATAACATTATGGCGTTTATCTGCCGCTTCGACGTAAACTGTGCGGTAAATTTGCCCACTTGTTTGTAAAGAAAGAGAGACGCATGGATCAGTTCGAATGTATTAACGTTGCCGTCGCGCACCAGAAGTTGCAGGAAAAAGAGGCGGTGCTGGTCGATATTCGCGATCCACAGAGTTTCGCAATGGGGCATGCGGTGCAGGCTTTCCATTTAACCAACGACACGCTGGGCGCGTTTATGCGTGATAACGACTTTGACACTCCGGTGATGGTGATGTGTTATCACGGCAATAGCAGCAAAGGCGCGGCGCAGTATCTGCTGCAACAGGGCTACGATGTGGTCTATAGCATTGACGGCGGCTTTGAAGCCTGGCAACGTCAGTTTCCCGCAGAGGTGGCGTACGGCGCGTAACGCTTTATACTGTCCCCTTTTGTGTGGAATAAGCGACAGCAACGATGTTGATGATTACCTCTTTTGCTAACCCCCGCGTGGCGCAGGCGTTTGTTGATTACATGGCGACGCAGGGTGTTATCCTCACGATTCAACAACATAACCAAAGCGATGTCTGGCTGGCGGATGAGTCCCAGGCCGAGCGCGTACGGGCGGAGCTGGCGCGTTTTCTCGAAAACCCGGCAGATCCGCGTTATCTGGCGGCCAGCTGGCAGGCAGGCCATACCGGCAGTGGCCTGCATTATCGCCGTTATCCTTTCTTTGCCGCCTTGCGTGAACGCGCAGGTCCGGTAACCTGGGTGGTGATGATCGCCTGCGTGGTGGTGTTTATCGCCATGCAAATTCTCGGCGATCAGGAAGTGATGTTATGGCTGGCCTGGCCATTCGATCCAACACTGAAATTTGAGTTCTGGCGTTACTTCACCCACGCGTTAATGCACTTCTCGCTGATGCATATCCTCTTTAACCTGCTCTGGTGGTGGTATCTCGGCGGTGCGGTGGAAAAACGCCTCGGTAGCGGTAAGCTAATTGTTATTACTCTCATTAGCGCCCTGTTAAGCGGCTATGTGCAGCAAAAATTCAGCGGGCCGTGGTTTGGCGGGCTTTCTGGCGTGGTGTATGCGCTGATGGGCTACGTCTGGCTACGTGGTGAACGCGATCCGCAAAGTGGCATTTACCTGCAACGTGGGTTAATTATCTTTGCGCTGATCTGGATTGTCGCCGGATGGTTTGATTTGTTTGGGATGTCGATGGCGAACGGAGCACACATCGCCGGGTTAGCCGTGGGTTTAGCGATGGCTTTTGTTGATTCGCTCAATGCGCGAAAACGAAAATAATTCCAGGGATTTATAAATGAAACAAACACAACGTCACAACGGTATTATCGAACTGGTTAAACAGCAGGGTTATGTCAGTACTGAAGAGCTGGTAGAGCATTTCTCCGTCAGCCCGCAGACTATTCGCCGCGACCTCAATGAGCTGGCGGAGCAAAACCTGATCCTGCGTCACCATGGCGGTGCGGCGCTGCCTTCCAGTTCGGTTAACACGCCGTGGCACGATCGCAAAGCCACCCAGACCGAAGAAAAAGAGAGGATTGCCCGCAAAGTGGCGGAGCAAATCCCCAACGGCTCGACACTGTTTATCGATATCGGCACCACGCCGGAAGCGGTGGCGCACGCGCTGCTTAATCACAGCAATTTGCGTATTGTCACCAACAATCTCAATGTTGCTAACACGTTGATGGTAAAAGAAGATTTCCGCATTATTCTCGCCGGTGGCGAATTACGCAGCCGCGATGGCGGGATCATTGGCGAAGCGACGCTCGATTTTATCTCCCAGTTCCGCCTTGATTTCGGCATTCTGGGGATAAGCGGCATCGATAGCGACGGCTCGCTGCTGGAGTTCGATTACCACGAAGTTCGCACCAAGCGCGCCATTATTGAGAACTCGCGCCACGTTATGCTGGTTGTCGATCACTCGAAATTTGGCCGTAACGCGATGGTCAATATGGGCAGCATCAGCATGGTAGATGCCGTCTACACCGACGCCCCGCCGCCAGTAAGCGTAATGCAGGTGCTGACGGACCATCATATTCAACTGGAGCTGTGCTGATCCTGCACGGCTTCCCACGTCAGACCAAAACGCGCCAGGTATTTGCGTAGCCGATCCGCGTCATTGACGCTGGCTTTGCCCTGGCGCGAAACATCAAAAAGCAGGCGTCCGGCAGCGGAAAGCGACTTTGCCTGGCGACAGAGAGCTATCACGTGTTCCAGTTGCAGCCTGTCAAAAAGGTCGATGTTTTCTGCCTCTGCGCCCAGCAACGCCGTAAGCGCGGAGGGGCGGCTCTCCTGCCAGTTATAGCGCAGACGGTTTATCTCATCTTCAACCACGTCCAGAGTGATGCGTCCGCTAGTGGCAAAGGTGGCCATCCGCGTGACGCTGGCAGAAAGTTCGCGAAAGTTACCGCGCCATGTTGCCTGGGGAGAGGTCGCAAAAGCCAACCAGGCGCGCCGCGCTTCGGTGTTAAAACGCACGCTGTCGCCAGTGAGTGTGGCGTGGCGCTCCACTTCATAATCAAGGTTCGGTTCAATATCTTCCTGGCGCTGGCGTAGACCCGGCAGGGTGAAGGTCCAGAGATTGATCCGCGCGTACAGATCTTCGCGAAATTTGCCTTCGGCAACCAGCTGGCGCAAATCGCGCACCGTTCCGGCGATAAGCTGAAAATCACTGCTCACCTGGCGATCGCTGCCAAACGGGTAAAAGGTTTTCTCTTCAATGGCTTTTAGCAGCATTGCTTGTTCGTCTGCGCCCAGTTCGCCAATCTCATCAAGAAACAACATTCCGCCGTTGGCGCTGCGTAATAAACCTTCACGAGATTCCCGCGCCCCGGTAAACGCGCCTTTTACATGACCAAACAGCGTCGACATGGCGGTATCGCCGCGCAGGGTGGCGCAGTTCACTTCCACAAACGCGCCGCTAAACTGATGCCGCGCCTGTTTTAACTCGAAGATGCGTCGCGCCAGAAATGACTTGCCCGCGCCGGTTGGACCGTTAAGCAGAATCGGCGCGCGGGATTTGATCGCCACTTTTTCGATCTGCTCAATCATGCGGTTGAAGTGGGGGTTACGCGTGGCAATGCCGGACTTAAGAAAATCAAGCGTTTGCTGGCGTTCCTCGGCAAAGCGGCTGGCGATGGCGTTATAACGGCTTAAATCGAGATCGATAATCGTCACTTCACCTGCGCCGCGCGGCTGTTCTTTTTTGCGCGGAGGTGAAGATTGTATCAGCCGGGCGGGCAGGTAACGCGCTTCCGCCAGCAGAAACCAGCAAATCTGCGCGACGTGGGTGCCGGTGGTGATGTGAATTAAATAGTCTTCTTTTTCTGGCTGAAACTCGTAACCACGGGCGAAATCATGCAGGCAGGCGTAAACCTCTTCGAAATCCCACGGGTTATGCAGTTCAATCTCAACGCCCACGACTTCTGTTTCTGGCGAAACGCTGGCGATATCGCGTTTAAGCGTTTCGAATAGCGAGCGCGAGCGGGTGTCGTGCAACAATTCCAGCCGATCGATGACTAACGATTCTTGCTGGCATAAACAAAGCGTCGGACGCCATTTCGACCAGCGCTGACTACCGCGTCCGGCATAATCCAGCACGGTACCGACAAAGCCAAAAGCCACTGTTTTACGCATCTTAGATATCCTTATAAAAGACGATATTTCATTATCGGTGAATTGGTTTTGTGGAAAATCTCCGTTTACGGACGTAAAGATATAATCTTTTTTAAAACAATGAATTAAAAAATTAAGCTGCTTATTTAATTTTCTGGCACGACGGTTGCAATTATCAGGACAGCAAACAACGAAAAGAGAAAAACAAAATGAATTACGAATTACTGACCACTGAAAATGCCCCGGTAAAAATGTGGACCAAAGGCGTGCCGGTAGAGGCCGATGCGCGTCAGCAACTTATTAATACGGCGAAGATGCCGTTTATTTTCAAACATATTGCGGTAATGCCTGATGTACACCTGGGTAAAGGTTCCACCATTGGTAGCGTGATCCCGACCAAAGGGGCGATTATTCCGGCGGCGGTGGGCGTGGATATTGGCTGTGGAATGAACGCGCTGCGTACCGCGTTAACGGCGGAAGACCTGCCTGAAAACCTGGCAGAGCTGCGTCAGGCGATTGAAACGGCCGTGCCGCACGGGCGTACCACTGGCCGTTGTAAACGTGATAAAGGTGCCTGGGAAAATCCACCTGTTAACGTCGATGCTAAATGGGCTGAGCTTGAAGCCGGTTATCAGTGGTTAACGCAAAAATATCCCCGTTTCCTGAATACCAATAACTATAAACACCTGGGAACGCTGGGAACCGGTAACCACTTTATTGAAATCTGCCTTGATGAGTCGGACCAGGTGTGGATTATGCTGCACTCCGGTTCACGCGGAATTGGTAACGCCATCGGGACTTACTTTATCGATCTGGCACAAAAAGAGATGCAGGAAACGCTTGAGACGTTGCCGTCGCGTGATCTGGCGTACTTTATGGAAGGTACGGAATACTTTGATGATTACCTGAAAGCCGTGGCCTGGGCGCAGCTTTTTGCCAGCCTTAACCGCGATGCGATGATGGAAAACGTGGTAACGGCATTGCAGAGCATTACGCAGAAAACGGTCAGACAGCCACAAACGCTGGCGATGGAAGAGATCAACTGTCACCACAACTATGTGCAAAAAGAACAGCACTTTGGTGAAGAGATCTACGTGACGCGTAAAGGCGCGGTGTCTGCGCGTGCTGGTCAATATGGAATTATTCCCGGTTCGATGGGAGCAAAAAGCTTTATCGTCCGTGGGCTGGGAAATGAAGAGTCGTTCTGTTCGTGCAGCCACGGTGCCGGGCGGGTAATGAGCCGAACTAAAGCGAAAAAACTGTTCAGCGTGGAAGATCAAATTCGTGCCACCGCGCATGTGGAATGCCGTAAAGATGCCGAAGTGATCGACGAAATCCCGATGGCGTATAAAGATATTGATGCGGTGATGGCGGCACAAAGCGATCTGGTGGAAGTTATCTATACCCTGCGTCAGGTGGTGTGCGTAAAAGGATAAATGATGAAAAGGATGATTGCGCTGGATGGCGCACAGGGCGAAGGTGGCGGGCAGATCCTGCGCTCGGCGCTGAGCCTGTCGATGATAACCGGCCAGCCATTTACCATCACCAGCATTCGTGCCGGGCGGGCGAAACCGGGGCTGTTGCGCCAGCATCTGACCGCGGTAAAGGCGGCGACGGAAATTTGCGGAGCAACCGTGGAAGGCGCGGAGCTGGGGTCGCAGCGTCTGCTCTTCCGGCCTGGCACCGTGCGCGGCGGCGAGTACCGCTTTGCTATCGGTAGTGCCGGAAGCTGTACGCTGGTGCTGCAAACGGTGCTGCCCGCGCTGTGGTTTGCCGATGGACCTTCGCGTGTTGAAGTGAGCGGAGGCACCGATAACCCGTCGGCCCCGCCTGCGGATTTTATCCGCCGGGTGCTGGAGCCGCTGCTGGCGAAAATAGGAATTCATCAGCAAACCACGCTGTTACGTCACGGTTTTTATCCTGCCGGAGGCGGCGTGGTGGCAACGGAAGTCTCGCCGGTGGCATCGTTTAACACCTTGCAACTTGGCGAGCGCGGGAACATTGTGCAGATGCGTGGAGAGGTGTTATTAGCTGGCGTGCCGCGCCATGTCGCTGAGCGTGAAATCGCTACGCTGGCGGGTAGTTTTTCCCTGCATGAGCAGAATATTCATAACCTGCCGCGTGACCAGGGGCCGGGTAATACCGTCTCGCTTGAAGTCGAAAGTGAAAATATCACCGAACGCTTTTTTGTCGTCGGTGAAAAGCGCGTCAGTGCCGAGGTGGTAGCCGCGCAGTTAGTGAAAGAGGTGAAACGCTACCTGGCAAGCCCGGCGGCAGTGGGGGAATATCTCGCCGACCAGCTGGTACTGCCGATGGCGCTGGCGGGCGCGGGAGAATTTAAGGTCGCCCATCCTTCATGCCATCTGCTGACCAATATCGCGGTGGTGGAGCGTTTCTTGCCGGTGCGGTTTGGTTTGATAGAAACAGATGGCGTAACGCGGGTGAGTATTGAATGATGTAAAGATGTAAACCGGATCCAATGCATTATCCGGCTAAACTCACACCCCATAACCCATCATCTTCAGCAGTTTCTGCGCGTGCTGCACGGCAGCCTGACGGTGGGCGACGCCGAGTTTTTGGTACAGATTGCGGATATGCGTCTTGATGGTGGTTGCCGCCACTTCCAGTTCGCCCGCAATTTGTTCATTGCTGTAACCGGAGTAAATCAGCCCCAGGACCTGCCATTCACGTTGGGTCAACGGGCTGGTGCGGATCAGTTCTGGCACTTCCGGATGATTTAGCAGACGTTCAACGAAATTCTCATCGAAATGGGCGAATTTATGCCGATGATGTTGATTGATTTCTCGCAGAATACGCTGTGCGCGATGCTGTTCCAGTTCCGGCAGCGTATTGAGTTGAATCAGCTGGCGCAGTTGTTGCGCCATCGCTTCGCCTTCGATGACAAAATGGCTGATAAATCCGGTGCGATTCGCCAGTTTTAATGCGTCCAGCAACACGCGCTGGGCGTCACTTTTACGTCCGGCCTGCCAGTACAGTTGATTAAGCAGCAACAGGTTACGGTTGAGATCGCTCATCAACCGCAGACTGCGGGCATTTTCATTGAGTTCTTCGAGAACAATTTCCGCAGGTTCAAACTCGCCCAGCAAGATTTGTGCGCGGGCAATGTTGCGCCATTGACCTTGCAGGAAGTGGTTGTTCGCAAACTCCGGTTTAGCCGTATGACGCAACCAGTTGGCAGCGGCGGCTTTATCGCCGGTCATTTGCCAGTAAATCACCCGGACTTTGTTGGCGTTAGAGATCCAGTCGCTGTGATATTTGCCATTCCCCAGCAGGTTTTCCAGACGGTTCAGCTGGCTACGGGCGTTATCTAAATCACCACGGGCCAGCGAGCATTGAATCAACATTGCCAGGCACTGAAGCTGTTGCTGTGGCTGATAAGACGACAAGACTTCAATCCCGCTACGCGCCGACGCTTCGGCTTCATCCAGCCGTGCCCAGGCCCATAACAGTTGTGCTCGGATGCGCACCAGAAACTCATGCATCGGCAGCTGTTCCAGATGCTGCTCGTTGATCAGCTGGAACGCTTTTTCCTGTGTTTCCCACGCGGTTTGCAGGAACCCTTGGGCAAACAGAATTTCACTTTGCTGGATTAAACTCCATAAGGCGTAGTGCCAGACGTCGTGCTGGCGTGCCATCTGTTCGGTTTGCTGCATTAGCGCCAGTGAGCGGGTCAATTCGCCTTTGCAGTGCAGCACTTCACCCAGCACCGAGGTTGCCACAATGCGGCTATAGAACCAGCCCGGCGGCAGCTCTTCCAGTGCCAGTTTTGCCAGCCGTTCCGCTTCATCCGGATTACCATCGTTAATCGCCACCTGGGCGCGCAGAGCGTTAAATTCTGCGTGCATGGTGCCTTCTCTGATGTCCTTGATTTCATGTTCAGCACGGGCTAGCAGGGTGTTAACTTCGCCATAGCGATGTTGGCTTTGCATTAGCCACGCCTGCAATAACACTAACTGCGGATTTTCCAGCAAACTGTCCCACGGCAGGGCCTTAAGCGACTCTTCCAGCAGCGACAGTTCGCTATGGTTGAACAAACTCCAGGCGTGATTAAGCAGAATATCGCGCAGCATCAGCGCATCGCCTGCCGCCAGCGCATGATGAATCGCTTCGCTGGGAAATCCCTGGGCCATCCAGCTTTCTGCGGCGGCACGGTGGATTTCCGGCAGCTCCGCCGCCAGTTCCCACTGGCAGCGCTGGCGCAGGAAGTTGCCAAACAGCGGGTGATAGCAGAACCACTCGCCGGTATCATCCATCCGCTGTAAAAACAGCCCCTGACGCTCAATCTCTTCGAGACGCATTTGCCCGTTTTCTTCGCCGGTCACACGGGTGATGAGGGCATCGTTCATTGAGCGCAAAATGGCGCTTTTCAACAGAAAATGGCGCGTTGCGAGATCGACGTTATCCAAAACCTCATCGACCAGATAATCCGAAAGATGGCTGGCATTGATTCCCGCCAGGCGGCGTGCCGACTTATGGGCTGAGTGGGTATTCTGCCGGGCGGAGAGGGCGATTAGCTGTAGTGCCGTCGCCCAACCGGAAACGTCATCGCAAATCCGACTGCTTTCTGCAGCTTCAATCGGCGATGACAGACGGCAATCAAAAAACTGCTTCGCTTCCTGATGGGTAAATGCCAGTTGCTGACTGCCAATTTCCAGCAGTTGATCACGAACACGCAGATTGGCAATGCCCAGTTGCGGAAGGTTGCGTGACAACACCACCAGGGTGAGATTTTCTGGTTGATGGCGAATAAAGAAGCGCATTGACTCGTGGATCACTGGATTAGTGATCAGATGATAGTCATCGATGACCAGATAAAGTGGGCTATGCCATTCCGCCAGCTCAATGAAAAGCTGGGCGAAGAGTGACGTCAGGCTGGCATATTGCCGTTTTTGCGCCATCGTCTCACATATCGCACAGTGACCGTTGGTTGCCTGCTGCACGGCGGCAATGAGATAGCTGGCGAAACGCTCTTGCTGGTTATCACCTTCATCCAGCGAGTACCAGCCGATATCGTTTTTGCCTGCCGCCCACTGGGAAATGAGGGTGGTCTTTCCGTAGCCCGCAGGACTCGTGATCAGCGCCAGCCGGAAGTTGTTCGCGCCGGAAAGTTTAGCCAGCAGGCGCTCACGAACCACGGTATGGTCGAGTCGAACCGGACGACTTAGTTTTGACGGAATCAGCATAGTTAATCACTTCACTGTGGAAAATGAGGAAATATTATTTTTTTTGCGCTTCGTAATTAATGGTTATAAGGTCGGCCAGAAACCTTTCTAATGCAAGCGATGACGTTTTTTTATGTGTCTGAATTTGCACTGTGTCACAATTCCAAATCTTTATTAACAACTCACCTAAAACGACGCTGATCCAGCGTGAATACTGGTTTCCCTTATGTTCATCAGATTCATTTAAGCAAGGGTTTCTTCTTCATTCCTGATGAAAGTGCCATCTAAAAAGATGATCTTAATAAATCTATTAAGAATGAGATGGAGCACACTGGATATTTTACTTATGAAACTGTTTCACTCCTTTACTTAATTTATAGAGTTACCTTCCGCTTTTTGAAAATACGCAACGGCCATTTTTTGCACTTAGATACAGATTTTCTGCGCTGTATTGCATTGATTTGCTGCTAATCCTGTGGTTTGCACTAGCTTTAAGTGGTTGAGATCACATTTCCTTGCTCATCCCCGCAACTCCTCCCTGCCTAATCCCCCGCAGGATGAGGAAGGTCAACATCGAGCCTGGCAAACTAGCGATAACGTTGTGTTGAAAATCTAAGAAAAGTGGAACTCCTATGTCACAACCTATTTTTAACGATAAGCAATTTCAGGAAGCGCTTTCACGTCAGTGGCAGCGTTATGGCTTAAATTCTGCGGCTGAAATGACTCCTCGCCAGTGGTGGCTAGCAGTGAGTGAAGCACTGGCCGAAATGCTGCGTGCTCAGCCATTCGCCAAGCCGGTGGCGAATCAGCGACATGTTAACTACATCTCAATGGAGTTTTTGATTGGTCGCCTGACGGGCAACAACCTGTTGAATCTCGGCTGGTATCAGGATGTACAGGATTCGTTGAAGGCTTATGACATCAATCTGACGGACCTGCTGGAAGAAGAGATCGACCCGGCGCTGGGTAACGGTGGTCTGGGACGTCTGGCGGCGTGCTTCCTCGACTCAATGGCAACTGTCGGTCAGTCTGCGACGGGTTACGGTCTGAACTATCAATATGGTTTGTTCCGCCAGTCTTTTGTCGATGGCAAACAGGTTGAAGCGCCGGATGACTGGCATCGCAGTAACTACCCGTGGTTCCGCCACAACGAAGCACTGGATGTGCAGGTAGGGATTGGCGGTAAAGTGACGAAAGACGGACGCTGGGAGCCGGAGTTTACCATTACCGGTCAAGCGTGGGATCTCCCCGTTGTCGGCTATCGTAATGGCGTGGCGCAGCCGCTGCGTCTGTGGCAGGCGACGCACGCGCATCCGTTTGATCTGACTAAATTTAACGACGGTGATTTCCTGCGTGCCGAACAGCAGGGCATCAATGCGGAAAAACTGACCAAAGTTCTCTATCCAAACGACAACCATACTGCCGGTAAAAAGCTGCGCTTGATGCAGCAGTACTTCCAGTGTGCCTGTTCGGTAGCAGATATTTTGCGTCGCCATCATCTGGCGGGGCGTAAACTGCACGAACTGGCGGATTACGAAGTTATTCAGCTGAACGATACCCACCCAACTATCGCGATTCCAGAACTGCTGCGCGTGCTGATCGATGAGCACCAGATGAGCTGGGATGACGCCTGGGCCATTACCAGCAAAACTTTCGCTTACACCAACCATACCCTGATGCCAGAAGCGCTGGAACGCTGGGATGTGAAACTGGTGAAAGGCTTACTGCCGCGCCATATGCAGATTATTAACGAAATTAATACTCGCTTTAAAACGCTGGTGGAGAAAACCTGGCCGGGCGATGAAAAAGTGTGGGCCAAACTGGCGGTGGTGCACGATAAACAAGTGCATATGGCGAACCTGTGTGTGGTTGGCGGTTTCGCGGTGAACGGTGTTGCGGCGCTGCACTCGGATCTGGTGGTGAAAGATCTGTTCCCGGAATATCACCAGCTATGGCCGAACAAATTCCATAACGTCACCAACGGTATTACCCCACGTCGCTGGATCAAACAGTGCAACCCTGCACTGGCGGCTCTGTTGGATAAATCACTGCAAAAAGAGTGGGCTAACGATCTCGATCAGCTGATCAATCTGGAAAAATTCGCTGATGATGCGAAATTCCGTCAGCAATATCGCGAGATCAAGCAGGCGAATAAAGTCCGTCTGGCGGAGTTTGTGAAAGTTCGTACCGGTATTGAGATCAATCCACAGGCGATTTTCGATATTCAGATCAAACGTCTGCATGAGTACAAACGCCAGCACCTGAATCTGCTGCATATTCTGGCGTTGTACAAAGAAATTCGTGAAAACCCGCAGGCTGATCGCGTACCGCGCGTCTTCCTCTTCGGCGCGAAAGCGGCACCGGGCTACTACCTGGCGAAGAATATTATCTTTGCGATCAACAAAGTGGCTGACGTGATCAACAACGATCCACTGGTTGGCGATAAGTTGAAGGTGGTGTTCCTGCCGGATTATTGCGTTTCGGCGGCGGAAAAACTGATCCCGGCGGCGGATATCTCCGAACAAATTTCGACTGCAGGTAAAGAAGCTTCCGGTACCGGCAATATGAAACTGGCGCTCAATGGTGCGCTTACTGTCGGTACGCTGGATGGTGCGAACGTTGAAATCGCCGAGAAAGTCGGTGAAGAAAATATCTTTATTTTTGGTCATACCGTGGAACAAGTGAAGGCTATTCTGGCCAAAGGCTACGACCCGGTGAAATGGCGGAAGAAAGATAAGGTGCTGGACGCAGTATTGAAAGAGCTGGAAAGCGGTAAATACAGCGACGGCGATAAGCATGCCTTCGACCAGATGCTGCACAGTATCGGCAAACAAGGCGGCGATCCGTATCTGGTGATGGCGGATTTCGCAGCCTATGTTGAGGCACAAAAGCAGGTGGATGTGCTGTACCGCGACCAGGAGGCCTGGACTCGCGCGGCGATCCTCAATACCGCCCGCTGCGGTATGTTTAGCTCGGATCGCTCTATTCGCGATTATCAGGCTCGTATCTGGCAGGCAAAACGCTAAGGAAGCTCGATGGAAAGCAAACGTCTGGATAATGCCGCGCTGGCGGCGGGGATTAGCCCCAATTACATCAATGCCCACGGTAAACCGCAGTCGATTAGCGCCGAAACCAAACGGCGTTTGCTTGACGCGATGCATCAACGTACCGCCACGAAAGTGGCGGTAACGCCAGTCCCGAATGTCATGGTTTATACCAGCGGCAAAAAAATGCCGATGGTGGTGGAGGGCAGCGGCGAATATAGCTGGCTGCTGACCACCGAAGAAGGAACACAGTACAAAGGCCATGTAACGGGGGGCAAAGCGTTCAATCTACCGACGAAGCTGCCGGAAGGTTATCACACGCTGACACTCACCCAGGACGACCAGCGCGCGCATTGCCGGGTGATTGTCGCCCCGAAACGCTGTTACGAACCGCAGGCGTTGCTGAATAAACAAAAGCTGTGGGGTGCCTGCGTTCAGCTTTATACGCTGCGATCGGAAAAAAACTGGGGTATTGGGGATTTTGGCGATCTCAAAGCGATGCTGGTGGATGTGGCAAAACGTGGCGGGTCGTTCATCGGCCTGAACCCGATTCATGCGCTCTATCCGGCAAATCCGGAGAGTGCCAGCCCATACAGCCCGTCTTCTCGCCGTTGGCTGAATGTGATTTATATCGACGTTAACGCCGTTGAAGATTTCCATCTTAGCGAAGAGGCTCAGGCCTGGTGGCAGTTGCCGACCACGCAACAGACGCTGCAACAGGCGCGCGATGCCGACTGGGTCGATTACTCCACGGTTACCGCCCTAAAAATGACAGCATTACGAATGGCGTGGAAAGGTTTCGCGCAACGTGATGATGAGCAGATGACCGCGTTTCGCCAGTTTGTTGCAGAGCAGGGCGACAGCCTGTTCTGGCAGGCAGCCTTTGATGCGCTACATGCCCAGCAAGTGAAAGAGGACGAAATGCGCTGGGGCTGGCCTGCATGGCCAGAGATGTATCAGAACGTGGATTCACCAGAAGTGCGTCAGTTCTGCGAAGAACATCGTAATGACGTCGATTTTTATCTCTGGTTGCAGTGGCTGGCTTACAGCCAGTTTGCCGCCTGCTGGGAGATAAGCCAGGGCTATGAAATGCCGATTGGCTTGTATCGTGATCTGGCGGTTGGCGTAGCGGAAGGTGGGGCGGAAACCTGGTGTGATCGTGAACTATATTGCCTGAAAGCGTCGGTTGGCGCGCCGCCGGATATCCTCGGCCCGTTGGGGCAGAACTGGGGATTACCGCCAATGGACCCGCATATCATCACCGCGCGTGCCTATGAACCGTTTATCGAGCTGTTGCGTGCCAATATGCAAAACTGCGGCGCATTACGAATTGACCATGTGATGTCGATGCTGCGTTTGTGGTGGATACCGTATGGCGAGACGGCAGATCAGGGCGCGTATGTTCACTATCCGGTGGATGATCTGCTCTCGATTCTGGCACTCGAAAGTAAACGTCATCGCTGTATGGTGATTGGTGAAGATCTCGGTACCGTACCGGTAGAGATTGTCGGTAAGCTGCGCAGCAGCGGTGTGTACTCCTACAAAGTGCTCTATTTCGAAAACGACCACGAGAAGACGTTCCGTGCACCGAAAGCGTATCCGGAGCAGTCGATGGCGGTTGCGGCGACACATGACCTGCCTACGCTGCGCGGTTACTGGGAGAGCGGGGATCTAACGTTGGGCAAAACCCTGGGGCTGTATCCGGATGAAGTGGTACTGCGCGGTCTGTATCAGGATCGCGAACTGGCGAAGCAAGGGCTGCTGGATGCACTGCATAAATATGGTTGTCTGCCAAAACGTGCCGGGCATAAGGCATCGTTGATGTCGATGACGCCGACGCTGAACCGTGGTTTGCAGCGCTACATTGCCGACAGTAACAGTGCTCTGTTAGGACTACAGCCGGAAGACTGGCTGGATATGGCCGAACCGGTGAATATTCCTGGCACCAGTTACCAGTATAAAAACTGGCGACGCAAGCTTTCCGCAACGCTTGAGTCGATGTTTGCCGATGATGGCGTGAACAAGTTGCTGAAGGATTTGGACAGACGGCGCAGAGCTGCAGCGAAGAAGAAGTAGAGTGCGGTTGATGCCGGATGCGATGCATCCGGCAGTCAGTGTTATCAAATCACCATATTCAGCAGCAGACAGCCTACCAGACCGCACACCGAGATAATGGTTTCCAGCATCGACCAGGATTTGATGGTCTCGCCGATAGTCAGGTTAAAGTACTCTTTGAACAGCCAGAAGCCCGGATCGTTCACATGAGAGAAAATCACACTACCGGAACCCACCGCAATAACCATCAGCTCCGGGCTAACACCCGTCGTTGCAATCAGCGGTGCCGCGATACCACCCGCAGTGATTGCCGCAACGGTTGCGGAACCCAGCGCGATACGCAGTACGGCAGCAATCGACCAGGCCATCAGCAGCGGAGAAATGTTGGTTTCGTGCATCATGGAAGCAATGTATTTGTCCACGCCGCTGTCTACCAGCACCTGCTTGAACGCACCGCCACCACCGATGATCAACAGCATCATCGCAATGATTTTGATGGAAGAAACCAGCGTGTCGTTAATCTGATCCATTGAACGACCACGGTTTAGACCAAAGGTGAACATCGCAATCAGCACGGCAATCAGCGTTGCCATTACCGGGTCACCGAGGAACTCCGCTACCGGCAGGAAAGCGTGACCTTTCGGCAGGATCATTTCGGCAATCGCACGCATCGCCATCAGTACTACCGGCACCAGAGAGGTCCAGACGCTGACGCCAAAGCTCGGCATCTCTTCTTCGCTGAAGGTTTTCGCGCTGTAGAGACCTTCCGGAATTGGCTTATCGATACCTTTCAACACGCGAGCGTAAACCGGACCGGCGAGAATCACGGTCGGGATTGCCAGAATAGTACCGTACAGCAGGGTTTTACCCATATCGGCATTGAAAATGGTGGCAATCGCAGTCGGACCCGGATGCGGTGGCAGGAAGCCGTGGGTCACAGACAGTGCAGCCGCCATTGGTACACCAACATACAGCAGTGGAATATTCGCAGAAGCCGCGATGGTAAACACCAGCGGCAGCATCAGCACAAAGCCCACTTCATAGAACAGGGCAAAACCAACGGTAAAACCGGTCAGTACCACCGCCCACTGGATGTGTTTTTTACCAAATTTGGCAATCAGCGTGGTGGCGATACGTTGTGCGCCACCGCAGTCTGCCAGCATTTTGCCCAGCATTGCGCCAAAACCCATGATCAGGGCAAGGCTACCGAGCGTCCCGCCGACACCGGCTTTGATGGAGCCAATAACTTTATCCAGCGGCATTCCTTGCATTAATCCAACAGCAAGCGCCACGAGGACGAGAGCGATGAAGCCGTTCATTTTGAAGCGGATCATCAGGAGCAACAACAAGATTACACCGATAGCAACAATGACTAATGGCATGATTTACCTGGCCTTTCATTTGTTATGGGTAACGTCAATTTTCTGACGACAAACTCTAATTATCCCAATCGGGAACAGAGATATTGCGGCACCACGACTGATACCCACTAAAACTAATTATTGTAGTCAGATGTCAGGAGTATGTTTGGTACCCATGTGAATGATACGGGTAACATCTGGCGTTTGAGAATCACCAGAGCGGGGTAAATTTAAATTATGAGAGGTTGGTCATATTATCGCGGGGAAACGAACCGAGGATTTGACAAAGCAATGCTGCGCCAACGTCTGGCACATGTTCAACGTAGGCCCGAAATGACGCTTTAGCGTCGCATCGGGCAATCTACAAAAGAGGGGATAACTTAGTAGTAGGAGTGTTCGCCGCGCTGGTGTTCGGTGAGATCGCGCACACCTTTCAGCTCCGGGAATTCGTTCAGCAGCTGCTTCTCGATCCCTTCTTTCAGCGTCACATCGACCATGGAACAACCGTTACAGCCGCCGCCAAATTGCAGAATGGCGTAACCGTCTTCGGTGATTTCCATCAGCGAAACGCGACCACCGTGACCAGCAAGCTGTGGGTTGATCTGCGACTGCAGCATATACTCCACGCGCTCCATCAGCGGTGCATCGTCTGCCACTTTACGCATTTTGGCGTTCGGGGCTTTCAGCGTTAACTGAGAACCCAACTGGTCGGTAACAAAGTCGATCTCTGCATCTTCCAGGTATGGTGCGCTTAACTCATCAACATACGCGGTCAGCAGGTCAAATTTCAGGGCAGTGTCGGTGGCTTCCACGGCATCCGGCGGACAATAAGAAACACCACATTCAGCGTTAGGCGTGCCAGGGTTAATCACAAATACGCGGATTTGTGTCCCTTCTTCCTGATTTGCCAGCAGTTTGGCAAAGTGCGCTTGTGCAGCATCGGAAATACGGATCATAGTAATGGCCTAATAGTTGACTATTTTAGTTGGTTATAATACGCCCATCATCGAGGCTCTACAAGGTTCGACAAAGGCACCAGACCTGGACAGTCGCCGCACCATTGCGTAAAAGCAACTGCGCAATCTCTGCGACGGTACTTCCGGTGGTAACGACATCATCCACAATCACCATATGGCGACCTTGCACGGGCAATTCAAGACGAAAGGCATTTTTCAGGTTGCGCTTGCGCAGCCGGGCACTGAGAAAATGCTGGGTCGCAGTGGCCCGTGTACGTGTGACGGCTTCGCTATCCCATTGGCAGTGCAACCAGCGTGATAACGGCTGACACAGCAAATCGCTCTGATTAAATCCCCGACGCCAGTGACGCCGCTGCCATAACGGAACGCTGATGATGCGATCCGGCAATTGCAACCCGGTGGTGCGACGAGCGTGTAAGACTTCCAATAGTAACAGACGTGACAGGGCGCTGGCGATTTCACTGCGCCGGGAAAATTTAAGCTGGTGGATAAGCGGACTTAACGGCGGCGCATAGTCGGCAACCGTGACCAGTCTTTGCCAGAGCGGCGGTTTTTGCAGGCAGCGACCGCAGGGAAGATGGGAGTGTGTGGCGGGTAATCCACATTGTGGGCATAACGTTTTATCTGTGCGGGTGGCGCGTGAACAGACCGAACAAATCCCCCAATGACCTAACGCCAGTGGCATTCGGCATAGCCAGCATAATCCCGGTACTGTTAGCATATGTTCATCCTTGTGAGTCAAAAGAGAACAATAGCGGATGAATAACATCTGGTGGCAGACCAAAGGTCAGGGGAATGTTCATCTTGTGCTGCTGCACGGATGGGGACTGAATGCCGAAGTGTGGCGTTGCATTGACGAGGAACTTAGCTCGCATTTTACGCTGCACCTTGTTGACCTGCCCGGCTTCGGGCGTAGCCGGGGATTTGGTGCGCTGTCACTTGCTGATATGGCCGAAGCCGTGCTGCAACAGGCACCTGATAAAGCCATTTGGTTAGGCTGGAGTCTGGGCGGGCTGGTGGCAAGCCAAATTGTTTTAACCCATCCCGAGCGTGTTCAGGCGCTGGTCACCGTGGCGTCGTCACCTTGTTTTAGTGCTCGTGACGAGTGGCCGGGGATAAAACCGGACGTGCTGGCGGGATTTCAGCAGCAACTCAGTGATGATTTTCAGCGTACAGTGGAGCGGTTCCTGGCGTTACAAACCATGGGGACTGAAACGGCGCGCCAGGATGCGCGGGCGTTGAAGAAAACCGTTCTGGCGTTACCGATGCCGGAGGTTGACGTGCTTAATGGCGGGCTGGAAATCCTGAAAACGGTCGATCTCCGTCAGCCGCTGCAAAACGTGTCCATGCCGTTTTTGCGATTGTATGGCTATCTCGACGGTCTGGTGCCGCGCAAAGTGGTGCCGATGCTGGATAAACTTTGGCCTCACAGCGAATCATATATCTTCGCCAAAGCGGCCCATGCGCCGTTTATTTCGCATCCGGTCGAGTTTTGTCACCTGCTGGTGGCGTTGAAGCAGAGGGTGTAGGCAACTTTTGAAATGGCGAGACAGAAATTTACTGGCTCGCCGCAGCCAACTCTTCTTCTGACACCCCGGTAAAGCGCATGATGTCTGTAAGAGGGACTCCGGATTCAAGCATTATTTTGGCTATATGCAGGGCTTTGGATTGTTCCCCCTCCTGCCGCAATCTTTCCGCAATTGTCATTAAACTCTCCTTGTGTTTCGGTGAACGTTCGGCAACGCCGTCGATAAAATCGTTAAAACGTACCGCGTCGCCGGTTTGCAGTATGTAATTAAACAGCCCTTTGATTTGTCTGTCATTAGCGTATCCACTACTTAATAAGCAGGCCATTTGCTCTACCAGCCCCATCAGGTCGCGTTGGCGAATATGTTTTTGAATTAACTCCAGCAGCGCCATACGTCGGTGCTGCATGATTTCATCATCAGGCATGACGGTGACATCAATCAGCGGAAATGCGGAGGCATAAAGCTGCCTTGCCAGTTTGGGATCGGCGAAACAATCCAGCCAAGACAGCGAATAGGGATAGGGGCTTTCAATACCGTGGTAAAACAACAATAGCACCACCATCGGCAACGTTTTGTATCCAGCATCAAGGTGATTTTGCATTGCGGCAATAGCGTAACGCATCATGCGAAATGCGATCAGTTTGTTTGAGGTGCTTTGATGTTCAATCAGACAATAGATGTATCCTGGTCCTTGTTCCGTTTTCACCGACCACAGCACATCGGAATAGCTTTCACGCAGATCGTCATCAATAAAGCTGCTCGACTCCAGCTTGAGGGTTTTCATATCACAGAGCGCGTGAATGGGGGCCGGTAAATGGAACGCAAGAAAATCGCGAGCCGTGTCCGGTTGGCGTAAAAAGAGTTTGAACAGCGCATCATGTGGGGTGGAACTCTGCTTTTTACTCATGGCGTTCCTTCACCTGTTGTTTGAATGCCGCGACTCTACGCGCCACTTCACATCTGTGCATTAGCGAGTTTTCATCCCTGCGAGATGCTTTCAAAGGAACTTACGCCGTGCTGCAAGAGTTGCATTTTTATGGAAAGCCGCACGCAAAAAAGCCCGGATGCAGACGCATACCGGGCTTTCCAAAACAGGCGATGGAGTAAGGTTAACGCAGCGCCCACCACTCGCGCAGACAGGCTTTTCCTTCCGGGCAGCTTTTACAACTGCCAGAGAGGCAGCCGTCAGGTTCTTCCTGAATCCGCACGGCTTTGCCCATACTTTCCAGTTGTTGCAGCATGGCGTTAATCATTGGCTGTGGAGTGTTCAATGTCTGGCTTATCTGGGCCGCTTCCATACGGCCCCGTAACGCCAGCAAATCGCGCACCTGAATAAGTGAAGCCATTAATGGCAATCACCGGTGGTGCTGGCTGCGCAGCAACTGCTTACCGACTTGCGGGTTGCCAGCAGTTCGATATCCACCCGGCTACGCGCGCGGCGCAGCAGACCGATAACCACGATGTTAAACAGGATAACCGCCAGAATGCACACCAGGCTGTAAGTTGGATGCTGACTGTAGCTGGCGACCTGATAGAACAATGTTGCCAGTGAGTAAGCGATATTCAGCCCCCACAGGATGGAGAAGCCCATCCAGCCACGGCTTGATTCACGGGCGATAGCCCCCATCACCGAGATACACGGTACATACAGCAGGACGAAAATCAGGTAGCTGTATGCGGCAGCTGCGCTACCGAATTTCTGATCCATCACGCCCATCGCCCCGGTACCCATTTCGCCGTCGCCTTTGCTAGCTTCAATGGGGTTCATCAGTACGCTAAGGCTGAAGGTGTCTTTCAGGCTCTGCCAGGTTTCATCTACCGCACTGAACAGCTCTTCACCGAGGTTGAATTCCGCCGGATTGAACTCTTCGTCCTGAATATTTTCTGCGGTGTAGAGGGTGTTGAGCGTACCCACCACCACTTCTTTCGCCATTGCGCCCGTAAACAGGCCAACCGTTGCCTGCCAGTTATCTTCATGTACGCCAATCGGCTTGAAGACCGGGGTGATCACCCGGCTGACGGAAGCCAGCGCCGAGTCGTTGATGTTATCGACGATTTTCCCGCTCAGCGAGAAGCTGTTGAAAGCGCTCAGGAAAATGCTGACGATGATGATCACTTTACCAGCACGCAGAACGAAGCCTTTCAGACGCTGCCAGGTCTGGATAATCAGGCTTTTAACGTGTGGTACATGATAGACCGGCAACTCCATGACAAACGGCGTCGCTTCACCGCGCATGATGGTGTACTTGAGCATCAGGCCAGTCAGCACCGCCATCACAATACCCAGCATATACAGCGAGAAGACCGCCAGCGCACCGTTCTGCCCGAAGAAGGCAGCCGCGAATACTGCGAAGATAGCCAGACGCGCGCCGCAGGACATAAACGGTGCCATCATGATGGTCATCAGACGTTCACGCGGTGCATCAAGCGTACGTGCACCCATTACCGACGGTACGTTACAACCGAAACCGACGATCAGCGGCACAAAGGATTTCCCCGGCAAGCCCAGCGCCTGCATCAGACGGTCCATCACAAACGCCGCACGCGCCATATACCCGGAGTCCTCAAGGAAGGAGAGGAACAGGTACATCATGCCAATCTGCGGCACCAGTGGCAGCACGGTGTTAATGCCGCCACCCAGGCCCTGGGCGAGGAAGATAGTCAGCCAGTCCGGGAAGTGGAGCGTGTAGCCAATCCATTGAATACCATGCACAAATAGCGCCACGGAGCCGACGTCAAACAGCGGCTGTAACGCCCCGCCGATGTTGATAGCCAGCAGGAACATCAGGTACATCACAAAGAGGAAAATCGGCAGACCGAGGAAACGGTTGAGCACGATTTTATCTACCGCAGTGGTGAAACGGCTGGGTTCTGCCGTCAGGGTGTTGCTTACCACATCACAGATGGCAGCAATGCACTGGTAACGCGCATCGGCAATGTGCAGCGCCGGATCGTCCATCTCATTACGCAGACGGGCGAGGGCGGCATCAAGATGCTGCGACGCTTCACCGGCGTAGGCGCGGCTGTAGATATCGCCTTCCAGCATTTGCAGGCCCAGCCAGCGACGTTGTTTCAGCGGGATGTCGGAAGGCATCACTTTTGCCAGTGAATCTGCTTCGTTGAGCAGCGGCTGTGCGTAATGCACCAGTTCTACATTGTCGTTAGCTTTATAGCGGTCAATCGCCAGTTTCAGAGCTTCGATACCGCGACCACGCGTGGAAACCAGCGGGATCACCGGGCAGCCAAGACGCGCCGACAGCGCATCAATTTCAATACGAATATTTTGCTTCTCGGCAATGTCGAGCATGTTCAGTGCCACGATGCAGGGAATGCCGAGTTCCAGCAGTTGCAGCGTCAGGTACAGGTTACGCTCAAGGTTAGAAGCATCCACCACGTTAATCAGCAGGTCTGCGTCGCCACTCAAAATGTAGTGACAGGCGATTTGCTCATCGAGCGAGGTCTGCGATGAGATGGTGGTCAGGGAATAGGTGCCGGGCAGGTCCACCAGCGTGACCTGATGATCGGTGGTGGAGAATTGCCCTTCTTTACGTTCGACGGTAACGCCAGCCCAGTTACCTACACGCTGACGTGCGCCAGTGAGCTGGTTAAATAAGGTTGTCTTGCCAGAATTTGGATTACCAATTAAGCCAATGGTTAATTTTTTCATTGTTGTTATCACCGTATTAACAGGAAACCGCTTCCACTTCTAATAAGGCCAGATCTTTTTTGCGTAATACCAGGCTCACACGACGGGTTTCGATATGAATGGGGTCGCCGAGTGGAGCGACGCGCACCACATTAAAAGAGGAGCCAGGTAACATGCCTAGAGAAAGCAGTTTTTGACGATATGCCGGGCTGATTTCACGGGAAAAGCCAGTGATTTTCCACGCAGTATCTGGAGTGTATTGCATAGGTGCCTACTTGTTTCTCATTAACTGGATAACTACCTCATGGGGCGTTTGACAGCGACATGAGACCAGATGATTTGCCAACAAAGGAGAGATTAAATAATCAACAACACAATGATAATGAGAATGGTTTCTATCAGCAATACTTAAAATGTGTGCGAATGTTGGTTTAGTTAATAATCTGCGTGAATGTTGATGTGGCTCAAGGTTATATCGCAGCGAAAATATAATTCGAATAGCGAATTACCAGGACTGGCTAATGTTTAATTAAGGTTTCAGTTGTTAATGAAGTGATAAATGTTGCCGGAATATATTGTGAGTTTGGCTGTGGAATAAAAATGCCGGAGATATTCTCCGGCACTTTTATGTCAGACAAGGCGTTCGTTGCCAGATGCGGCGTGGACACCTTATCGCGCAGGTTTAGGGGTCAATCAGGGCGTTTAACGTTTTTTGCCCATTGCTGCCGCCAGCGCGTCCATCATCGCGCTGTTACCGGCAGGCTGCGCTTCACGTCCGCGCGGTTTGGCTGCCGGGCGGTTGTTTTGCGGGCGTTCATTACCGCCGCCGCGACGGGCGTTGGTTTCGCCAGGCTGCTCGTCCAGACGCATGGTCAGGGCGATACGTTTACGCTGAAGATCCACTTCCAGCACTTTCACCTTCACAATGTCGCCCGCTTTCACCACGGTATGCGGATCTTCTACAAACTTGTTCGACAATGAAGAGATGTGAACCAGGCCGTCCTGATGCACGCCGATATCGACAAACGCGCCAAAGTTGGTGACGTTGGTCACCGCACCTTCGAGGATCATACCCGGTTGCAGGTCGTTCATTGTCTCGACGCCATCGGCAAACTGAGCGGTTTTAAATTCCGGACGCGGATCGCGACCCGGTTTTTCCAGCTCTTTGATGATGTCAGTTACTGTCGGCACACCGAATTTTTCATCAGTAAAGTCAGACGCTTTCAGGTTACGCAGTTCGCTGCTGTTACCCATCAGATCTTTCAGTGCCTGCTGTGTTGCTGCCAGAATGCGTTCCACCACCGGATAGGCTTCCGGGTGGACGGTAGACGCGTCCAGCGGGTTATCACCATGGTTAATGCGCAAGAAGCCCGCGCACTGCTCGAAGGCTTTCGGCCCCAGACGGCTCACTTTCAGCAGTTGCTGACGGTTCTGGAACTGACCGTTCTCATCGCGCCAGGCCACGATGTTTTGCGCCATCATGCGCGTCAGGCCCGCCACGCGGGTTAACAGCGGAACAGAAGCAGTGTTGAGATCGACGCCAACGGCGTTTACGCAGTCTTCTACTACTGCGTCCAGTTTGCGGGCCAGTTGCGTCTGGCTGACGTCATGCTGATACTGACCTACGCCGATAGATTTCGGATCGATTTTCACCAGCTCCGCCAGCGGATCCTGCAAACGGCGGGCGATAGATACCGCACCACGCAGCGAAACGTCGAGATCCGGGAACTCCTGCGCTGCCAGCTCGGAAGCTGAGTAAACCGACGCGCCAGCTTCGCTGACGATCACTTTCTGTGCGGTCACTTTCGGGAACTGCTTCTGCACGTCGAGATAGAAACGTTCGGTTTCGCGGGAAGCTGTACCGTTGCCGATCGCCACCAGTTCAACGTTATGCTTTTCACACAGCGCAGCAACAGTCATCGCTGCTTTTGCGGCTTGTCCGGTGTGCGGGTAAATGGTATCGGTCGCTACCAGTTTGCCAGTGGCATCGACCACCGCCACTTTTACCCCAGTACGCAGACCCGGATCGAGGCCCATCGTTGCACGCAGTCCGGCAGGGGCCGCCATCAGCAGATCGTGCAGGTTACGGGCAAAGACGTTGATTGCTTCATCTTCCGCGCGTTCGCGCACGGTACCCATCAGTTCGGTTTCCAGATGCATCAGCACCTTGATGCGCCAGGTCCAGCTCACTACGCCTTTGCGCCAGCTATCCGCCGGGGCATTGTTCAGGCGCAGGCCAAGGTGATCCATGATGATTTGCTCGCAATAGCTCTCTTTGGGCGGCTCATCGAACTGCGGATCGGCATTCAGCGAAAGCTGGAGTACGCCTTCGTTACGCCCACGGAACATCGCCAGCGCGCGGTGAGAAGGCACCGTGGACAACGGTTCGTGATGATCGAAATAGTCGCGGAATTTTGCCCCTTCCTCTTCTTTACCGCTCACCACGGTTGAGACCAGATGCGCGTTCTTCCACAGATAATCACGCACTTTCGCCAGCAGCGCGGCATCTTCGGCAAAACGTTCCATCAGGATATAGCGCGCGCCGTCCAGCGCGGCTTTGGTATCTGCCACGCCTTTATCGGCATCAACATATTGTGCAGCCGCGACTTCTGGCGTGTGTGACGGATCGCTCCACAGCAGGTCAGCCAACGGCTCAAGCCCTGCTTCAATGGCGATTTGCCCGCGGGTGCGGCGTTTAGGTTTGTAGGGCAGGTAGAGGTCTTCGAGTTCGGTTTTGCTTAGGGTGGCGTTGATGGCCTTCGCCAGATCATCGGTGAGTTTGCCTTGCTCGGAAATGGATTTGAGGATCGCCTGACGTCTCTCTTCCAGCTCGCGCAGATAGCTCAGACGCGTTTCCAGATTACGCAGCTGCGTGTCATCCAGACCGCCGGTGATTTCCTTACGATAACGTGCGATAAACGGCACGGTATTCCCTTCGTCAAGCAGGCGAACGGCAGCGTCAACCTGTTCCGGGCGCGCCTGAATTTCACCCGCAATAATGCGGCAGAACGAATCATTCATCATGGTTTGAGTTCATCTTTTCGGATCAAAAATCAGGGGATAGTTATACGGACTGGCTGGCAAAAATGCCAGCCATCGGCAGGAGGTTAAGACTCTTCCTTACGGTTTCACGTACTCGATAGCATTAACATACCAGCTCGCTTCCCCGGCAGGAGTATTCACCACAGCCAGATCGCCGACTTCTTTTTTCAGCAATGCGCGGGCCATCGGGGAATCGATAGAGATGTAATCTTTACGGCCAAAAATTTCATCGTAGCCGACAATACGGAAACGGTGAGTCACGCCATCGTCGTTTTCAATCTCCACCCACGCGCCAAAAAAGACTTTGCCTTCCTGCTGAGGGGAGTAATCGACGATTTTGAGATTTTCCATGCATTTAGTGAGATAGCGCACGCGACGGTCGATTTCACGCAGACGCTTTTTATTATACTGATAGTCAGCATTTTCGCTGCGGTCGCCCAGACTTGCGGCCCAGGTCACCTTTTTTGTGACCTCCGGGCGTTCTTCACGCCAGAGATAATTAAGCTCTTGTTTGAGTTTTTCATACCCTTCCCGGGTAACCAGGGGCGTTTTCATCTCGTTGATTCCCTTTGTCTGTTTGATAATGCGCACATTGGGTATAACGTGATCATATCAACAGAATCAATAATGTTTCGCCGAATAAATTGTATACTTAAGCTGCTGTTTAATATGCTTTGTAACAATTTAGGCTGAAATTCATACCAGATTTAGCTGGTGACGAACGTGAGCTTTTTTAAGAATACACGCTTACAAATTGTTGCGAACCTTTGGGAGTACAAACAATGCAAGAGAACTACAAGATTCTGGTGGTCGATGACGACATGCGCCTGCGTGCGCTGCTGGAACGTTATCTCACCGAACAAGGCTTCCAGGTTCGAAGCGTCGCTAATGCAGAACAGATGGATCGCCTGCTGACTCGTGAATCTTTCCATCTTATGGTACTGGATTTAATGTTACCTGGTGAAGATGGCTTGTCGATTTGCCGACGTCTTCGTAGTCAGAGCAACCCGATGCCGATCATTATGGTGACGGCGAAAGGGGAAGAAGTGGACCGTATCGTAGGCCTGGAGATTGGCGCTGACGACTACATTCCAAAACCGTTTAACCCGCGTGAACTGCTGGCCCGTATTCGTGCGGTGCTGCGTCGTCAGGCGAACGAACTGCCAGGCGCACCGTCACAGGAAGAGGCGGTAATTGCTTTCGGTAAGTTCAAACTTAACCTCGGTACGCGCGAAATGTTCCGCGAAGATGAGCCGATGCCGCTCACCAGCGGTGAGTTTGCGGTACTGAAGGCACTGGTCAGCCATCCGCGTGAGCCGCTCTCCCGCGATAAGCTGATGAACCTTGCCCGTGGTCGTGAATATTCCGCAATGGAACGCTCCATCGACGTGCAGATTTCGCGTCTGCGCCGCATGGTAGAAGAAGATCCAGCGCATCCGCGTTACATTCAGACCGTTTGGGGCCTGGGCTACGTCTTTGTACCGGACGGCTCTAAAGCATGAGGCGATTGCGCTTCTCGCCACGAAGTTCATTTGCCCGTACGTTATTGCTCATCGTCACCTTGCTGTTCGCCAGCCTGGTGACGACTTATCTGGTGGTGCTGAACTTCGCGATTTTGCCGAGCCTCCAGCAGTTTAATAAAGTCCTCGCGTACGAAGTGCGTATGTTGATGACCGACAAACTGCAACTGGAGGACGGCACGCAGTTGGTTGTGCCTCCCGCTTTCCGTCGGGAGATCTACCGTGAGCTGGGGATCTCTCTCTACTCCAACGAGGCTGCCGAAGAGGCAGGTCTGCGTTGGGCGCAACACTATGAATTCTTAAGCCATCAGATGGCACAGCAACTGGGCGGCCCGACGGAAGTGCGCGTTGAGGTCAACAAAAGTTCGCCTGTCGTCTGGCTGAAAACCTGGCTGTCGCCCAATATCTGGGTACGCGTGCCGCTGACCGAAATTCATCAGGGCGATTTCTCTCCGCTGTTCCGCTATACGCTGGCGATTATGCTATTGGCGATAGGCGGGGCGTGGCTGTTTATTCGTATCCAGAACCGACCGTTGGTCGATCTCGAACACGCAGCCTTGCAGGTTGGTAAAGGGATTATTCCGCCGCCGCTGCGTGAATATGGCGCTTCGGAGGTGCGTTCCGTTACCCGTGCCTTTAACCATATGGCGGCTGGTGTTAAGCAACTGGCGGATGACCGCACGCTGCTGATGGCGGGGGTAAGTCACGACTTGCGCACGCCGCTGACGCGTATTCGCCTGGCGACTGAGATGATGAGCGAGCAGGATGGCTATCTGGCAGAATCGATCAATAAAGATATCGAAGAGTGCAACGCCATCATTGAGCAGTTTATCGACTACCTGCGCACCGGGCAGGAGATGCCGATGGAAATGGCGGATCTTAATGCAGTACTCGGTGAGGTGATTGCTGCCGAAAGTGGCTATGAGCGGGAAATTGAAACCGCGCTTTACCCCGGCAGCATTGAAGTGAAAATGCACCCGCTGTCGATCAAACGCGCGGTGGCGAATATGGTGGTCAACGCCGCCCGTTATGGCAATGGCTGGATCAAAGTCAGCAGCGGAACGGAGCCGAATCGCGCCTGGTTCCAGGTGGAAGATGACGGTCCGGGAATTGCGCCGGAACAACGTAAGCACCTTTTCCAGCCGTTTGTTCGCGGCGACAGTGCACGCACCATTAGCGGCACGGGATTAGGGCTGGCGATTGTGCAGCGTATCGTGGATAACCATAACGGGATGCTGGAGCTTGGCACCAGCGAGCGGGGCGGGCTTTCCATTCGCGCCTGGCTGCCTGTGCCGGTAACGCGGGCGCAGGGCACGACAAAAGAAGGGTAAATAAAACGGGAGGCGAAGGTGTCTCCCGTTTTGCTTTCTATAAGATACTGGATAGATATTCTCCAGCTTCAAATCATTACAGTTTCGGACCAGCCGCTACCAGCGCGGCACCCGCAGGGGTGTCGGTGTATTTATCGAAGTTGTCGATAAACAGTTTCGCCAGGGTTTCGGCTTTTTCCTGCCACTGTTCCGGAGAAGCGTAGGTGTTACGCGGATCGAGAATCTTCGTGTCTACGCCCGGCAGTTCGGTTGGGATCGCCAGGTTAAACATCGGCAGAGTGAAGGTTTCTGCATTATCCAGCGAACCGTTGAGGATGGCGTCGATAATGGCGCGGGTATCTTTAATCGAGATACGTTTGCCAGTGCCGTTCCAGCCAGTGTTAACCAGATAAGCCTGCGCGCCCGCCGCCTGCATACGTTTCACCAGCACTTCTGCGTACTGAGTCGGGTGCAGCGACAGGAACGCCGCGCCGAAGCAAGCGGAGAAGGTTGGCGTCGGTTCGGTGATGCCACGCTCAGTACCGGCCAGTTTGGCGGTGAAGCCAGAGAGGAAGTGATACTGGGTTTGATCGGCAGTCAGGCGAGAAACCGGCGGCAACACGCCGAAAGCATCAGCAGTCAGGAAGATAACCTTAGTCGCGTGGCCCGCTTTGGAAACCGGCTTAACAATGTTATCGATGTGATAGATCGGATAAGAAACGCGGGTGTTCTCGGTTTTTGAACCATCATCAAAGTCGATAGTGCCATCTTCACGCACGGTGACGTTTTCCAGCAGCGCATCGCGACGGATAGCGTTGTAGATTTCAGGTTCCGCTTCTTTCGACAGCTTGATAGTTTTTGCGTAGCAGCCGCCTTCGAAGTTAAACACGCCGTCATCGTCCCAGCCGTGCTCGTCATCACCAATCAGGCGACGTTTCGGGTCGGTGGAAAGGGTGGTTTTACCGGTGCCGGAAAGGCCGAAGAACACCGCAACATCGCCTTTCTCACCAACGTTGGCGGAGCAGTGCATAGAAGCGATACCTTTCAGCGGCAGCAGGTAGTTCATCATCGAGAACATCCCTTTCTTCATTTCGCCGCCGTACCAGGTGCCGCCAATCAGCTGCATGCGCTCGGTCAGGTTAAACGCCACGAAGTTTTCGGAGTTCAGACCCTGTTCTTTCCACTGCGGGTTAGTGCACTTCGCGCCGTTCATAACGATAAAGTCTGGTTTGAAACCTGCCAGCTCTTCATCGCTCGGGCGAATAAACATGTTTTTGACAAAATGCGCCTGCCAGGCCACTTCGGTGATGAAACGGACGGAAAGACGAGTATCCGGGTTCGCACCACAGAAAGCGTCGACAACGAACAGACGTTTGCCGGAAAGCTGCCTGGTCACCAGGCCTTTCAGATGCTGCCAGGTTTCCGGAGAGAGAGGTTTGTTGTCGTTCTTACCTTTGCCTTTGTCTGCCCACCAGAAAGTATCGCGAGTGGTATCGTCACGGACGATATACTTATCTTTTGGTGAACGACCGGTGAAGATCCCGGTATCGACGGCAACGGCACCCAGATTAGTTAACACCCCGCGCTCATAACCTGTCAGGCTCGGATCGAGCTCTTCCTGATACAGCAGGTCGTAGCTTGGGTTGTAAACGATATCATGTACGTCACTGATACCATAAGCCTCGAGTTCTTGCGGGGTCAAACCATTGTTAACGCGCATTTCACTGCTCCTTAGCCAATATGTATTGCCTGAATAGTAAAGTCTTTTTGGGGGTGTTAACCGCGACAAGGCTCATAGATTTACGTATCTGGAGAAATTCATATTTGACAAAAAACTCCGTGATTCCTGTCACGAAACGGTTGCTATTATCGCAGAAATAGCATTTTAGGTGTGGAAAATGTTCTCAAAAGGTTAAATCTTGGTTTATATGGCGGGAATATTGTGAGTGGAATCGCATTCCTTAATGAAATTGATGCAAATTCAATCGGTAAAGTATCGATTCACCACGCTAACTTTTTTTGATTATTTTCTGAAAAAAGCAAAATACTACTGCCCGGATGCGATAATTAACCCACCTTTTGATTCTGGATAACCAACATGGATAACGTTGAACTTTCACCGGCAACACGCTGGGGGATGATTGCTACCGGATTACTTCAGGGGCTGGTTTGCTACCTGTTGATCGCCTGGCTTGCCGGAAAAAATCACAGTTGGATTGTTTATGGCGTGCCTGCGACCGTTGCGTTTTCATCCGTTTTACTCTTCTCCGTGATCTCTTTTAAACAGAAGCGCCTTTGGGGATGGCTGGCGCTGGTGTTTATTGCCACGACAGGGATGAGCGGTTGGCTGAAGTGGCAAACTGATGGCATGAACCCCTGGAGAGCTGAAAAGGCGATTTGGGATTTTGGCTACTATCTGCTGTTGATGGCAATGTTGTTGCTACCGTGGATACAACAAAGCCTTCGTATCCGCAATGGCAGTAGCCGCTATAGCTACTTTTACAAGTCAGTATGGCATAACGTACTTATATTACTGGTGATTTTTCTCGCCAATGGCCTGACGTGGGTGGTGCTTTTACTGTGGGGTGAGTTGTTTAAACTTGTTGGCATCAAGTTTTTCAATACGCTCTTTTTTGCAACCGACTGGTTTATGTATCTTACATTAGGTCTGGTTACCGCACTGGCGGTGATTCTCGCGCGCACACAGTCACGTTTAATCGACTCTATTCAAAAGTTGTTCACGTTAATCGCCACGGGGTTGCTGCCGTTAGTATCATTGCTAACCCTGATGTTTATCATCACTCTGCCGTTTACGGGCCTGAGCGCGATTTCTCGCCACATCTCCGCCGCCGGGTTGCTGTTAACGCTGGCCTTTTTGCAATTGATCTTAATGGCTATTGTCCGCGATCCGCAAAAAGCGTCACTTCCCTGGACGGGGCCGTTGCGTTGCCTGATTAAAACCGCTTTGCTGGTTGCTCCGCTGTATGTGTTCGTCGCCGCCTGGGCGTTATGGCTGCGGGTCGCTCAGTACGGCTGGACTGTCGACCGCTTGCAGGGCGCGCTGGCGGTGCTGGTGTTACTGGTGTGGTCGCTGGGGTATTTTGTCAGTATCGTCTGGCGTAATGGGCAAAATCCCCTTGTTCTTCAGGGCAAAGTGAACCTTGCGGTTTCGTTATTGGTGTTGGTGATACTGGTGCTTCTTAATTCGCCGGTGCTGGATAGTATGCGTATTAGCGTGAACAGTCATATGGCGCGTTATCAGAGCGGCAAAAACACGCCAGACCAGGTAACTATCTACATGCTCGAACAGAGCGGTCGCTATGGACGTGCGGCGCTTGAGTCGCTGAAAAGCGATGCCGGGTTTATGAAAGACCCGAAACGCGCGCGGGATCTGCTGATGGCGTTAGATGGAGAGCAACATCTTCAGGAACAGGTATCGGAAAAAGTATTAGCCGAAAATGTGTTAATTGCCCCTGGTTCTGTTAAACCGGATGCGACATTCTGGTCGGCCTTAATCCAGGATCGCTATAACGTGATGACCTGTATTGAAAAAGACGCCTGCGTCCTGGTCGAGCAAGATCTGAATAGTGATGGTCAGGCGGAGCGGATCCTGTTTGCTTTTAATGATGACAGAGTCATTGTCTATGGCTTTGACTCAGACAGAAAAGAATGGGACGCGCTTGATATGAGTTTACTTCCGAACGAAATAACGAAAGAAAAATTACTCACAGCTGCGAAGGATGGAAAACTGGGGACGAGGCCGAAAGCGTGGCGCGATCTGACGGTAGATGGTGAAACGCTGGAAATAAACTTAAGTAAGTGACAACTCTTTTAACGGATACGACGCTGTATCTGACCAACAATAATTTGCGATTTATTTCACAGGCCTGGTAAGCGCAGCACATCAGGCCATTACGTCGTAAAATCCGGCAGAGCCCTCTCTGCCGGACATACTCATTAATGAACTTGCGGATCTGCCGGAGACGCGTTGTTGCGGATTTCAGCAATATCCATCGCATTGAACAGATAGTGGTTACCGCAGTAATCACAATGCATGTCAATTTCGCCATCTTCCGCCAGGATGCTATCAACTTCTTCATCAGGCAGCGTTTTCAGCGCATCGGCGCAACGTTCACGCGAGCAGGTGCATTTGAACTCCACATCCTGCGGATCGTAAACCGTCACCTCTTCTTCGTGATACAAACGCCACAACACTTCGTTTGCCGGTAAGGTCAGCAGTTCTTCGGTTTTGATGGTTTCGGTTAGCGTCGCCAGGTGGTCAAAGTCGTCCTGCTGGGCATTTTGCGCAGGCATTACCTGCAACAACATACCGCCTGCAGCCGGTTTGCCGTCTACGTCGCCGGTGCGAATAAACAGGCGCGTCGGCAGCTGTTCAGAACGCATAAAGTAATCTTCCAGGCAGGCCGCCAGGGTATCACCTTCCAGACCAACCACGCCCTGATAGCGTTCGCCTTCGCTCGGGGTAATGGTGATCACCACGTAACCATTGCCGACCAGCGTTTTCAGGTCGGCATTTTCTGGAATTTCGCCCTGCACGCGCGCCACACCGCGCATTTGCTGGTTATTGTTACCGTTAATAACCGCCAGATTCATCGGACCGTCGCCTTGCAGCTGTACGGTGATATCACCATCAAACTTCAGCGTAGCGGTTAACAGGCTGGTCGCAACCAGCAGTTCTGCCAGCACGTTTTTAACGGGCTGCGGATAATCGTGGTTCTCAAGGATCTGTTGCAGGGTTTCCGAAACGGTTACCAGTTCGCCGCGAACGGCAAAATTTTCAAACAGATAGCGATGTAATTGGTCATGTTGCGGCATAATCATCTCTCTTGCAGGTGACAGTTATTCACTGTCGCCGTGTTTAAATCGTAACAGGTCGCGGCGCTCTTTTTTGTCCGGGCGTCGGTCCGGGTGCGGCATGGTTAAGGCATTAAGTTTACGTGCCATCGCCATTTTTTCGCGTTTCTCTACACTTTCCGCAGTCTCTTCATACAGCAAGGCTGCCTCGCTGGCGGGGCGACGCTGTTCAGTAATCGCCTTTACAATCACCGTGCGTTCGTCATTTCCCTGGCGCAGAGTGAGCGTGGCATTCAGCTCGACGATTTTGCTCGGCTTGCTGCGCTGCCCGTTGTAATGCACCTTACCGCCTTCAATCATTTCACGGGCCAGCGCGCGGGTTTTATAAAAACGGGCAGCCCATAGCCATTTATCCAGTCGAACCTCAACAGCAGGTTTTTCTTTCATGGCGTCTCCTTCACATTAGCGAGGGGATCAGGCGGCGGTAGTCATTCAGTGACGGATGGCGTTGATACTGTTTCTCGGCAATCCCGGAATCAGGATTAGTCACGCCGAGGCAGTAACGAATACCAAATTGCGCGGCAGCATCGAGAATCGCTTCGCTGTCATCAATAAACAGCGTTCTTTCAGCTTTCAGACCCGTAGCTTCGGCCACCGCATGCCATAACCGCTGATCCTCTTTCGGATAACCAAATGTGTGGGTGGAAAGTAATAAATCAAGGTGTGCGTCCAGACCCGTATGCTCAAGTTTTACCGCCAGGTTGTGCGGATGAGCATTGGTGAGCAAAATTCGCTGCTTACCGCTGGCTTTCAGTGCCTCAAGAAACGGAATGGTATCTTCACGCAGTACGGCGCGCGGTCCCATCTCGGTGGTCATCGCACAGATATCCAGACCCAGTTGCTCACTCCAGTAATCAAGACAGTACCAGTTTAGCGTATGCTGTACGTCGTGATATTGCTGGCGCATATATTCCATCGCTTCCTGTGGCGTAACCCCGTTTTTCGCGCCCCATGTTTCAGGCACCAGCTTTTGCCAGAAATAGTTATCGAAGGCGAGGTCGAGCAACGTGCCGTCCATATCCAGCAGAACGGTATCTACGTCCTGCCAGGCAATGTTGATATGCATGAGGGAAATCTCCAGAGTGAAGCAATTTGCGCGACAGGGTAGCATAACCTGCCGCGCAAACGTGTTATTCGATAAGGCTTTCTGAAGGGGGGATCAGTTGCGGGTTCAGGCAGCTTTCATAATAGGCCTCAATCTCCATCATGCGAGTGCGATGACGCTGGTAACGACGCCAGGCCTGTACGCCATTGTAAATGGCGCTACCCAGCATCGTCAGTAGCAGCAGAGTGGTGCTGAGATAGCGCCACAGGCCGGAACGATCCGGGATCGGATGAAGGCCTATATGCTGCGTACCATTGGCGTCAGTGAAGATTTTTGTGACGATACCCTCGGCGTTAAACGGCGTATGCATCAGCATTTGTGCCAGTTTCTGGAAAGCGTTCCACTGTTCTTGCGGCGGGTAGTCGTAAAGTGATGCCGAAGGCCAGGGCTGATCAACAAAATCGCTGCCTTCGTCGCTGACAATCAGGAATCCGCCGGGGGCCGGACTGTTTAGTGATTGTGCCGCTCGCGCCGTTTCATGCGTGATAAACGGCGCGGTGGAGGTTGCCACCAGGTTATCCAGCGATTCCGCACTCACCGGGCGTAATAACACATTCACGCCATCGAGCTTCCCGGCGTTGGCGCGTTTTACCAGCGCGTCCCAGTCTTTACTGTTGCCGAGATTGACCAGCGCATTTTTCAGTCGCACACAGTCATCTTTGGCAGAACATAAATCCGCTGTCTTCAGTACAATGTCGCCAAAATCATCAATCAATACCATGCCGGATTTTTGAATCGCTGAACGTAATGAGGCACTGACGCGAGATTCATCTTCCGGTTTAGGGTGCAGCTGGCGATTAACTGCTTCAGTCAATGCCGTCGCTTTGTTGACCAGCTCAGATTCTGGTAATGGTAATGAGCGGGCGTCATTCCAGATGATCTGCGAGCAGTCAAACGGTAAAAAAGGTGAATTGGTTTTCGCGCTCCAGGTTCCGGAAGTGCGAATATTACACATTCCCGTACCACTAATACGCAATGTATCGCCTACCCGCACGCCAGCGTCAGCCAGTTGTTTTACGCTGGTGGCTTCAATGGTCTGCGCGCCTTTCATCCATGAGAGAGTGAATTTCAGCGGCATATCCAGCGGGATCCAGAATAACAGCATAAACAGCACCAGCAGCGAGCCCGCAGCGATAATCGTACTGCGCAGCCAGTGCTGTAACGGAAAGTTTTTTACTTCATCATGCAGCGAAAGATATCGTCCCTGACGCACTACATGGCGGTCGAGATAGATATCGATATCGGTTTGTTGACCGAGATCCTGAGCAATGTATGGCTGCCAGTGTGCGGGATAGACCAGGTCGATAATACCGAGTGAAATATTGTTGATCTGTTCCTGATCGTTTTCGCCAAACAATCCCCAACGACGGGGTGTACCGCGCAGACAATGAATTTCCCGCAGGGAGGATTTTGCCGGGGGGGCGAATAGCCCCCACAGACCTGCGCCCAGCAGCAGTAACGCGCCACCTGCCAGCCACGGAACAAATACATCCGGGGTAATCAGGCAGAAAAAGAACATCAGGAAGGAGGCGACGATCAGCAACGCTTCACGCAGCCCGCGCGGACGACTCAGCGCATATTCTTCATGCGTTTCTTTGCGAATATTGAGTAGCTCGATTTGCTCACTCTCTTCCCCGCGAATCGACGCCTGCGTGGACGGAACAGGTTGCAAGGCATAGCCGCGCGTTTCCTGCATGTACTCCTGCAGCGTATGACCGTTGAGTGAAATAACCAACGGCAGCGAATCGGTATGAATCAGTTCAACGGTATTCTCATCGTTGATGTACTGTTCCCAGAAGGGGGGCAGGTGGACTTCTACCGAATCGAGGTAGTAACGCCATTTATTCGGATCGTCGGTAGAGATGCCGTAACGTGTGATAGCGTGTGTCAGCATCATGACGTTGTTGCTTTCGGCATTCAGCGCCAGAGAGATCGGTGCCGCGCTGGCTCCCGTTGGGCCAGGCACCTGTAATACCTGCGTCAGGCTCTCAAGATAATTTTCAACGGCGCTACGTTCTTCAGGTGTGAGTTTACGCGTTTGCGCATCCGCGAAGGCGTTGGTCCAGGGCAGCTGACGCCGTCTGGATCGCACTTTTATCAGCCATCCCGCAAGTAGTGAGCAGGCCAGCAAAGCAGCTAAAAAAATCACAATGGTGCTCATGCTTTCCCCATCTTACTTAGTCTGTCAGGCGTGGTCAGTCGCACCGGACACAATACATGATTCTGCGGTTGGCTATCGGCAAGCGTGGAGTTTAACTTGAGCATCATTAAGCACATCACAGTAACCGCTGATCATAGCAAACCCTCTGAAGGCGGAATATCAGCAAATTCCTGGAGTTATTTCAACCTATTGACTTTTAATTTGATTTGAGGACGATTATTTATTAAGTTACATAAATGTAAATAACATGCAATTCACATTGCCGAAAGCGTGTCCGATATCGCACAATAACCGCTGATTTCACAGCATAGATCCCACGATGAGCAAATCATTACAAAAACCCACCATTCTGAATGTTGAAACTGTAGCCCGTTCCCGACTGTTTACCGTCGAGAGCGTGGATCTGGAGTTCAGCAATGGCGTGCGGCGTGTTTATGAACGAATGCGTCCAACCAACCGGGAAGCAGTGATGATTGTGCCGATTGTGGACGATCACCTGATCCTGATCCGCGAATATGCAGTGGGAACTGAATCCTACGAATTAGGTTTTTCGAAAGGATTAATTGATCCGGGTGAAAGCGTCTACGAAGCCGCTAACCGCGAGCTAAAAGAAGAGGTTGGATTTGGTGCGAACGATCTGACTTTTTTGAAGAAGCTCAGCATGGCACCGTCTTACTTTTCCAGCAAAATGAATATCGTGGTAGCGCAAGATCTCTACCCGGAATCGCTGGAAGGCGATGAGCCAGAGCCGCTACCACAGGTACGCTGGCCGCTGGCGCATATGATGGATTTGCTGGAAGACCCTGACTTCAACGAAGCGCGTAATGTCAGCGCGCTGTTCCTCGTGCGCGAATGGTTGAAAGGGCAGGGGCGAGTGTAAATGCGTGAAGTTTGCCTGATGCACAACGCTTATCAGGCTTATGGGGTTCCTGCAATATATTGAGTTTTCACGATTTTGTTAGCCGGATAACGCGTTCACCCGTATCCGGCATAAACAAGTGCACTTTGTCAGCAAACTGAAAAGGCGCCGAAGCGCCTTTTTAATCAGAACAATTCCTGTGCCTCGCCATTATCGATAATGGTCGTTCCCACCTCGTGCACCGCCTGTTGTGTCGGCTGCGTACCTTCGATGAAATACTCTTCGCGGCTGTTGCCACCATTAGCTAACTGCCCGGTGCTGCGATCGATATTCACCGTCACAATACCCGGCGGCGGCGTCAGCGGCTGCTCCGGCACACCTTCAAGAACGGCTTTCATATAAGCGTCCCATGCAGGCTGGGCACTCTTGGCACCGCCTTCGTAACCTGAGATCTGATCTTTAATCGCTCCGGAAGCCGTTGTATGACCGAGATTACGACGGTGATCATCAAAGCCAATCCAGACCGAGGTCACAACGCCCGGTCCGTAACCCGAGAACCACGCATCTTTCGAACTGTTAGTGGTACCGGTTTTCCCGCCGATATCGCGACGCTGCAAATCACGACCTGCACGCCAGCCAGTACCCTGCCAGCCTGGCTCACCAAAGATATTGGTGTTCAAAGCACTCTTAATCAGGAATGCCAGCGGAGTGTTGATGACGTGCGGTGCGTACTCCTGCGCGCCAGTCTTCGCCACTAATGCCTGATTTGCCTGCTCCAGCTGCGGCATTGGTACAGAAACATTCTGCTGCTCGCGGGAGATAGCGACATCTTCAACATCGTTATTTTCCAGCACGTTCGATTTCTGCGTATCACCGTAAATCACCGGAATATCACATTCCGGGCAGGCTACTTTCGGTTTCGCTTCGAAAATCACGCCGCCCTGATCGTTTTCAATTTTGCTGATAAACCACGGGTCCACCAGGAAGCCGCCGTTCGCCATGACCGCGTAGCCGCGCGCCACCTGCATTGGAGTGAAGGACGCTGAACCCAGCGCCAGCGATTCGGTGTGGACAATGTTTTGCGCCGGGAAGCCGAAGCGTTGCAGATATTCTGCAGCGTAGTCGACGCCCATCGCCCGCATTGCGCGTACCATCACCACGTTTTTCGACTGACCCAGCCCCTGACGTAAGCGAATTGGACCGGCATACTGCGGTGGTGAGTTCTTCGGCTGCCAGTCAGAACCGGCACCTGCATCCCAGCGAGAAATTGGCACATCGTTCAACATACTTGCCAGCGTCAGACCTTTATCCATCGCCGCGGTGTAGAGGAACGGTTTGATGTTGGAACCTACCTGACGCAGTGCCTGGGTGGCGCGGTTAAACTTGCTCTGATTGAAATCAAAGCCACCGACCAACGCCATAACGGCACCGTTTTGCGGATTGATCGACACCAGCGCCGAGTTCACTTCCGGCACTTGTGCCAGCCACCATGCATCGCCAACCTGACGAACCCAGATTTGCTGACCCGTTTGCAGAACATCGGTCACTTTACGCGGCGTCGGTCCCTGCTGAGTATCCGAACGGTAAGGACGCGCCCAGCGAACGCCTTCCATACTCAATGCGACGGTCGACCCGTCCGCCAGCATCGCCGTCGCTTCCTGAGGATTGGCGCTGGTGACTGCGGCAGGCAGCAGCGGACCATAGGTCGGCAGCGCCTTCAGCGTATCGGTAATCTTGTTGTTATCCCACGCCGACTCGCCCACTTTCCACAGCACATTTGCCGGGCCGCGATAGCCGTGGCGCATGTCGTAGTCCAGCACGTTATTACGTACCGCCTGCTGTGCGGCCTGCTGCACTTTGCGGGTGATGGTGGTGTAAATGCGATAACCGTCTTCATAGGCACTTTCGCCATAACGGTTATACATCTCCTGGCGCACCATTTCGCTCAGGTACGGCGCAGAAAAAGCAATCTCCGGCGCGTGATAGTTAGCGTTAATCGCCTCAGTGCGTGTCTGATCGAACTGTTGCTGGGTGATATATCCTTCATCCAGCATCCGCGATAGCACGACGTTACGCCGCGCGACGGCACGATCCATCGAGTAGAGCGGGTTGAAAGTGGAAGGCGCTTTCGGCAGCCCGGCTATCACAGCCATTTCGTTCAGCGTCAGTTGGTCGACCGTTTTCCCGTAATAGACTTGTGCCGCAGCACCGACACCATAGGCGCGGTAACCGAGGTAAATCTTGTTCAGATAAAGCTCGAGGATTTCGTCTTTCGTCAGCAACTGTTCAATGCGAATCGCGAGGAAGACTTCCTTAATCTTACGCATCAGCGTGCGTTCTGGACTGAGGAAGAAGTTTCTCGCCAGCTGCTGGGTAATGGTACTTGCCCCTTGTGACGCGTGGCCGGAGAACAGCGCCACACTTGCCGCACGGAAGATCCCCACCGGGTCAACGCCGTGATGCTCGTAGAAGCGGCTGTCTTCCGTCGCGATAAAGGCTTTCACCATCTCCGGCGGGATTTGATCCAGCGTAACCGGAATACGACGTTTCTCACCGTATTGAGCAATCAGCTCGCCATCGGCGCTGTAAATCTGCATCGGAATTTGCAGGCGAACATCTTTTAATGTCGCCACATCCGGCAGTTGTGGCTCGATGTAGCGGTATAGGCCATAAATCGAGCCTGCTCCCAGCAGAATGCAACAGACTGCAAGGATCAAAAAATACTTTACGAACTTCACTGGAAATTTCCCATTTAGTTTCATTTGGGCAGTTTATAAACAAACGCGCGGTAGTATAAAGGCAAGCCAGACGCATTGATATACCCGTCAGAGTGACGGGTGATAAGGAGATCATCACAATGGCATTTAAGATCTGGCAAATTGGTTTGCATTTACAACAGCAAGAAGCGGTAGCGGTTGCTATTGTGCGGGGCGCAAAAGAATGCTTTTTGCAACGCTGGTGGCGGTTGCCGTTGGCGCACGACATTATCAAAGATGGGCGGATTGTTGATGCGCAGCGGCTGGCTAAAACGTTGTTACCGTGGAGTCGCGAACTGCCGCAGCGTCATCACATTATGTTGGCGTTTCCCGCCAGTCGCACATTACAGCGGTCATTTCCGCGCCCGTCGATGTCCCTCGGTGAGCGGGAGCAAACGGCCTGGCTGTCCGGGACGATGGCTCGCGAGCTGGATATGGATCCGGACTCCCTGCGCTTCGATTACAGCGAAGACTCACTCAGTCCCGCCTATAACGTGACTGCCGCGCAAAGCAAAGAGCTGGCAACGCTGCTTACTCTGGCAGAAAGGTTGCGTGTTCATGTTAGTGCGATCACCCCGGATGCCAGTGCATTACAGCGATTCCTGCCTTTTTTACCTTCTCATCAGCAATGTCTGGCCTGGCGTGATAACGAACAGTGGCTGTGGGCGACGCGCTATCGCTGGGGGCGCAAACTGGCGGTGGGGATGACTAGCGCGAAGGAGCTGGCGGCAGCGTTATCCGTTGATCCCGAAAGCGTCGCGATATGTGGCGAAGGCGGATTTGATCCCTGGGAGGCCGTTTCTGTTCGTCAGCCGCCGTTACCGCCGCCAGGTGGAGACTTTGCCATCGCGCTGGGGCTGGCGCTTGGGAAGGCGTACTGATGAACCCGCCAATTAATTTTTTGCCCTGGCGACAGCAACGCCGGACCGCTTTTCTTCGTTTCTGGTTGCTGATGTTCGTTGCGCCTCTGCTGCTGGCCGTCGGGATAACGCTAATACTGCGTCTGACAAGCAGCGCCGAAGCTCGCGTAGACGCCGTTTTGCTTCAGGGGGAACAACAACTCGCCCGCAGCTTACAGATAACGAAACCACGTTTGCTGGAGCGCCAACAAATTCGTGAGCAGCGTTTGCAAAGGCAGCGCCAGCGACAATTTACCCGCGACTGGCAATCTGCGCTGGAAGCACTGGCGGCGCTTTTACCCGAGCACGCCTGGCTGACAACGATAAGCTGGCAGCAGGGAACGCTGGAGATCAAGGGGCTTACAACAAGCATTACCGCGTTAAACGCACTAGAAACGTCACTCCGCCAGGATGCATCTTTTCATCTCAATCAGCGGGGGGCCACGCAGCAGGATGCGCAGGGACGCTGGCAATTTGAGTATCAGTTAACAAGGAAGGTTAGCGATGAACATGTTCTTTGACTGGTGGTTCGCCACATCCCCCCGTCTCCGCCAGCTTTGCTGGGCAGTCTGGTTGCTGATGTTAGTTACGCTCATTTTTCTGTCATCGACACACCATGAAGAGCGCGACGCATTAATTCGACTACGGGTAAGTCATCATCAGCAGTGGGCCACACTGTATCGCCTGGTTGACACCACTCCCTTCAGCGAAGAAAAAACGCTGCCCTTTTCGCCACTGGATTTTCAGTTGCCCGGCGCACAACTGGTTTTCTGGCATCCATCCGCGCAGGGAGGCGAGTTGGCGTTGAAAACGCTGTGGGAAGCAGTGCCGTCGGCATTTACACGGCTGGCAGAGCGCAACGTCAGCGTGAGCCGTTTTTCATTAAGCGTGGAAGGTGATGATCTTTTGTTCACGCTACAACTGGAGACGCCGCATGAGGGTTAAACGCTGGTTGTTGGCAGGTATTGCATTGTGCCTTTTAACCGGTATGCGTGACCCTTTTAAACCGCCGGAAGATCTATGCCGGATTAGCGAACTTAGCCAGTGGCGCTATCAGGGGATGGTAGGGCGAGGCGAGCGCATCATCGGTGTAATAAAAGACGGGCAAAAGAAATGGCGACGGGTGCAGCAAAACGATGTGCTGGAAAACGGCTGGACAATTTTACAGCTGACGCCAGACGTACTAACGCTGGGTACCGGGACAAACTGCGAACCGCCACAATGGTTGTGGCAACGGCAAGGAGATACAAATGAAGCAATGGATAGCCGCACTACTGTTGATGCTGATACCCAGCGTACAGGCGGCAAAGCCGCAAAAAGTGACGCTGATGGTGGATGACGTTCCGGTAGCTCAGGTGTTGCAGGCGCTGGCTGAACAGGAGAAGTTGAACCTGGTGGTGTCGCCAGACGTCAGCGGTACGGTGTCGTTACATCTAACAGATGTTCCCTGGAAGCAGGCACTACAAACTGTAGTGAAAAGCGCCGGACTGATAACGCGTCAGGAGGGCAACATTCTCTCAGTGCATTCCATTGCCTGGCAGAATGACAATATCGCCCGTCAGGAAGCGGAGCAGGCGCGGGCGCAGGCAAATCTGCCGCTGGAAAATCGCAATATTACTCTGCAATACGCCGACGCGGGAGAACTGGCGAAAGCTGGGGAGAAGCTACTGAGTGCCAAAGGGAGTATGACCGTCGATAAACGCACCAATCGCCTTTTGCTGCGAGATAACAAAACGGCGTTAAGCGCGCTTGAACAGTGGGTAGCGCAAATGGATCTGCCGGTCGGGCAGGTTGAGCTGTCGGCGCATATTGTCACCATTAATGAAAAAAGTTTGCGTGAGTTAGGCGTGAAATGGACGCTGGCCGATGCGCAACACGCTGGTGGCGTTGGGCAAGTCACCACGCTTGGTAGCGACCTCTCCGTAGCGACGGCGACAACGCATGTCGGTTTTAACATTGGGCGCATCAACGGACGTTTGCTGGATCTTGAGCTTTCCGCGCTCGAACAAAAACAGCAGCTGGATATTATCGCCAGTCCGCGTCTGCTGGCCTCACATCTTCAGCCTGCCAGCATTAAACAGGGGAGCGAAATTCCATATCAGGTTTCCAGCGGGGAAAGTGGCGCGACGTCGGTGGAATTTAAAGAGGCCGTCCTGGGGATGGAGGTCACGCCCACGGTGTTACAAAAAGGTCGCATCCGGCTGAAATTACACATCAGCCAGAACGTTCCGGGGCAGGTGCTACAGCAGGCCGATGGCGAAGTGCTGGCGATTGATAAGCAGGAGATCGAAACGCAGGTCGAGGTCAAAAGCGGAGAAACGTTGGCGCTGGGCGGCATTTTTACCCGTAAAAATAAATCGGGTCAGGATAGCGTGCCGTTGCTTGGCGACATTCCCTGGTTCGGGCAATTATTTCGTCATGACGGAAAAGAAGATGAACGACGCGAGTTAGTGGTGTTTATCACGCCACGACTGGTTTCCAGTGAGTAAACAGCCGTAAAAGCGGTAATGTTTTTACGCTGAACGTGTTTCATCTATTTGACGCGCGCAGGTATTTAGCATACAAGGAGTACCGATTTGAGAGTTGGTGCTCTTCGCTGCCTGCGTTCCATGATGATGATTTATCATTCAGGCGGCATTTTGCTGTCTTTTTTACGCTAATCTTACCCGGTGATTTATCGCCAGAGCGGTGGTAGCAAGGCAGCGCGCTTGCAGCGACCAGATATGCAGAGGGATGGGTGATTTATTCAGTTGCCAAACCCGCTGGAGTATTGAGATAATTTTCAGTCTGACTCTCGCAATATCTTATGAGGTTTCAGTTCATGTCCTGCGGCGCTCTCTGAGCGAAGCGGGTTTATCATTAACGAATAGTCTTAGTAGTACCGAAAAAATGGCAGAGAAACGCAATATCTTTCTGGTTGGGCCTATGGGTGCCGGAAAAAGCACTATTGGGCGCCAGTTAGCTCAACAACTCAATATGGAATTTTACGATTCCGATCAAGAGATTGAGAAACGAACCGGAGCTGATGTGGGCTGGGTTTTCGATTTAGAAGGCGAAGAAGGCTTCCGCGATCGCGAAGAAAAGGTCATCAATGAGTTGACCGAGAAACAGGGTATTGTGCTGGCTACTGGCGGCGGCTCTGTGAAATCCCGTGAAACGCGTAACCGTCTTTCCGCTCGTGGCGTTGTCGTTTATCTTGAAACGACGATCGAAAAGCAACTTGCACGCACGCAGCGTGATAAAAAACGCCCGTTGCTGCACGTTGAAACACCGCCACGTGAAGTTCTGGAAGCGTTGGCCAATGAACGCAATCCGCTGTATGAAGAGATTGCCGACGTGACCATTCGTACTGATGATCAAAGCGCTAAAGTGGTCGCTAACCAGATTATTCACATGCTGGAAAGCAACTAATTCTGGCTTTATATACACTCGTCTGCGGGTACAGTAATTAAGGTGGATGTCGCGTTATGGAGAGGATTGTCGTTACTCTCGGGGAACGTAGTTACCCAATTACCATCGCATCTGGTTTGTTTAATGAACCAGCTTCATTCTTACCGCTGAAATCGGGCGAGCAGGTCATGTTGGTCACCAACGAAACCCTGGCTCCTCTGTATCTCGATAAGGTCCGCGGCGTACTTGAACAGGCGGGTGTTAACGTCGATAGCGTTATCCTCCCTGACGGCGAGCAGTATAAAAGCCTGGCTGTACTCGATACCGTCTTTACGGCGTTGTTACAAAAACCGCATGGTCGCGATACTACGCTGGTGGCGCTTGGCGGCGGCGTAGTGGGCGATCTGACCGGCTTCGCGGCGGCGAGTTATCAGCGCGGTGTTCGTTTCATTCAAGTCCCGACGACGTTACTGTCGCAGGTCGATTCCTCCGTTGGCGGCAAAACTGCGGTCAACCATCCCCTCGGTAAAAACATGATTGGCGCGTTCTACCAGCCTGCTTCAGTGGTGGTGGATCTCGACTGTCTGAAAACGCTTCCCCCGCGTGAGTTAGCGTCGGGGCTGGCAGAAGTCATCAAATACGGCATTATTCTTGACGGTGCGTTTTTTAACTGGCTGGAAGAGAATCTGGATGCGTTGTTGCGTCTGGACGGTCCGGCAATGGCGTACTGTATTCGCCGTTGTTGTGAACTGAAGGCAGAAGTTGTCGCCGCCGACGAGCGCGAAACCGGGTTACGTGCTTTACTGAATCTGGGACACACCTTTGGTCATGCCATTGAAGCTGAAATGGGGTATGGCAATTGGTTACATGGTGAAGCGGTCGCTGCGGGTATGGTGATGGCGGCGCGGACGTCGGAACGTCTCGGGCAGTTTAGTTCTGCCGAAACGCAGCGTATTATAACCCTGCTCAAGCGGGCTGGGTTACCGGTCAATGGGCCGCGCGAAATGTCCGCGCAGGCGTATTTACCGCATATGCTGCGTGACAAGAAAGTCCTTGCGGGAGAGATACGCTTAATTCTTCCGTTGGCAATTGGTAAGAGTGAAGTTCGCAGCGGCGTTTCGCACGAGCTTGTTCTTAACGCCATTGCCGATTGTCAATCAGCGTAACAACAAGAAAGGTCAGGCCGCTTATCAAGCGGTCTATTAGCTTCAGGTTAATTGCAACGTGGTAAGCATTAACCTTTTAGTGGGGTGTTAAATGGATGAATTCAAACCAGAAGACGAGCTGAAACCCGATCCCAGCGATCGTCGTACTGGTCGTTCTCGTCAATCTTCTGAACGTTCTGAGCGTACTGAACGTGGCGAACCGCAGATCAATTTTGATGATATTGAACTTGATGACACTGACGATCGCCGTCCGACTCGTGCGCAAAAAGAGCGCAATGAGGAACCGGAAATCGAAGAAGAAATTGACGAATCCGAAGATGAAACCGTGGATGAAGAGCGCGTAGAGCGTCGTCCGCGTAAGCGCAAAAAAGCAGCCAGTAAACCCGCTTCTCGTCAGTATATGATGATGGGCGTCGGCATTCTGGTTCTACTGCTGTTGATCATCGGTATCGGTTCTGCGCTAAAAGCCCCCTCGACCTCTTCCAGCGATCAAACCGCGTCTGGCGAGAAGAGTATTGATCTTGCAGGCAATGCGACCGATCAGGCGAATGGGGTGCAGCCAGCGCCGGGAACCACGTCTGCGGAAAATACTCAGCAGGATGTTTCTCTGCCACCGATCTCTTCTACGCCGACTCAAGGGCAAACCCCGGCGGCAACGGATGGTCAACAACGTGTTGAAGTGCAGGGTGACCTGAACAATGCGCTGACCCAGCCACAAAATCAGCAACAGTTGAACAATGTGGCGGTCAATTCTACATTGCCGACTGAACCAGCAACTGTCGCGCCAGTACGCAATGGCAATGCATCCCGTGAAACGGCGAAAACGCAAACTGCTGAACGTCCGGCCACTACGCGTCCAGCTCGTCAGCAGGCGGTGATTGAACCGAAAAAACCGCAAGCAACCGTGAAAACGGAACCGAAGTCGGTAGCACAGACGCCGAAGCGTACTGAACCAGCTGCTCCTGTGGCGAGCACGAAGGCACCGGCTGCGACTTCTGCGCCAGCACCAAAAGAGACGGCGACTACGGCTCCAGTACAGACGGCATCCCCGGCGCAAACCACGGCAACACCAGCCGCTGGAGGGAAGACCGCAGGTAATGTTGGTTCGTTGAAATCGGCACCGTCCAGCCATTACACTCTGCAGCTGAGCAGTTCCTCTAACTACGACAACCTGAACGGTTGGGCGAAGAAAGAGAATCTGAAAAACTACGTTGTCTATGAAACGACGCGTAATGGTCAGCCGTGGTATGTCCTGGTTTCTGGCGTGTACGCTTCGAAAGAAGAGGCGAAAAAAGCGGTATCTACATTGCCAGCAGATGTTCAGGCCAAAAACCCGTGGGCGAAACCGCTGCGTCAGGTACAGGCCGATCTGAAGTAATCAAGGTTATCTCCCGCAATGGGTTATCGTTGCGGGAGTTGCCTGAAGCGCTGGATGCTGTCGGAGCTTTCTCCACAGCCGGAGAAGGTGTAATTAGTTAGTCAGCATGAAGAAAAATCGCGCTTTTTTGAAGTGGGCAGGGGGCAAGTATCCCCTGCTTGATGATATTAAACGGCATTTGCCCAAGGGCGAATGTCTGGTTGAGCCTTTTGTAGGTGCCGGGTCGGTGTTTCTCAACACCGACTTTTCTCGTTATATCCTTGCCGATATCAATAGCGACCTGATCAGTCTCTATAACATTGTGAAAATGCGTACTGATGAGTACGTACAGGCCGCACGCGAGCTGTTTGTTCCCGAAACAAATTGCGCCGAGGTTTACTATCAGTTCCGCGAAGAGTTCAACAAAAGCCAGGATCCGTTCCGTCGGGCGGTACTGTTTTTATATTTGAACCGCTACGGTTACAACGGCCTGTGTCGTTACAATCTGCGCGGTGAGTTTAATGTGCCGTTTGGCCGCTACAAAAAACCCTATTTCCCGGAAGCAGAGTTGTATCACTTCGCTGAAAAAGCGCAGAATGCCTTTTTCTATTGTGAGTCTTACGCCGATAGCATGGCGCGCGCAGATGATGCATCCGTCGTCTATTGCGATCCGCCTTATGCACCGCTGTCTGCGACCGCCAACTTTACGGCGTATCACACAAACAGTTTTACGCTTGAACAACAAGCGCATCTGGCGGAGATCGCCGAAGGTCTGGTTGAGCGCCATATTCCAGTGCTGATCTCCAATCACGATACGATGTTAACGCGTGAGTGGTATCAGCGCGCAAAATTGCATGTCGTCAAAGTTCGACGCAGTATAAGCAGCAACGGCGGCACACGTAAAAAGGTGGACGAACTGCTGGCTTTGTACAAACCAGGAGTCGTTTCACCCGCGAAAAAATAATTCTCAAGGAGAAGCGGATGAAACAGTATTTGATTGCCCCCTCAATTCTGTCGGCTGATTTTGCCCGCCTGGGTGAAGATACCGCAAAAGCCCTGGCAGCTGGCGCTGATGTCGTGCATTTTGACGTCATGGATAACCACTATGTTCCCAATCTGACGATTGGGCCAATGGTGCTGAAATCCTTGCGTAACTATGGCATTACCGCCCCTATCGACGTACATCTGATGGTGAAACCCGTCGATCGCATTGTGCCTGATTTCGCTGCCGCTGGTGCCAGCATCATTACCTTTCATCCAGAAGCCTCCGAGCATGTTGACCGCACGCTGCAACTGATTAAAGAAAATGGCTGTAAAGCGGGTCTGGTATTTAACCCGGCGACACCTCTGAGCTATCTGGATTACGTGATGGATAAGCTGGATGTGATCCTGCTGATGTCCGTCAATCCTGGTTTCGGCGGTCAGTCTTTCATTCCTCAAACACTGGATAAACTGCGCGAAGTACGTCGCCGTATCGACGAGTCTGGCTTTGACATTCGTCTGGAAGTGGACGGTGGCGTGAAGGTGAACAACATTGGCGAAATCGCTGCGGCGGGCGCGGATATGTTCGTCGCCGGTTCGGCAATCTTCGACCAGCCAGACTATAAAAAAGTCATTGATGAAATGCGCAGTGAACTGGCAAAGGTAAGTCATGAGTAAGTTTGAAGATATTCGCGGCGTCGCTTTTGATCTCGACGGTACGCTGGTGGACAGTGCTCCCGGTCTTGCTGCTGCGGTAGATATGGCGCTGTATGCGTTGGAGTTACCCGTCGCAGGTGAAGAACGCGTTATTACCTGGATTGGTAACGGCGCAGATGTTCTGATGGAGCGTGCATTGGCCTGGGCGCGTCAGGAACGTGCGACTCTGCGTAAAACAATGGGTAAACCGTCCGTTGATGACGACATTCCGGCAGAAGAACAGGTACGTATTCTGCGTAAACTGTTCGATCGCTACTATAGCGAGGTTGCCGAAGAGGGGACGTTTTTGTTCCCGCACGTTGCCGATACGTTGGGCGCGTTGCAGGCTAAAGGCCTGCCGCTAGGCCTGGTCACCAACAAACCGACGCCGTTCGTCGCGCCGCTGCTCGAAGCCTTAGATATTGCCAAATACTTTAGCGTGGTTATCGGCGGCGATGATGTGCAAAACAAAAAACCGCATCCGGACCCGCTGTTACTGGTGGCTGAGCGGATGGGAATTGCCCCACAAGAGATGCTGTTTGTCGGCGACTCACGCAATGATATTCAGGCGGCAAAAGCGGCAGGTTGCCCATCAGTTGGCTTAACCTACGGATATAACTACGGCGAGGCTATCGATCTCAGCCAGCCTGATGTAATTTATCAGTCTATAAATGACCTTCTGCCCGCATTAGGGCTTCCGCATAGCGAAAATCAGGAATCGAAAAATGACTAAGCCCATCGTTTTTAGTGGCGCACAGCCCTCAGGTGAATTGACCATTGGTAACTACATGGGTGCGCTGCGTCAGTGGGTAAACATGCAGGATGACTACCATTGCATTTACTGTATCGTTGACCAACACGCGATCACCGTGCGCCAGGATGCACAGAAGCTGCGTAAAGCGACGCTGGATACGCTGGCCTTGTATCTGGCTTGTGGTATCGATCCTGAGAAAAGCACCATTTTTGTTCAGTCCCACGTACCAGAACATGCGCAGTTAGGCTGGGCACTGAACTGCTATACCTACTTCGGCGAACTGAGCCGCATGACCCAGTTTAAAGATAAATCTGCGCGTTATGCCGAGAACATCAACGCTGGTCTGTTTGACTATCCGGTGCTGATGGCTGCGGACATCCTGCTGTATCAAACTAATCTGGTACCGGTGGGTGAAGACCAGAAACAGCACCTGGAACTGAGTCGCGATATCGCCCAGCGTTTCAACGCGCTGTATGGCGAGATCTTTAAGGTGCCGGAGCCGTTTATTCCGAAATCTGGCGCGCGCGTAATGTCGCTGCTGGAGCCGACCAAGAAGATGTCCAAGTCTGACGATAACCGCAATAACGTTATCGGCCTGCTGGAAGATCCGAAATCGGTAGTGAAGAAAATCAAACGCGCGGTCACTGACTCCGACGAGCCGCCGGTAGTTCGCTACGATGTGCAGAACAAAGCGGGCGTTTCCAACCTGTTGGATATCCTTTCTGCGGTAACGGGCCAGAGCATCCCGGAACTGGAAAAACAGTTCGAAGGCAAGATGTATGGTCATCTGAAAGGTGAAGTGGCTGATGCCGTTTCCGGTATGCTGACTGAATTGCAGGAACGCTATCACCGTTTCCGCAACGATGAAGCCTTCCTGCAACAGGTGATGAAAGATGGCGCAGAAAAAGCCAGTGTACACGCTTCCCGTACGCTGAAAGCGGTGTACGAAGCGATTGGTTTTGTGGCGAAGCCGTAATATCAAAACGCTCGGACGGTCCCCTCGCCCCTTTGGGGAGAGGGTTAGGGTGAGGGGAGCAGGCAAGCGCCAGTGGGAATTACCCTTTGCTCGCATTGTCGAATAAATCACTTCGTCATCACTCTGAAACCGGGGAAACCCGGTTTTTTTATCCTCATTTGCAATAATCCGAAAAAATGTGAAGCGCCTCGCCGTTTCCACATCTCACAGTTGCCACTTATCTTCATTTTAATGAAGATATAAACATTCATTTTATTGAAAATATATTATGCGTCGAACGTTTATCAAAAAAGAAGGCGTCGTTATCACGACGCTGGCCCGTTATTTGTTGGGTGAAAAATGCGGTAATAGGTTGAAAACCATAGATGAGCTGGCAACTGAATGCCGTTCATCGGTTGGCCTGACGCAGGCCGCGTTGAAAACGCTGGAATCAAGCGGAGCGATACGGATTGAACGCCGTGGGCGCAATGGCAGTTATCTGGTCGAGATGGATAACAAAGCATTGCTGAGTCATGTGGATATCAACAACGTGGTATGTGCGATGCCTTTGCCCTATACCCGCTTGTACGAAGGTTTAGCGAGCGGGCTGAAAGCTCAGTTTGATGGCATTCCTTTTTACTATGCGCATATGCGCGGCGCGGATATTCGCGTGGAGTGTTTACTTAACGGCGTGTATGACATGGCGGTGGTTTCCCGACTGGCGGCGGAAAGTTATCTCACGCAAAAAGGGTTATGCCTCGCGCTGGAGTTGGGGCCGCACACCTACGTTGGCGAGCACCAGTTGATTTGCCGTAAAGGCGAGTCCGCAAACGTGAAGCGCGTGGGGCTGGATAACCGTTCGGCGGATCAGAAAATCATGACCGATGTTTTTTTTGGCGGTAGTGATGTGGAACGAGTCGATCTCTCTTATCACGAGAGTTTACAACGCATTGTTAAAGGCGATGTCGATGCGGTGATCTGGAACGTGGTGGCGGAAAACGAACTGACCATGCTGGGATTAGAGGCGACGCCGCTCACAGACGATCCGCGATTTTTACAGGCCACCGAAGCCGTGGTCCTGACGCGAGTCGATGATTACCCAATGCAACAACTGCTGCGTGCCGTTGTAGATAAACACGCCCTGCTCGCCCATCAACAACGGGTAGTGAGTGGGGAACAGGAACCGAGTTATTAAACGAAAGGCATCTGATATGGAAACCAGACTCAACCTGCTTTGCGAGGCAGGCGTTATTGATAAGGACATCTGCAAAGGCATGATGCAGGTCGTCAACGTACTGGAAACAGAGTGCCATCTGCCGGTGCGCAGTGAGCAAGGAACGATGGCGATGACACATATGGCGAGTGCACTGATGCGCAGTCGCCGTGGTGAAGAAATAGAGCCGCTGGATAACGAATTGCTGGCAGAGCTGGCGCAATCCAGCCACTGGCAAGCCGTTGTGCAATTGCATCAGGTGTTGTTGAAGGAATTCGCACTGGAAGTTAACCCGTGTGAAGAAGGCTATTTGCTGGCCAACCTTTATGGATTATGGATGGCTGCTAACGAAGAGGTTTGAAGCTCCCGACAAATCCACGTCGCACAACCTAAATATTCAAAAAAATGAATATTTAATTCAAGGAACAGAAACGAGGCAACAAGATGTTTGTAGAAGCATTGAAACGCCAGAACCCGGCGCTGATTTCCGCCGCACTAAGTTTGTGGCAGCAGGGCAAGATCGCCCCGGACAGCTGGGTGATCGACGTGGATCAGGTACTGGAAAACGGTAAGCGACTGATTGAGACGGCGCGGCTTTACGGCATTGAACTGTATCTGATGACCAAGCAGTTTGGCCGTAACCCATGGCTGGCGGAAAAATTGCTGGCATTAGGTTACAGCGGCATTGTGGCGGTGGATTACAAAGAGGCGCGAGTCATGCGCCGCGCTGGTTTGTCGGTGGCGCATCAGGGGCATCTGGTACAAATCCCTTGTCATCAGGTTGCTGACGCCGTTGAACAGGGCACCGACGTCATCACCGTGTTTACTCTCGACAAAGCGCGGGAAGTTTCTGCGGCAGCGGTGAAGGCCGGACGTGTGCAGTTTGTGCTGCTCAAAGTTTATAGCGACGATGATTTTCTTTATCCGGGGCAGGAGAGCGGTTTTGTACAGCATTCGCTGCACGAGGTGGTTGCTGAAATTAAGAAACTGCCGGGGCTGCATTTAGCCGGACTTACCCATTTCCCTTGCCTGCTTTGGGATGAGGCTGCCGGAAAAGTTTTGCCGACACCGAATCTTCACACGCTGATACAGGCACGGGATCAACTGGCGAAATCTGGTATTGCACTTGAGCAACTGAACGCGCCTTCAGCGACCAGCTGCACTTCGCTGCCATTGCTGGCGGAATACGGTGTGACTCATGCCGAACCCGGTCATGCGCTGACGGGCACTATTCCGGCAAACCAGCAGGGCGATCAGCCTGAACGTATCGCGATGCTCTGGTTAAGTGAAATCTCCCATCATTTCCGTGGCGACAGCTACTGCTACGGCGGCGGTTACTACCGTCGTGGTCATGCGCAACATGCGCTGGTGTTTACGCCAGAAAATCAAAAGATTACTGAAACCAATCTCAAAACTGTGGATGACAGCAGTATCGACTACACCCTGCCGCTGGCAGGCGAGTATCCGGTGAGCAGTGCAGTGGTGCTCTGTTTCCGCACGCAGATTTTTGTCACCCGTAGCGATGTGGTGCTGGTGTCCGGTATTCACCGTGGCGAACCGAAAATCGTTGGTCGTTATGACAGTCTTGGAAACTCTCTGGGGGCGTAATGGCGCGATTTGTGGTGTTAGTGATTGATAGCTTTGGCGTAGGGGCAATGAAAGATGTCACGCTGGTGCGTCCGCAAGATGCGGGAGCGAATACCTGTGGTCACATCCTGAGCCAGTTGCCGCATTTGCAGCTACCAACGCTGGAGAAGCTGGGGCTAATCAACGCATTGGGTTATGCGCCAGGCGATATGCAGCCGTCAGATTCCGCAACCTGGGGCGTGGCAGAGCTGCAACATGAAGGTGGCGATACCTTTATGGGGCATCAGGAAATTTTAGGCACGCGCCCGTTACCGCCGCTGCGGATGCCTTTTTGCGATGTGATTGACCGTGTTGAGCAGGCATTAGTATCCGCCGGTTGGCAGGTGGAGCGCCGTGGCGATGAACTGCAATTTCTGTGGGTCAATCAGGCGGTTGCGATTGGCGATAATCTCGAGGCGGATTTAGGCCAGGTCTATAACATTACCGCCAATCTCTCTGTGATCTCTTTTGACGACGCAATCAAAATTGGTCGTATCGTGCGTGAGCAGGTACAGGTCGGTCGGGTCATTACATTTGGTGGCCTGTTAACCGACAGTCAACGCATTCTCGATGCCGCAGAAAGCAAAGAAGGGCGCTTTATTGGTATCAATGCGCCGCGTTCTGGCGCTTATGACAACGGTTTCCAGGTCGTGCATATGGGCTATGGTGTTGATGAAAAAGTGCAGGTGCCGCAAAAACTGTATGAGGCGGGCGTGCCAACCGTGCTGGTGGGTAAGGTGGCAGATATCGTCAGCAATCCTTATGGCGTGAGCTGGCAAAACCTGGTGGATAGCCAGCGGATTATGGATATCACCCTCGACGAATTTAACACGCATCCGACGGCGTTTATTTGCACCAATATCCAGGAAACCGACCTCGCTGGTCATGCAGAAGACGTCGCACGTTATGCCGAACGTTTGCAGGTCGTTGACCGTAACCTTGCCCGGCTTGTTGAGGCGATGCAGCCAGATGACTGCCTGATCGTCATGGCGGATCACGGTAACGATCCGACCATTGGTCACAGCCACCATACCCGCGAAGTGGTGCCAGTGCTGGTTTATCAGCAAGGCCTGGCTGCTACTCAGCTAGGTGTTCGCACCACGCTTTCTGATGTGGGGGCTACCGTGTGTGAATTTTTCCGTGCGCCACCGCCACAAAATGGTCGCTCTTTTCTTTCCTCCCTCCGGTTTGCAGGAGACACCCTATGAGTATTGATCCGACGGGTTACACCCTGGCCCATGAGCATCTGCATATTGATCTCTCCGGCTTTAAAAACAACGTGGACTGCCGCCTTGATCAGTATGCGTTCATTTGCCAGGAGATGAACGACCTGATGACCCGGGGCGTGCGTAATGTGATTGAGATGACCAACCGTTACATGGGGCGCAATGCGCAATTTATGCTCGATGTAATGCGCGAGACGGGGATCAACGTGGTGGCCTGCACCGGTTATTACCAGGACGCTTTTTTCCCGGAGCATGTGGCGACCCGCAGCGTGCAGGAACTGGCGCAGGAGATGGTCGATGAAATTGAACAGGGTATCGATGGCACCGACCTGAAAGCCGGGATTATCGCGGAGATCGGCTCTAGCGAAGGGAAGATTACGCCGCTGGAAGAGAAGGTGTTTATTGCCGCTGCGCTGGCGCATAACCAGACCGGACGCCCGATCTCCACGCATACTTCGTTCAGCACCATGGGGCTGGAACAACTGGCTCTGTTGCAAGCCCACGGAGTTGATCTTTCGCGCGTCACCGTTGGTCACTGCGATCTGAAAGACAATCTCGACAACATTTTGAAGATGATCGATCTCGGCGCGTACGTGCAGTTCGACACCATTGGTAAGAACAGTTACTACCCGGACGAAAAGCGCATTGCGATGCTCCACGCGCTACGTGACCGTGGGTTGCTGAACCGCGTCATGCTGTCGATGGATATTACGCGCCGCTCCCATTTAAAAGCCAATGGTGGTTATGGCTATGACTATTTATTGACCACCTTTATTCCGCAATTGCGCCAGTCAGGATTCAGTCAGGCCGATGTGGATGTGATGTTACGTGAAAATCCCTCTCAATTTTTCCAATAAGGACAGACTCATGAAAAAGATTGGCGTTGCAGGCTTACAGCGTGAGCAGATTAAAAAAACCATTGAAGCGACGGCTCCTGGCAGTTTTGAAGTTTTCATTCACAACGACATGGAAGCGGCAATGAAAGTGAAATCCGGGCAACTGGATTACTACATCGGTGCGTGTAATACCGGTGCGGGCGCGGCATTGTCGATTGCCATCGCGGTGATTGGCTATAACAAAAGTTGCACCATTGCCAAACCAGGCATTAAAGCGAAAGACGAGCATATCGCCAAAATGATCGCCGAAGGGAAAGTGGCGTTTGGCCTTTCCGTTGAGCACGTCGAACACGCGATTCCGATGCTGATTAACCATCTGAAATAAAAGGCACGACTATGGATCTGTATATTCAGATTATCGTGGTGGCGTGCCTGACGGGTATGACATCGCTTCTGGCGCATCGCTCGGCGGCTGTTTTTCATGACGGCATCCGCCCGATCCTGCCGCAACTGATTGAAGGCTATATGAACCGTCGCGAGGCGGGGAGTATCGCTTTTGGTCTGAGCATTGGTTTTGTGGCCTCGGTGGGGATCTCTTTTACCCTGAAAACCGGGCTGCTCAACGCATGGTTACTCTTTCTTCCTACCGATATCCTCGGCGTCCTGGCGATAAACAGCCTGATGGCGTTTGGTCTTGGCGCTATCTGGGGCGTGTTGATCCTTACTTGCCTGTTGCCAGTAAACCAGCTGCTGACCGCGCTGCCGGTGGATGTATTAGGTAGCCTGGGGGAATTAAGCTCGCCGGTGGTTTCAGCTTTTGCACTGTTCCCGCTGGTGGCGATTTTCTACCAGTTTGGCTGGAAGCAAAGTCTGATCGCCGCCGTGGTGGTACTGATGACCCGTGTGGTAGTCGTGCGCTATTTCCCACATCTTAACCCTGAATCCATCGAAATCTTTATTGGCATGGTGATGCTGCTGGGGATCGCGATAACTCACGACCTGCGTCATCGTGATGAAAATGACATTGATGCCAGCGGGCTTTCGGTGTTTGAAGAACGCACGTCACGGATTATCAAAAACTTACCCTATATCGCCATCGTGGGAGCATTGATTGCCGCCGTTGCCAGCATGAAGATTTTTGCTGGCAGTGAAGTGTCGATCTTCACACTGGAGAAAGCATATTCCGCAGGCGTAACGCCGGAACAATCGCAAACGCTGATTAATCAGGCGGCTCTGGCAGAATTTATGCGCGGACTGGGGTTTGTGCCGTTGATTGCCACCACCGCGTTAGCAACGGGTGTGTATGCAGTTGCGGGCTTTACCTTTGTTTATGCGGTGGGCTATCTCTCGCCGAATCCGATGGTTGCAGCGGTATTAGGTGCAGTGGTTATTTCGGCAGAAGTTTTATTGCTTCGTTCGATCGGCAAATGGCTGGGGCGCTATCCGTCGGTGCGTAATGCGTCGGATAACATCCGTAACGCCATGAATATGCTGATGGAAGTGGCGCTGCTGGTCGGTTCGATTTTCGCAGCAATTAAGATGGCGGGTTATACCGGATTCTCTATCGCGGTTGCCATTTACTTCCTCAACGAATCCCTGGGCCGTCCGGTACAGAAAATGGCGGCACCGGTCGTGGCAGTAATGATCACCGGTATTCTGCTGAATGTTCTTTACTGGCTTGGCCTGTTCGTTCCGGCTTAAGGAAGGCACCTATGAAGACGTTTCCTCTGCAAAGCCTGACGATTATTGAGGCGCAGCAAAAGCAGTTTGCGCTGGTGGATAGCATTTGTCGCCATTTCCCCGGCAGCGAGTTTCTTACTGGCGGTGATTTAGGCTTAACGCCAGGACTGAATCAACCGCGCGTTACCCAGCGTGTGGAACAGGTGCTGGCTGATGCATTTCACGCACAGGCTGCGGCGCTGGTGCAGGGCGCGGGGACTGGCGCGATTCGCGCCGGGCTGGCGGCTTTGCTCAAACCGGGGCAGCGTCTTCTGGTGCATGACGCGCCTGTTTACCCGACGACACGGGTTATTATTGAGCAGATGGGGCTGACGCTTATTACTGTTGATTTCAATGACCTGTCGGCACTGAAGCAGGTCGTCGACGAGCAACAACCGGATGCGGCGCTGGTGCAGCATACGCGCCAGCAGCCGCAGGACAGCTACGTGCTGGCAGATGTGCTGGCAACGTTGCGCGCGGCAGGTGTTCCAGCGTTAACCGATGACAACTATGCGGTGATGAAGGTGGCGCGAATCGGCTGTGAATGCGGCGCGAATGTCTCGACATTTTCCTGCTTCAAGCTATTTGGGCCAGAGGGTGTTGGTGCAGTGGTCGGCGATGCTGATGTTATCAACCGTATTCGCGCCACGCTTTACTCCGGCGGTAGCCAGATCCAGGGCGCACAGGCGCTGGAAGTATTGCGTGGTCTGGTGTTTGCGCCAGTGATGCACGCGGTGCAGGCAGGGGTATCTGAACGGTTGCTGGCTTTGCTTAACGGTGGTGCGGTGGCGGAAGTGAAAAGCGCGGTGATTGCTAATGCGCAGTCGAAGGTGTTGATTGTCGAGTTTCATCAGCCGATTGCCGCCAGAGTGCTGGAAGAGGCGCAAAAGCGCGGTGCCTTGCCTTACCCGGTGGGTGCAGAGTCGAAATATGAAATCCCGCCGCTCTTTTATCGCCTTTCCGGAACGTTTCGCCAGGCGAATCCACAATCAGAACATTGTGCGATTCGCATTAACCCGAATCGCAGCGGTGAAGAGACGGTGCTGCGGATTTTGCGTGAGAGTATTGCCAGTATTTAATGCTGGATAGCACCGTCAAGCTAAATTCCGTACTGAACGGTCCCCTCGCCCCTATGGGGAGAGGGTTAGGGTGAGGGGAACGCACGGGATGTAAAATTCAACGCGCCAGCATCGCCGGATGCGATGCTGGCGCATCTTATCCGGCCTACGGTTAATGTCTTTTATTATCAATAGTTAAGGTGATGCGATTGGCGCGGCAGAAGAGTTCGGAGACGTGCACCGGTTTGTCATTCTGATCAAAGGCGATTTTGCTGATGCGAAACAACGGTTCGCCCAGTTCGCATTTCAGCCATTTTGCCTGCGGGCGGGTGGCGGCAAAGATATCGATGGTCTTTTTGTCGCTGACCACTCGCGTGTCAAAACGCTCCTGAAATAACTGATAGGTGGAGCTTCCTTCGACGTAAATCTCATCAAAGTCAGGATAACGCGACAGCGGGATCCATGAACTATCAATAAACAGCGGCTCTTTATCGAGATACATCACCCGGCAGAGATGGAACACTTCGCTGTTTCCGGGGATGTTCAGCTTTTCGCAAAACGGCGCGGCGCTGACCCGTTCCTGTTCGATCACTTTCTCTTTCGTCGCCTTGCCTTGTGAGACGCCAAAATCGGTAAAACCACTGACAGTAAGCAGGGCGTTTTCAACTTTCTGGCTTTGTACAAAGGTGCCTTTTCCCTGCCAGCGGATCAGTACGCCGTCTGCCACTAAGTCGCTGATGGCTTTGCGAATGGTAATGCGGCTGACGTTATATTGTGTACAAAGCTCGTTTTCGGTAGGGATCTGTTGCCCGGCCTGGTAAACCCCCTGCGCGATATCATCCAGCAGTCGCTGGCGGACGGTAGCGTAGAGGAGTTGATGAGAGTAGCGGTCCGTAGCTGACATAATCGACCCTGAAATAAAGAATGAATTACTCGGATTATAGGGTCGTTTTCCGGCAAGTAACAGCACGTTGGCGTGAAGATGCTCACGCCAACGTTATACCTACCAGGCACCGTGGTACTGAATGGTTTTCGCCGCGCACGCCGTTCCCTGCGCCATCGCCTGCGGTAATGTCATCCCCGCAGACCAGCCGCAAAGGAATCCGGCAATGAACGAATCTCCGGCACCCATGGTGTCGATAACCGTCACCGGTTCAGGAGCCTGACGCCAGAACTGCGCGCCATCCCAGGCAATGCTGCCGTTTTCACCCAGCGTGACAATCACCACGCCTGCGCCACGGGCAACAATCGCTTTCATCTTCAGACGCAGCGTTTCGTCTTCTTGCGGTGCGGAGGCAAAGGCAAAATCGAGATGCGGCACCAGTGTCTGCCAGAGCGGGCTGTCCCACTTGTCGGAGAAGTCGAAAGCGGTAAGTTTGCCCGCAGCGTGCAGCTGTGGGAATGCGTCTTCCGCATGTCCCCAGATTGCCGCGTGCACAATGTCATACTGCGCCAGCCAGGCGTAATCCTCTTCACTCAGGGCAAAGTCGGCCATCACGCCTTCGGTGTAGTCGCCAAAAACGCGATCATTGTCGTGCAGTTCCACCTGAGTTTGTGCGGTAACGCCGTGTTTCGTATGGACATGGCTGATATCGACGCCCATGCGGGCGAGATCCTGCTTCAGCTTTGTGCCGTAGTCATCGTCACCCACCCAGGTAATGCATCCCGGCTGTATGCCGTAGCGAGTGCAGTACACCGCCACATTGACCGCATTACCGCCAGAAAACGCTTTATTCAGTTGCGGGTAGATATCGACGCAGTTATCGCCGATTGTCGCCAGGGTTTTCATCTCTCATCCTCCGGCAGCAGCGCGCGAAAGCGTTCCAGCGCCTGGCGGGCATAGAGTCTGGGCTCGTTCATATACATCGTCACCAGTTCCACCGTGCAGTAACCGTCATAGCCCCGGTCGATAATATCGCGCATCAGCTCCCGCAGCGGCATTTTGCCTTCGCCGGGAATGTAATGTGTGTCACTGGCCCCGTCGCTGTCGACAATATGCAGATGACGCAATTTATCACCCAGTTTGTCGAAATAACTCATCACCGGTTCCGCCTGGACATACGGCGCGCAAATGTCGACCATGCTGAACAGGCGCGGCGAAGGCACCAGCGCCAGCGCATGAAGCACATCATTAGCATTACACACGACGTTCGATTCATACGGCGTTAACGGTTCGAGGATCAGATCCATGCCGATGTTTTCCGCGTACTCACACAGTTCGCTTAGGTTCTCTGCCAGCCGTCCCCAGATAACATTAGGTGGCGTGAGATAGCCCGCGTGGGCCGCGGAAATCAGCGTATAACCCGCGTTCATCTCTTTTGCCATATCCATCGCCAGCTTGATCATGTCGAGGCTTTCGCGACGCATATGTTCATCGCCCAGCATCATGTTATACGGATAGCCGTTGGTTTCTGGCGTATAGCCGATAATCGGCATCTGATACGTCTGCGCCAGCGCCTTGATTTGTTTGATGCCGCCCGCTTTTAAGTCCGGCGCGAACGCGTGCGGGCGACCGCCCCAAATTTCGATGCCGTCGTAACCCAGCTCGCTTGCATCACGAAATGCGTGTTCAATAGGCAGCCGCTGGTGGCCGCAGGTAAACATACCTGTTTTCATCGGGTAACTCCTTGCGTAAATTCGGCCCGTTGCCGGGCCGGGAGAGGGATTAATATTCCACCAGACCACCGTAATAGCGGCGTTCATCCGGGTTGTGATCTTTGTAAATAGACAGGTAGTAGCAGAGCCACTCCATTGGCACGAACATCAGGAACGGTGCCAGCCACGGGTGCAGCCCTTGCGAAATTTCGGCGTAATCGATGACGATCACGTTGTCAGTACGCTGTTTAACAAAGTTAATGGCGCGTTCGGTGGTGTGGCGACTTTCATCATTGCCGAGCAGGAACAGGAACGGAACGCCCGGTTCGACAATCTCCAGCGGGCCATGGCGGAACTCTCCGCTCTCAATCACGCAGCCGTGCGTCCAGGTAAATTCCATCAGCGTTACAATGCCTTCTTTGTAACCCAGCGGACGCAGCGGACCCGCAGCAACGGTATAAATCATCGGCCACTGGCTGGCCAGTTCACCAAGCTGGCGGCCTTTTTCTTCCCAGGTGCGTACCAGATGACCGAGCGCATTCGGCAACTGCTTGAGATCGTTTTTGATCTTGCCGATTTCCGCGTTCGGCGCGAGGCGGGTGATCATCTCCAGCACCACGCTGTAGCAGAGCAGCAGGTGAATTTCCCAGATACAGTCGGCCTGATAATCAATGCTAAATTCCGCCGCCGAGGTAATCGGGCTGTCCGCGCGTTTGGTGAACGCCGCAGTGAGTGCGCCGCAGGCCCGGCCCAGCTCCAGCGCTTTGATTACCTCTTCCGTTTTACCGTAGTCAGAAACGCCAATCACCGCGCAACGATCGTCGAGGCGATACGGGGTGTTATCGCAGAACTCCCAGCCGGAAATGGCGTAGACCTGAAGATCGGAAAAGCGATCCGCCAGATGTTTCGCCGTTTGCGCCGCGTTGAGTGGCGAGCCGCAGGCAACGAAATAAATACGATCAATGTCGCGCTTCACCATCTCTTCCACGATGGCGTGCACCAGCGGAACGTCATGGCTGAGAACTTTTTCCACTTCCTGAACCATATTTTCGGTGACCAGAAAGTCCACGGTGCTTTTATCAATATCCAACATTTTATTTTCTCCAGATAACATTACGACAAAGCGTTGAGCTGGCGGCTACGCTTCGTCCAGAAGGCGTAAGCAGGCAGACCAGTAGCAATAACGATGACGGCGCAGATAAGGCCGGGAATCGGTGCCCAGACAAAGGTTGAGGCGACCAGAATGAGGCTTGACGCAATGGCGAGGGTGGTCATCAGCCCGAAAGCCGGAGTACGCCACAGCGGTTTGTAATCGTCGCGTTTACGACACCAGATGATGGAGCCGAAGGTGAGGGTATTTTTGAAACACATCACCAGGGTGAAATAACCCAGCAGGCTGGTGAGATCGGAAACGAAGATGAAGAAGATCCCCAGCGCCCCTTGCAGGATGATGGAGACATCCGGCGTGTTGTATTTCGGATGCACATGGCCGAAGCATTTAAAGAACAGGTTGTCTTTCGCCATCGCGTATTCCAGCCGCGGCTGGTACATCACGCAGCTGGAAAGCGAACCAAGAATGACGATCATCGCCGTGATGGCAACAAAGATCCCAGCGGTGCTGCCGAGTGCGGGGATCCAGGTCAGGGCGTCGGAAATCGGCGTTTCAGAATTGGCGAGTTTGTCGAAGGGCATCAGGCCGGAAATCACCAGCGCCAGCAGGGTGTAGAGCACCAGAACCAGCAGACAGGAACCAATCAGCGCTCGTGGCATGGTTTTTCCGGGGTTTTTAATTTCGCCGGTCATATAACAGATAGAGGCCATGCCGGTATACGACCAACTGGTGGCAGAGATCCCCGCCAGCAGCGCCATAAAGCTGCCCGTTGCGCCAATCGCAGTGGTGGTAGGGGCGGCAAAATTCTCCGCTTTAAACCAGAAGATCCCAAGGCCAATGACGATAGTGAACGGGATAATTTTGGCGATGGTAATTAGCGTCTGAAACGCTGCGCCGCCTTCAACGGAGCGCAGGTGTAGCAACATAAAGGCGATAATTAATCCGGCGGCGATAAATTTACCGAGCAACGGATCGATAGGCGTTAAAAAGCCAAGATTGCTGACAATCGCCAGCGCCATAATCGACAATGACGGCGCATCGTTGGCCCAGAAGCTGGCCCAGCCGGAGAGGAAAGCCAGCGGTCGGCTTCCGGCATTTTTCAGATAAACATAATCTGCGCCATTTTCCGGATAAGCGGTGGATAGTTCCGCATAGACGCACATTTGCGGGATCACAATTAACCCGCCAATGACAAACGCGAGCACCGTAAGCCACGGCGTGCCCGCTGCTTTTGCCACTTCACCCACAGATACAAAAATACCGGAGCCGACGGTTGTCCCGACGGCGATTGCAAGAACGGCCCAAAATCCGAGCTTGCGTTGGAGTTCCTGGCTTCCCATAGCGATACCTTTTTCTTGTCCAATACGTTGTAGGGGAGAGTTTGCAGTCATTTAAAAGGTAACATGACAATACATGATGAATATAACAACATATGATGTTATGTAATGTGGAGGAAGATCACAAAATTTCGCACAGGATCGCGCTGTGGCTAATGAATGTGGTTATCCAATTGAAATTAAAGTGAAAATATTTTTACGGGTGGGGAGCAAGAAGGATATAGAAACAAATACGCCCTCGGAAAATCCAGAGGGCGTCGGGCAATTAAACCGGTGTTAGCCGATTTCTGTCAGAGACTTACTGTGCAGTAGGACCGCAACCGCCAATGATTTTAGAAATAGAAATTGCCGGGTGCAGCAGGTAGTCGTAAGAGCAGTTCTTATCACGGTTTTCAATATGACCAGTACATGCAGTTAACGTAGCCAGTACTGCACCTACCAGTGCAACTTTAATAAATTTGTTCATTTACATTCCCTATGTATTATATATTAATTAATATTCATTGATTATATGAATATAAGCAGACTGCTCATTAAGAACAATACAGGAATATTTAATTGGCGTCAGTGAGCGAATGACTTAATTTTGTAAGTCGCTGTAACGGTGAATATAACCCATTAGCAGATAATATTTATTAAGGGGTTATGTTTTATTTGCTGAATATATAAAAAGAGTCATTAAGAAGGCCAGAATTCTCTGGCCCGGGTTAAATTAATGGTTGGAGAACCAGTTCAGTTTATCGCGCAGGCCAACAACCCGACCAATAATAATTAGCGATGGACTGTTCATTTGCTGAGCAAGTTCACCGAGTTGCGTGAGCGTACCGTCAATCACGCGCTGCGTGACTGCCGTACCGTTTTCGACAATTGCCACCGGCATTTCGCCTGGCATTCCGTGTTCAATCAGCTTTTGCTGAATAGTCGCGGCCTGATTCAACCCCATATAGAACACCAGCGTCTGTTTTTCTGCCGCCAGGTTTTCCCAGTCCAGCTCGCCACCAGTTTTTAAGTGTCCGGTAATTAAGCGCACGCTCTGGGCATAATCGCGATGCGTGAGCGGAATACCCGAATAGGCAGAGCAACCAGAAGCTGCGGTAATACCCGGAACCACCGAGAACGGAATACCCGCGTTGCACAGTGTTTCCAGCTCTTCGCCACCACGGCCAAAAATAAACGGATCGCCACCTTTCAGCCGCACCACGCGTTTGCCTTTTTGCGCTTCCCGCAGCAGGATCTGGTTAATCTCTTCCTGGGGTACGCAGTGGTATCCCGCGCGTTTGCCGACGAAAACGCGATCAGCATCGCGGCGTACCAGATTCATAATATCGTCAGAAACCAGACGGTCGTAGACCACCACATCTGCCTGCTGAATTTGTTGCAGTCCTTTCAGCGTCAGCAGCCCGGCATCGCCCGGACCTGCACCAACCAGCACCACTTCACCGCGATGGTCAAGCGGTTCGTTGATTAACTGTTCGGTGGTTTCAGTAATGGCTTTCTGATCGTTGTTGGCCAGCGACTGCGCCAGGCGGTCGTTAACGAACAATTTCTCCCAGAAACGGCGACGCTCACCCATCGTGGCGAACTGTTGTTTCACTCGCCCGCGTAATTGCCCGGCGTATTTCGCTACCTGGCCCAGATGCAACGGCAGCAGTGATTCGAGTTTTTCGCGCAACAGGCGTGCCAGAACCGGAGAGGTGCCGCCAGAGGAGACCGCGACCATGAGCGGTGAGCGGTCAATAATCGACGGCATAATAAAGCTGGCGGCTTTCGGCGCATCGACCACGTTACAGAAGATGCGACGAGCTTCAGCGGCTTCGCTGACGCGCTGGTTAAGCGCGTCATCATCCGTCGCTGCAATAGCCAGCCAGCAGGTGTCGAGAAGGCTTTCATCAAATGGCCCTTCGACGAGGGTTAACATGCCTGCATCTGCCCATGCGGTGAACTGTGGAATAAACGCTAATGCATTCACCGTTAAGCGAGCGCCTGCGTCTAACAGCAACCTTGCTTTGCGTTCCGCGACATCACCACCGCCGACAATCAGACAGTCGCGATCGCGTAATTGGCAAAATATAGGCAAATGATCCACGTAAAAACCCCTTAGTAATTAACCGGCAGCCGTTTCAGTTTGATTAAATTTGTCCGCAACCGGACGATTCGCTTTCGGCGTAGCATACCAATAACCCAATCCCATGAATACGGCACCTGATAAAGTATTACCCAGCGTCACCCACAGCAGGTTATGACCAATACCCGCCAGCGTGTAGGCTTCGCTGTGGTTGCCGAACCAGGAGAGCGCGAACAGCGTCATGTTAGCGATAGAGTGCTCGTAGCCGGACGCGATAAATGCCAGCAGACACCACCAGATAGCGATAAATTTCGCCGCCCCTTCAGTGCGCAGCGCCATCCAGATTGCCAGGCAAACCAGCCAGTTACACAATGCACCTTTGAAGAACAGTACCATTGCCGGTGCAGTGGTTTTAGCCAGCGCGACGGAGTGAACGATGCTGGTATCTACCGGCAGCAGGCTACCGCCGCCCCAGCTATAGAGCATGGCAACGAAGACGGAACCGACCAGGTTACCCAGCCAGGTTTGCGGCAGGATTGCCCACATTTGCCCGTGGCTGATGCTGCCCGCTTTTACCCCAAAGGTGAGGAACATGGTGTGTCCGGTGAACAGTTCAGAACCGGCGATAATCACCAGCGTTAAGGCGATACCAAAGGTCGCGCCCATCACCAGCGGACGTACGGACGGGTCGAGCAAATTACCGAGCGTGAAAATCAAGATGATCCCAAGACCCACATACGCGCCCGCCATGGCGGAGCTGACCCAAAAGCCGAGCGGGTTATTTGCCGACAGGCGTGCAATGCGCGCAGCGTTAGCCGCACACTTATTAATAGTGTCTGTAAACATTTGATTATCCTTTAAAAAATAAAAACAAAAAAATAAAACAAAAAGTTTAAAAAATGTCCTGCAATATACCGAAGGTCATTACAGGACCATGCAAAAAGGGGAGGCATTGCGCCTCCCGTTAAAACATTAACCGCGCAGCTGCACCACGCCGTCTTTCACTCGTGCTTCGTAATGTTTGACGGAAAACTGTTCGTCTTCCATGCACAAGCCATCACTTAAGCGAAAACGCTGTTTTTTCAGCGGGCTGGCGACCCACAGCTCGCCCTGGTGTTCCGCAATCAGCCCGCGTGACAGCACGCTGGACTCGAAGAACGGGTCGATGTTGCTGATCGCAAACACCTGATCGCTGTGATACGGGCGGAAAATTGCTACCTGCTCGTCACCTAACAGCGCGCAGACGCCGGTTTCAGGCAGGATGTCATCGATTTTGCAGATGTCTTTCCACTGGCTCATGCGTTGTCCTCCACCAGAGTTACCGGGATACGTTCATACGGCGTTGCCGGACGGTGCTGTTCGCGCTCTGGCACCATCTGTACGTTCGGGTCACGCTTGTCGCTGTTGATGAAGTGTTTGAAGCGAGTCTGCGCGGACGGTGTATTGACCGTTTCAGTCCACTCACACACTACCGCTTCACGCAGGCGCGCCATCTCTTCTTCCAGATGTGCGTTCAGCCCCAGTTTGTCGTCAATGATCACCGCTTTCAGATAATCGATGCCGCCTTCGAGGTTTTCTAACCACGGCGCGGTACGCGTCAGTTTGTCGGCGGTACGGATGTAGAACATCATGAAGCGGTCGAGATATTTGATCAGCGTTTCGCGATCGATATCCGCTGCCAGCAGATCCGCATGACGCGGTTTCATGCCGCCGTTACCGCAAACATACAGGTTCCAGCCTTTTTCAGTGGCGATAATACCCACGTCTTTACCCTGAGCTTCTGAACATTCACGGGTACAGCCGGAGACACCGAACTTCATTTTGTGCGGCGTACGGATGCCTTTGTAGCGGTTTTCCAGTTCCACGCCGAGGCCGACGCTGTCGCCAACGCCGTAGCGGCACCAGGTGCTACCCACGCAGGTTTTCGCCATACGTAGTGCTTTCGCATAGGCATGACCGGTTTCGAAGCCAGCTTCAATCAGCTGACGCCAGATCTCCGGCAGATCGTCTTTCTGTGCGCCAAACATCGCCAGGCGCTGAGAGCCGGTGATTTTGGTGTAGAGATTAAATTCACGCGCGATACGACCCACTGCCATCAGTCCTTCCGGGGTGATTTCACCGCCCGGAGAGCGCGGGATCACCGAGTAGGTTCCGTCTTTCTGGATGTTAGCGAGGAAGTTGTCGTTAGAATCCTGCAGCGGAGTATGTTCCGGCTTCAGAATGTATTCGTTCCAGCAGGAGGCCAGCAGCGAACCGACGGTTGGTTTACAAACTTCACAACCGTAGCCTTTGCCGTGTTTCGCCAGCAGTTCTTCGAAGGTTTTAATGCCTTCAACGCGGATCAAATGGAACAGTTCCTGACGCGAATAAGCAAAGTGTTCGCACAGGTTGTTGTTAACTTCGATGCCCTGTTTCGCCAGTTCCGCGTTCAGTACCTGAGTAACCAGCGGGATACAGCCACCGCAGCCAGTACCCGCTTTGGTTTCGGCTTTCAGCGCCGCAACGGTGTGGCAGCCTTTGTTGATGGCAGCAATCAGATCACCTTTGGTGACGTCGAAGCAGGAGCAGATTTGCGCGCTGTCCGGCAGTTTATCAACACCGATAGACGGCTTACCGCTACCCGAGTGCGCCGGCAGAATCAGAGAATCCGGGTTTTCCGGCAGCTCGATAGCATTCAGCACCAGTTGCAGCAGGTTGCCGTAGTCGCTGGTATCGCCCACCAGTACCGCACCGAGCAGGGTTTTGTTGTCTTCGCTGACAATCAGGCGTTTGTAGATCTCTTTACTTTCGTCGAGGTAAACGTAGCTACGTGCGCCAGGCGTGCGACCGTGCGCATCACCAATACCGCCTACGTCTACGCCCAGCAGTTTCAGCTTGGCGCTAAGGTCAGCACCTTCAAAGGCGTTTTCGCTACCCAGAATATGGTCAACGGCGACCTGCGCCATTTTGTAGCCTGGTGCTACCAGACCAAATACACGGTTGTTCCAGCTTGCGCATTCACCGATGGCGTAGATATCCGGATCGGAAGTCTGGCAGGAATCATTAATGACGATACCCCCACGCGGAGCAACGTCCAGACCACACTGGGTTGCCAGCTTATCGCGCGGACGGATACCGGTAGAGAAGACGATAAAGTCAACTTCCAGCTCGCTGCCGTCGGCAAAACGCATGGTTTTACGCGCTTCGACACCTTCCTGCACAATCTCAAGGGTGTTTTTGCTGGTGTGAACGCGCACGCCCATACTTTCGATTTTGCGACGCAGCTGCTCGCCACCCATCTGATCAAGCTGTTCCGCCATCAGCATAGGGGCAAATTCGATAACGTGGGTTTCAATACCTAAGTTTTTCAGCGCGCCAGCGGCTTCCAGACCTAACAGGCCGCCACCAACAACGGCACCGCGTTTGCTGCGACGGGCGCAGGATTCAATGGCGTTGAGGTCTTCAATGGTGCGATAGACAAAGCAGTCCTGAGTATCAGAACCTTTGATTGGCGGGATCCACGGGTAGGAACCGGTCGCCATGATCAGCTTGTCATAAAAAACGGTACGCCCGGCGCTGGAGTGAATCACCTTCTCCTGACGGTTGATGGTGATAGCGCGTTCGCCGACCAGAACTTTGATGCCGTGTTTCTCGTAGAAGCCTTCGCGCACCAGCGACAGCTCTTCGGCGGTGTGGTGAGAGAAGTAAGACGAGAGGTGTACGCGGTCATAAGCGATGCGCGGTTCTTCACAGAAAACGGTAATATCAAAGTTGGCCGCATCAGATTTATCAAGAAGATCTTCGATAAAGCGATGGCCGACCATACCGTTACCGATAATTGCGAGTCTGACTTTGCTCATTTTTGCCTCGATTTCTTTTCTATTACCGCCTACCTTAACGATTCAGCAACCCCGCTTATTGATGTAAATCAAATTCACCTTTATATACTCCTTAAGGGGTATATTGCTGATTTGTATAAATTTTCTTAAGTCACGGAATTGTCTGATATTTCATGTTTGTGCAAAAAATAGACAAAATGAACGGGTTTATAGAAATAGATGCACGTAGCGGGGGAAGAGAGGAAAAGGCCGGACGACGATAGTGCCGTCCGGCATTAGCAATTAATGAGAGGTCAGGGTGTTATGCTGACGGTGACGGCTGACGAAACCTAACAGGAAGCACATCACAAAGACGACAGCGTACAGACCGTTTGCTGTAAGCAGTGCCGCCTGCGGACCGCTATGTTCAACAATCGGGCCGGTAACCACAAAGGTCAACATAGTACCGATGGTTCCGCAGGTCAGGACAAAGTTAACCAGTTTTGGCGACGGTACTTTGGTCTGCTGTGAACCCAGGGTGATGATGGTGGTATAGATCGCGCTGGAGAAGAAGCCCAGAGCGAGAATTGACCACGCCATATGTGCTGGTGTTCCGGTGTTAAAGACGTACATCAGAATCGCAGCCAGACCAGCCAGTACGGTCAGAATGCGTTGCAAATCAAAGAAGCGAAGAATAAAGCTGAACGCCCACATGCCGACCATGTATGACATCCAGAAGTTACTCACCAGCGTGCCCGCGTCGTTCAGGCTCATGCCCAGGCCTTTGGCATACTCAGGCACCCAGGAGATAAAACCTAACTGACCGAGGATGTAGCACAGCGCCGCAACAGAGAGAAACAGTACGCCGATCCCCCACTTTTCTTTCTCTACCGGAGCATCCGTTTTTGGCGCATGTTTGCCCAGCGCCGGGAACTCACAGCCGAAGGTCAGAATAAAAATAGCGACATACACCAGCCCGATGCAGGCATAAACCCAGTACCACTCAATGCTGCGCGCCAGTAGAAACGCGGCGATCATTGGGAAAATCATCCCAGCCATACTGAAGAAGGAGTCGGTAAATAACAGGCGGGAACCGCGCTGACGCCCTTCATACATTTGTGTTACCAGGAATGTACCAATCGACATGGTGATGCCGCTGACCACCCCGAGAATGAACATCGCCGCCGAGAACAGCGCCAGGCTGTGGCTGAACATCAAACCGGCAACCGCCAGCACCATCAGGAGAAAGCCAAAACGTAACTGCGTTTTCAACGGGACGATTTCCATCAGCCAGGCGTTGAGGAAGATAGAGATTAAAATGCCGGCGTTGAGGAAGGTGAAGGTGTTACTCATACTGGAAACAGGCAGATTGAAATAATCGGCGATATTTCCCATCACCATCCCGGTGACAATAACCAACGCACCAGTCAGTGCGTAGGAGAGAAAGCTAATCCATGTGAGCTTGATGCGATTGCTGTTAGTCATGATTGGCCTGCGTTCAAAAATAAAATGGCATAGCGGGATATGCCGCGAGCGGGCGATTTTAGGTGATTTTGTGATCTGTTTAAATGTTTTATTGCAATCGGTTGCTAAATTGCATTTTAAGAGGTGATTTTGATCACGGAATAAAAAGTGATCGTCAGGTTACATATATTTCAGATACGTAAAATTAGGTAAAGGGATGGCCTTGTTCTTGAAGGCTATTTAGAATCTCTTCACTTGCTTTTTTTCTGCTCTGTTTGTTAAGGAAATCTCATGTTCAAATCGACCCTGGCGGCGATGGCTGCTGTTTTCGCTCTTTCTGCTCTTTCTCCCGCAGCAATGGCAGCGAAAGGGGACCCGCACGTATTGTTGACAACCTCAGCTGGTAACATCGAACTGGAGCTGGATAAACAAAAAGCGCCAGTGTCTGTGCAAAACTTTGTCGATTATGTGAACAGCGGTTTTTATAACAACACTACCTTTCACCGCGTCATTCCTGGCTTTATGATTCAGGGCGGCGGTTTCACCGAGCAGATGCAGCAGAAAAAACCAAACCCGCCAATCAAAAATGAAGCCGATAACGGCCTGCGCAACACGCGTGGTACCATCGCGATGGCGCGTACCGCTGACAAAGACAGCGCCACCAGCCAGTTCTTTATCAACGTTGCCGATAACGCCTTCCTTGACCATGGTCAGCGTGATTTCGGTTACGCGGTATTTGGTAAAGTGGTGAAAGGCATGGACGTGGCCGATAAGATTTCCCAGGTGCCGACTCATGACGTTGGTCCGTACCAGAATGTGCCGTCAAAACCGGTAGTTATCCTTTCCGCTAAAGTCCTGCCGTAATGATTTCTCGCGCGGGCAATCTTGCCCGCGCTTCTGCTCTCCCGGCGTAACCCGGATTTGCCGCTTATACTTGTGGCAAATGGACACGTTCAGGGAGGCATCAAGTGAAGAAACTCACCGATAAGCAAAAGTCCCGTCTCTGGGAGCTTCAGCGTAATCGTAATTTCCAGGCCAGTCGCCGTCTTGAAGGCGTCGAGATGCCTTTAGTCACTCTTACTGCCGCAGAGGCTTTAGCGCGCCTTGAAGAGCTGAGGAGGCACTATGAGCGATAAATTCGGCGAAGGGCGCGATCCGTATCTTTATCCTGGCCTTGATATCATGCGTAACCGGCTGAACATCCACCAGCAGCAGCGGCTGGAACAGGCCGCTTACGAAATGACGGCGCTGCGTGCTGCGACCATTGAGCTTGGTCCGCTGGTGCGCGGTTTACCGCATTTGCGCACTATCCATCGCCAGCTGTATCAGGATATTTTCGACTGGGCGGGGCAACTGCGTGAAGTTGATATTTATCAGGGCGATACGCCGTTCTGCCACTTTGCTTATATCGAAAAAGAGGGCAATGCCCTGATGCAGGATCTGGAGGAAGAAGGTTATCTGGTTGGCCTGGAGAAAGCGAAGTTCGTCGAGCGGCTGGCGCATTACTATTGTGAAATCAACGTGCTGCATCCCTTCCGTGTGGGAAGCGGACTGGCACAGCGGATCTTCTTCGAGCAACTGGCGATTCATGCCGGATATCAACTGAGCTGGCAGGGTATCGAAAAAGAAGCCTGGAATCAGGCAAATCAGAGTGGGGCAATGGGGGATCTCACCGCGCTGCAGATGATATTTAGCAAAGTGGTAAGCGAAGCCGGGGAATCTGAGTAAAATAGCGTGGTTCTTTCGTACCGGAGCCGCCATGATCCTGCTTATAGATAACTACGATTCTTTTACCTGGAACCTCTACCAGTACTTTTGTGAACTGGGGGCGGATGTGCTGGTTAAGCGCAACGATGCGTTGACGCTGGCGGATATCGACGCCCTTAAACCACAAAAAATTGTCATCTCACCTGGCCCCTGTACGCCAGATGAAGCCGGGATCTCCCTTGACGTTATTCGCCACTATGCCGGGCGCTTGCCGATTCTTGGCGTCTGCCTCGGTCATCAGGCAATGGCGCAGGCATTTGGCGGTAAAGTTGTGCGCGCCGCAAAGGTCATGCACGGCAAAACCTCGCCGATTACACATAACGGTGAGGGCGTATTTCGGGGGCTGGCAAATCCACTTACCGTGACACGCTACCATTCGCTGGTGGTGGAACCTGACTCATTACCAGCGTGCTTTGACGTGACGGCCTGGAGCGAAACCCGCGAGATTATGGGGATTCGCCATCGCCAGTGGGATCTGGAAGGTGTGCAGTTCCATCCAGAAAGTATTCTTAGCGAACAAGGACATCAACTGCTGGCTAATTTCCTGCATCGCTGATTTCTGATTGCCATTTAGTGATTTTTTATGCATATTTTGTGATTATAATTTCACATTTATTTATGCGTAACAGGGTGATTATGAGATGGCAATTGAACAAACAGCAATTACACGCGCGACTTTCGATGAAGTGATCCTGCCGATTTATGCTCCGGCAGAGTTTATTCCGGTAAAAGGTCAGGGCAGCCGAATCTGGGATCAGCAAGGCAAGGAGTATGTCGATTTCGCGGGTGGCATTGCAGTTACGGCGTTGGGCCATTGCCATCCTGCGCTGGTGAACGCGTTAAAAACCCAGGGCGAAACTCTGTGGCATATCAGTAACGTTTTCACCAATGAACCGGCGCTGCGTCTTGGGCGTAAACTGATTGAGGCAACGTTTGCCGAACGCGTGGTGTTTATGAACTCCGGCACGGAAGCTAACGAAACCGCCTTTAAACTGGCACGTCATTACGCCTGTGTGCGTCATAGCCCGTTCAAAACCAAAATTATTGCCTTCCATAACGCTTTTCATGGTCGCTCGCTGTTTACCGTTTCGGTGGGTGGGCAGCCAAAATATTCCGACGGCTTTGGGCCGAAACCGGCAGACATCATCCACGTTCCCTTTAACGATCTCCACGCAGTGAAAGCAGTGATGGATGATCACACCTGTGCGGTGGTGGTTGAGCCGATCCAGGGCGAGGGCGGCGTGACGGCTGCGACGCCAGAGTTTTTGCAGGGCTTGCGCGAGCTGTGCGATCAACATCAGGCATTATTGGTGTTTGATGAAGTGCAGTGCGGGATGGGGCGGACCGGCGATTTGTTTGCTTACATGCACTACGGCGTGACGCCGGATATTCTGACCTCTGCGAAAGCGTTAGGCGGCGGCTTCCCGATTAGCGCCATGCTGACCACGGCGGAAATTGCTTCTGCGTTTCATCCTGGTTCTCACGGTTCCACCTACGGCGGTAATCCTCTGGCCTGTGCAGTAGCGGGCGCGGCGTTTGATATCATCAATACCCCTGAAGTGCTGGAAGGCATTCAGGCGAAACGCCAGCGTTTTGTTGACCATTTGCAGAAGATCGATCAGCAGTACGATGTGTTTAGCGATATTCGCGGTATGGGGCTGTTGATTGGCGCGGAGCTTAAGCCACAGTTCAAAGGTCGGGCGCGTGATTTCCTGTATGCGGGCGCAGGGGCTGGCGTAATGGTGCTGAATGCCGGACCGGATGTGATGCGTTTTGCACCGTCGCTGGTGGTGGAAGATGCGGATATCGATGAAGGGATGCAACGTTTCGCCCACGCGGTGGCGAAGGTGGTTGGGGCGTAAATACGAAGCATCAGGCAAAAGATGTCGGATGCGGCGTGAATGCCTTATCCGATGGTTTAGCCTGCATTACGCCTTCGAATCCCGCAACTTGCGACTCAGCCAAATCCCGTGATGCGGTCGCTGACGCCATGCCATCGACGAAATGGTGTGCATGGTGTTCAGATGACCAATAACCCGCTGTAAATGCTGCTCCAGCGTACCTGCCGCGCCTTCGTGCGGCTGCATCTCCGGCGCATCCATGATATTGGCATCGCCAGAACTACCCGGTTCGTCATACTCCAGTCGCTGCTGACAACGCTGAATGGCGATTTCACAAGACTGTAAATACTCTTGTGCCAGTTCAGGTGGCAATGCCCGGTGTTCCCGCGCCAGCGTGGTCATGGCATTAATATGCTCAACAATAAACTGGCTGTGCGTTACCCACAGTTTCATATCTGCCAGATAATGGCTGTTAAACGCCGGTTCCTGCATCGCCTGATTCAATGAGTTATACAGAGTGTTATGTGCCTGATTTACCCGCATTCGCTGCCAGGCCAGTGGCGTAGGTTGCGGATCCTCGCTAAGAATCAAGCGAATCGCTTCCTGATAGGCTTCTAAAGCGTCATGGGCGTTTTTACGCAATAACCCGCTCTGCCACTGCGGCCACAGCCAGACAGTACCGCCGAAAGCAATTAAACAACCAATAATGGTATCGATAAGACGCGGAAGGATGTATTGCTCGCCGTTCAACCACAATAGTTGCAGGGTATACACTGCGGTAATAGTAAAACCGACCGTCGCCCAGCCGTAGTTTTTGCGCAATATCAGGTAGCTGGCGAGGGTGGTAATCAGCATCAACGTCAGGGTGTAACCTTCGGGAATTTTAAAGTGCAGCGCCACGCCCGCAATGATTAACCCGACCACGGTTCCCACGGAGCGATTCACAATCCTCAGACGGGTTGCGCCATAGCCATTTTGTGTCACCAGCAATACCGTCATCAGGATCCAGTACGACTTCGGCAGATGCAGCGCGGTGCCCATCAGGCTGGCAACGCTTAACATCACACTGAGTCGTCCGGCATTGCGTAGCGCCGGAGACTTTAGTGACAGATAACTTTTCAGCGCCGGAAGTAATGGCATTCGCCGCTGTTTATCGGCCAGTAAGTCACGGGCATAGAGCGGTTTTTGGGTGCGCAGCACGCGGGCGATGCGGCTGAAATGCCAGTAGCAGAATTGCCCAACCGGATTATCCGGATGCTGGCGGGCGATTTTTTCCAGTGCGCCAATTTGCTTTTCCATCGTAAAACGCGTTGGCAGGCGATGGTAAAGAATGTCATCAGCCAGCACGCGCAGGCGAGCGGCGACGGTTTGCGCATTCCAGCGGATAACTTCTTCCGCATGGCTACGCTCGACCAGCTTTTGCACCTCTTCCGGCTGATGCAAACTGACCGAAATATGTTCCTGTAAATCCAGCGCCTCCTGGAAAATACGCAGCATCCGCTTGTAGTCAGTATTATTTTGCGCGGAAAGCATATGCATTTGCTGATAGCACTGGGTAATTAGATCGACCGCTTTTTGCTGGCGCACCAGCAGCGGCGGCAGCGCTTTTTCAGGGTCGGTGTGCTGGGTAAGCAGGCTGTATTTGGCTTCACAATAATCTGCCAGTTCACGGTACAGCAGACTTAGTGACTCGCGCAGCGGTTGTTCGCGCCAGATCCAGAACCAAAACCAGTTAAACAATCCGTACCAGAGAGTGCCCAACGCATAGATGAGCAATGGTTCCCAGACCGGCATGTATCCCGCCAGACTGAGGGTAAAAATGGCTGCCAGCAGCGATGCGGGAAGCAATTTTGCGTGCAATGGCCCCAACTCAGCAGTGACGCCAAGTACCAGCGTTAATCCGGTCAGCAAAAAGGGCAGGGGAACATCTTTTGCCAGTAGCAGCTGTGTCAGTAAGCTACAGGTGGCAAACAGCGACGCACCAATGATTAAGCGTTTGAAAAAACGTTTATGAGGCGTATCAAGGCCCGCAATATTGCAACAGGCAGGAACGAGAGAGAAGAGCAGACCGAATCGTAATTCGCCAAGCATTAACCCAACGGCCACGGGCAAACATAGCACCAGCGTTTGTCGAAGTGCATAGTTGATATCGGGGTGATAAATCAGTCTGCGCCACATCGGGGGAAACAAAATGGCGCGCTACCAGGTAACGCGCCACTCCGACGGGATTAACGAGTGCCGTAAACGACGATGGTTTTACCGTGTGCGGAGATCAGGTTCTGATCTTCCAGCATCTTCAGAATGCGTCCCACGGTTTCACGAGAACAGCCGACAATCTGACCGATTTCCTGACGGGTAATTTTGATTTGCATACCGTCCGGGTGAGTCATAGCATCTGGTTGTTTTGCCAGGTTCAGCAGAGTCTGTGCAATGCGGCCCGTCACGTCGAGGAACGCCAGGTTGCCCACTTTCTCTGAAGTGACTTGCAGACGACGCGCCATCTGTGCAGACAGACGCATCAGAATGTCCGGGTTTACCTGAATCAATTGGCGAAATTTTTTGTACGAAATTTCAGCCACTTCACAGGCGGTTTTCGCACGTACCCATGCGCTACGTTCCTGGCCCTCTTCAAACAGGCCCAGTTCGCCAATAAAATCACCCTGATTCAGATAGGAGAGGATCATTTCTTTACCCTCTTCGTCTTTGATCAGCACTGCCACAGAGCCTTTAACGATGTAGTACAGCGTTTCCGCTTTTTCACCCTGGTGAATAAGCGTGCTCTTGGATGGGTACTTATGAATGTGGCAATGAGACAAGAACCATTCGAGAGTCGGGTCTGTTTGCGGTTTGCCAAGCACCATGCGCGGTTATCCTCTGTTATAAGCTTTCTCCAGAGCCAGATAACGCCGCTGTCTCTGGATTGCCGAAATATGCTTCCCGCTACCTGGGAAGGGGCTATCAACTGTACTGCACGGTAATGTGACGTCCTTTGCATACATGCAGTACATCAATGTATTACTGTAGCATCCTGACTGTTTTAGCATAGCTTTCGCTTTGTGTCTCCTGGTGTCTCGCTTCAGCATGACCCAGGTCGCCTTCCGTTGCGCGATTTGGTTAGTACGCGTACTCTGTCAGGAAAATTGACGCAGTGGAGTAGCAAAAATGCAAGCGCGAGTGAAGTGGGTCGAAGGGTTAACTTTTCTGGGCGAATCCGCCTCTGGTCACCAGATTTTAATGGACGGCAACTCAGGCGATAAAGCACCAAGTCCGATGGAAATGGTGTTGATGGCGGCGGGGGGTTGCAGTGCCATCGATGTGGTTTCTATCCTGCAAAAAGGGCGTCAGGATGTGGTCGATTGTGAAGTAAAATTGACCTCTGAACGCCGCGAAGAGGCACCACGCCTGTTTACGCACATTAATCTGCATTTTATCGTCACCGGTCGCGACCTGAAAGACGCAGCGGTTGCGCGTGCGGTTGATCTCTCTGCTGAGAAATATTGTTCAGTGGCGTTGATGCTGGAAAAAGCGGTGAATATTACTCACTCGTATGAAGTGGTTGCCGCGTGATTTAACTATCCCGTTGTGAAGCCGGATAGTATTTTATCCGGCGTAATAGCAGAGTTACTCGATTTTCTTTCCTTCCATCAATCGTTGCACCAGCGGCAGCATAATTAATTCCATTGCCAGACCCATTTTGCCGCCCGGTACCACTAACGTATTGATGTGGGAAATGAATGAGCCTTGCAACATCGCCAGCAGCCAGGGGAAATCGATCCCTTCCAGATTACGAAAATGGATCACCACAAAGCTTTCATCGAGCGACGGGATACCTTTTGCCGCGAACGGGTTTGAAGTGTCGACGGTGGGAACGCGCTGGAAGTTAAGATGGGTGCGGGAAAACTGCGGTGTGATGTAGTTGATATAGTCTTCCATTGAACGCACTACTGAGTCCATCACTGCTTCTCGTGAGTGCCCGCGCTCGCTGGTGTCGCGGATCAGTTTTTGAATCCACTCAAGGTTAACGATAGGCACCACGCCGACCAGTAAGTCCACATGCTGCGCAACGTTATGCTGTGGCGTGACTACGCCGCCGTGTAAACCTTCATAAAACAGTACATCAGTGGGTTCCGGTAAAGGTTGCCAGGGGGTGAATGTCCCCGGTACCTGATTCCACGGTACGGCTTCGTCGTAGGTATGCAGATATTTGCGAGATTTCCCTTTGCCGCTCTGACCGTATTCAATGAAGGTTTGTTCCAGCAGGCCGAAGTCGTTAGCCTCGGGGCCGAAGTAGCTGATATGCCGCCCGGCGTCGCGCGCTTTGCGGATCGCCATGTCCATTTCCGGGCGGGTGTAACGGTGAAAACTGTCGCCTTCCACCTCAGCTGCATGCAGATTTAACTGCGCGAATATTTTACGAAACGCGAGGCTGGTGGTGGTGGTCCCCGCGCCGCTGGATCCTGTTACCGCAATGACCGGATGTTTGGCAGACATAGTAACTCCATGACTTAGCTATCATTATTATCTCGTCCGCCGACGGTTGCAGGTTATTCGCGAAACTGACTGCGCGGCATAATATTGACCGTTTCGTGCAGCTCCGACCATACCAGCACCGCTTCTCCGCACTGTAGCTGGCGTTTGACGTCGGCGACTTTCTGTTCAAGTGTACGCTCATGTTCACCATAATCGGTGCCTTCACGTAACACAAAGCTTTCAATTAAATTTTCCAGCGTTTCGGGGGAGAGGTCTTGCCACGGAATCAACATGATTTCGCCTCCAGATACGTTGTTAACCAGTCAGGAATGCGTGACTCCAGCCACATTTGCGGATGAAGTAATGTACCGCCAATAAAGCCAACATGACCGCCATGTTCAGTCAGTTGATACTCCACCTGCGGGGGGAGACTTTCCGGTTTCGGGATCACCTGATGATCCATAAACGGATCGTCTTTGGCGTGAATAATCAGCGTCGGTTTGGCGATCCGGTTCAGCATCGGCATGGCGCTACACTGACGATAATAGTCGATAGCGTCGGCGTAGCCGTGAATTCTGGCGGTGATGAGATCGTCAAATTCACGGATGCGACGTACCGATTTTAACTGCGCGAGATTAATCGGCAGCGTTCCGGGGTAGGCTGCCAGCTTGCGCGCGGCATTGGCTTTTAACAGGTTCAGCAAGTAACGCTGATAAACGCGGGAAAAGCCCTTTTCCATATGATAGCTACAGGCTTCCAGCATAAACGGCGCAGAGACAATCACCGCCGCATCAACCGGGAGATCATTGCCTTCCTTTGCCAGCAAACAGGCCAGCATATTACCGCCGAGCGAATAGCCGACGGCAGCCGTTGGCGCATGACCAAATTCGCGTTGCAGCCAGCGTAAAAACCAACTGGCGTCTTCGGTTTCGCCCGAATGGTAAATGCGGTGCATACGGTTTGGTTCACCGCTGCATCCGCGAAAATGCATCACCACGCCCAGCCAGCCGCGCTTTTGCGCCGCCTCAACCAGACCGTGGGCGTAAGGGCTATTGAGACTGCCTTCCAGCCCGTGAAACACCACCAGACGAGGTTTATGTTGCGCCTGTGCAGGGTTTTCACTCCACGCAAGATCGACAAAATCGCCGTCGGGCAACTCCAGCCGCTGCCAGTACGGGGTGAATTTCACCTGACGACGAAACAGACGCGGCAGCATAGTTTGTAGATGGCAGTTGCTAAAGCCGCGCATGGGGATGAATTCAGCACTGCTGCTGAATTCATTGGCATCGGTCGTCGTTATCTGCGCCATCAGTTGCTTTGGCCTTCCAGCAGCATCTGCTCAAGCTGCTCCTGGGCTTCCAGCCACGCCATTTCGCACTCTTCCAGGCCGGATTTGGCGCTGGCTTGCTGTTGCAGGCAGGCGGTCAACTCCGCTTTACGGCTCTGGTCATACAGTTCGCTGTCGCCGAGTTTCTCTTCCGCCTGCGCCAGTTGCGCGTTCAGCTTCTCCATCTCTTTTTCCAGACGGGCAATCTCTTTACGCAGTGGCTGGGTTTGCGCACGCAGCTCCGCTTCCCGACGCTTCTGATCTTTACGTGCCTGGGCGCTGTTCGCATTCTCTTTTGGCGCGTCGTCGGTCTGGTTTTCCTGCTTTTGTACGTCGCTCAACCACTGTTGATAATCTTCCAGATCGCCGTCGAACGGTTCGACTTTACGATCGTGAACCAGGTAGAGGTCGTCAGTGGTGGAACGCAGCAAATGACGGTCGTGCGAGACGACAACCAGCGCGCCTTCGAACTCGATTAATGCTTCGGTGAGTGCCTGACGCATGTCGAGGTCAAGGTGGTTAGTCGGTTCGTCGAGCAGCAGCAGATTCGGACGCTGCCAGACAATTAATGCCAGCACCAGGCGGGCTTTTTCCCCACCTGAGAAGCGGCGCGTTTCTTCGGTTACTTTATCGCCCTGGAAACCAAAGCCGCCGAGGTAGTCACGCAGTTTTTGTTCCAGCTCCTGCGGCGCTAAACGTGCCAGATGTTGAATAGGTGATTCGTCGGCGCGCAGGTATTCAAGTTGATGCTGGGCGAAGTAGCCGAGCTTGATCCCTTTCGCCAGACCAATTTCACCGCTGACTGGCGCAAGTTCACCGGCTAACAGTTTGATTAATGTCGATTTACCCGCGCCGTTGCGGCCTAACAGACCAATGCGCGAGCCGGGCACCAGGTTCAGTTTAATCGAGTCGAGAATAATGCGATCGCCATAGCCCGCGCTGACTTTTTCCATCTTCAGTAACGGATTTGGCAGGCTTTCCGGCGCGCGGAAGCTAAAGCGGAACGGGTTGTCGACGTGCGCGGGGGCAATCAGCTCCATACGCTCGAGCATCTTAATGCGGCTCTGGGCCTGCTTCGCTTTGGTGGCTTTGGCACGGAAACGGTCGATATAACTTTGCAGATGCGCTACGCGTTCCTGCTGGCTTTCATACATCGCTTGTTGCTGCGCCAGACGGGTGGCGCGCTGTACTTCAAACGAACTGTAGTTGCCGGTGTACTCGAACATGCTTTGTTGTTCGATATGAATAATTTTATCAACGATCGGATCGAGGAAGTCGCGGTCGTGAGAGATCAGGATCAGCGTGCCCTGATAGCTCTTCAACCATTTTTCCAGCCAGATAACGGCATCGAGATCGAGGTGGTTAGTCGGTTCGTCGAGCAGCAGCAAGTCTGAACGGCAAATCAGCGCCTGGGCAAGGTTAAGACGCATACGCCAGCCACCGGAGAAATCACTTACCGGGCGCTCCAGTTGTTCATTGCTGAAACCGAGGCCGTGCAGCAGGCTGGCGGCACGGGAGCGAATACTCCATGCGTCAATAGCATCCAGCTTGCCATGAATGGTCGCAATGGCGTGCCCGTCGTTACGTTCGTTGGCGTCGTGTAGCTGCGCTTCTAGTTGACGATATTCACGGTCGCCGTCAATGACATATTCCAGCGCCGCTTGCGGTAACGCCGGCGTTTCCTGATTCACCCACGCCAGTTGCCAGCTTCCCGGAAAGGTGTAGCTGCCGCCGTCGGCGCTGATTTCATTTTTCAGCAATGCCAGCAGGGTAGATTTACCACAGCCGTTTTTACCCACCAGGCCGACTTTCTGCCCAGGGTTGATGGTGGCGGTGGCATTATCCAGCAGGACGCGCACGCCGCGACGAATTTGTAACGAGGAGAAAACAATCATAAGGCGCCGTATGTTCAGACTATGTTAACTTATCATTATGATAATGTAATGTATGGGCGAGCTGCCGCACCGGGCGCAATGGTAGCCCAAAACAGCGACTATACACAAAAACCATACCGGGAGGGGGATGATGTCTCAGCCAGCGAAAGTTTTGCTGCTGTATGCCCATCCGGAATCTCAGGACTCGGTGGCAAACCGGGTACTGCTTAAACCGGCCACGCAGCTCAGCAATGTTACCGTGCACGACCTTTATGCGCACTATCCCGATTTTTTTATTGATATCCCCCGTGAGCAGGCATTACTGCGCGAGCACGAGGTGATTGTCTTTCAGCATCCTCTTTATACCTATAGCTGCCCGGCGCTACTGAAAGAGTGGCTGGACCGGGTATTAAGTCGTGGTTTTGCCAGCGGGCCGGGAGGAAACCAACTGGCGGGAAAGTACTGGCGTAGCGTGATTACCACCGGCGAGCCGGAAAGTGCTTACCGTTATGACGCATTGAATCGCTACCCGATGAGCGATGTTCTGCGTCCCTTTGAACTGGCGGCGGGCATGTGCCGGATGCATTGGTTAAGTCCCATCATTATTTACTGGGCGAGACGGCAAAGCGCACAGGAGCTGGCGAGTCACGCCAGAGCCTACGGTGACTGGCTGGCAAATCCGCTGTCTCCAGGAGGCCGCTGATGGAAGGTTCCGATTTTTTACTCGCAGGAGTGCTGTTTCTCTTCGCGGCGGTGGCTGCGGTGCCGCTGGCATCGCGGCTGGGTATTGGCGCTGTGTTGGGATATTTGCTGGCAGGAATTGCAATTGGTCCATGGGGGCTGGGGTTTATTAGCGACGTCGATGAGATCCTCCACTTTTCGGAACTCGGCGTGGTATTCCTGATGTTTATCATCGGTCTTGAGTTGAATCCCTCCAAACTTTGGCAACTGCGGCGTTCGATTTTTGGCGTAGGCGCGGCACAGGTGCTGTTAAGCGCGGCGTTGCTGGCGGGATTATTGATGCTGACGGATTTCGCCTGGCAGGCGGCGGTTGTCGGTGGCATTGGCCTTGCGATGTCTTCAACTGCAATGGCGTTGCAATTGATGCGTGAGAAAGGGATGAATCGCAGCGAATCCGGGCAGCTCGGGTTTTCGGTTCTGCTGTTTCAGGATCTGGCGGTGATCCCGGCACTGGCGTTAGTGCCGTTGTTGGCGGGTTCGGCAGACGAACATTTCGACTGGATGAAGATCGGCATGAAGGTGCTGGCGTTTGTCGGCATGCTGATTGGCGGGCGCTATTTACTGCGTCCGGTATTCCGTTTTATTGCAGCTTCTGGCGTGCGGGAAGTGTTCACCGCCGCGACGCTGCTGTTGGTGTTGGGTTCCGCATTGTTTATGGACGCGCTGGGGCTGTCGATGGCGCTCGGTACGTTTATTGCGGGCGTGCTGCTGGCGGAAAGTGAATATCGCCATGAACTGGAAACGGCTATCGATCCCTTCAAAGGCTTGCTGCTCGGTTTGTTCTTTATCTCTGTCGGCATGTCGCTCAATCTCGGGGTGCTTTATACCCATCTGTTGTGGGTAGTGATAAGCGTGGTTGTGCTGGTGGCGGTGAAAATTCTCGTGTTGTATCTGCTGGCGCGATTGTATGGCGTGCGTAGCTCAGAGCGGATGCAGTTTGCTGGCGTGTTGAGTCAGGGCGGTGAGTTTGCCTTTGTCCTCTTTTCTACCGCTTCTTCACAACGTTTATTCCAGGGCGACCAGATGGCGCTGTTGCTGGTGACGGTGACGCTTTCCATGATGACCACGCCGTTGCTGATGAAGCTGGTGGATAAATGGCTATCCCGCCAGTTTAACGGACCGGAAGAAGAAGACGAAAAACCGTGGGTCAACGATGATAAACCCCAGGTCATTGTCGTGGGCTTCGGGCGTTTTGGTCAGGTGATTGGTCGTTTGCTGATGGCAAATAAAATGCGCATTACCGTGCTGGAGCGGGATATCAGCGCCGTTAACCTGATGCGTAAATATGGCTACAAAGTTTATTACGGCGACGCCACGCAGGTCGATCTTTTACGTTCTGCGGGTGCAGAGGCCGCTGAGTCTATCGTCATTACCTGTAACGAGCCGGAAGACACCATGAAGCTGGTGGAAATATGCCAGCAGCACTTTCCGCATTTGCATATTCTTGCGCGAGCGCGCGGACGTGTGGAAGCGCATGAGTTATTACAGGCAGGGGTGACGCAGTTTTCCCGTGAAACATTCTCCAGTGCGTTAGAGCTGGGGCGCAAGACGCTGGTCACGCTTGGCATGCATCCGCATCAGGCACAGCGGGCGCAACTGCATTTTCGCCGCCTGGATATGCGAATGCTGCGGGAGTTAATCCCGATGCATGCTGATACCGTACAAATTTCTCGCGCCAGGGAAGCCCGACGCGAACTGGAAGAGATTTTCCAGCGTGAAATGCAACAAGAACGACGCCAGCTGGACGGCTGGGATGAATTTGAGTAGAGGGTAAAGATGGCAATCCGAAAACGTTTTATTGCGGGCGCAAAATGCCCGGCCTGTCAGGCGCAGGATTCAATGGCGATGTGGCGCGAAAATAATATTGATATTGTTGAATGTGTTAAGTGCGGACATCAGATGCGAGAAGCAGACAAAGAAGCCCGCGATCACGTTCGCAAAGATGAGCAAGTGATCGGGATTTTTCATCCGGACTAGCGATATGCGCCGAGTTTTTTTAAGCTAGTGAGTACACGGCTGCAGAATTCCGCTACAATCTGCGCCACTATTCTTCCCATGCTCAGGAGATATCATGAAAGTAGCAAAAGACCTGGTGGTCAGCCTGGCCTATCAGGTACGTACAGAAGACGGTGTGTTGGTTGATGAGTCTCCGGTGAGTGCGCCGCTGGACTACCTGCATGGTCACGGTTCCCTGATCTCTGGCCTGGAAACGGCGCTGGAAGGTCATGAAGTTGGCGACAAATTTGATGTCGCTGTTGGCGCGAACGACGCTTACGGTCAGTACGACGAAAACCTGGTGCAACGTGTTCCTAAAGACGTATTTATGGGCGTTGATGAACTGCAGGTAGGTATGCGTTTCCTGGCTGAAACTGACCAGGGTCCGGTACCGGTTGAAATCACTGCGGTTGAAGACGATCACGTCGTGGTTGATGGTAACCACATGCTGGCCGGTCAGAACCTGAAATTCAACGTTGAAGTTGTGGCGATTCGCGAAGCGACCGAAGAAGAACTGGCTCATGGCCACGTTCACGGCGCGCACGATCATCACCACGATCACGACCACGACGGTTGCTGCGGCGGTCATGGCCACGATCACGGTCATGAACACGGTGGCGAAGGCTGCTGTGGCGGTAAAGGCAACGGCGGTTGTGGTTGCCACTAATACCGAAAAGGTGACAAAAAAGCGGGGAATCCCCGCTTTTTTTACGCCTCAATAATGTGGCGGTGGCGTTTCTTCAGCCTGCGACGCGATGTTCGACGGCTGGCTGGCTTTTAACTTCTCGGTCAGCAGACGCAGATGATCGCGCAGTTTCGCCATCTCCATTTCATGAGCGGTCACCGTGACGTTCAGTTCTTCAATGGTGATTTCCTGAAAAGCCAGTCGGCTCTCCAGCTCTGCCAGGCGTGCTTCCAATGATAAATCCTGCATGATTCACCTCTTTTGTCGAATGGTCGCCGCGGATTCTACTTAACTTTGCTGCCCGAGACAGCACTCATTTCGCGGTCATCGAAACTAATTTAAACAAAAAGAGTCTGAAAATAGATGATAATAGGGCGTGTCTGTATGTAGATTTGTTCGACAACGCTTTATAGTACCCTTCTGATAATAGTTAACCCTGGGGTGAGATGCCCCGATCCGGAGATATGGATGAAATCACTGTTTAAAGTAACGCTGCTGGCGACCACAATGGCCGTTGCCCTGCATGCACCAATCACTTTTGCTGCTGAAGCTGCAAAACCTGCTACAACTGCTGACAGCAAAGCAGCGTTCAAAAATGACGATCAGAAATCAGCTTATGCACTGGGTGCTTCGCTGGGTCGTTACATGGAAAACTCTCTTAAAGAACAAGAAAAACTGGGCATCAAACTGGATAAAGATCAGCTGATCGCTGGTGTTCAGGATGCATTTGCTGATAAGAGCAAACTCTCCGACCAAGAGATCGAACAGACTCTGCAAGCATTCGAAGCTCGCGTGAAGTCTTCTGCTCAGGCGAAGATGGAAAAAGACGCGGCTGATAACGAAGCAAAAGGTAAAGAGTACCGCGAGAAATTTGCCAAAGAGAAAGGTGTGAAAACCTCTTCAACTGGTCTGGTTTATCAGGTAGTAGAAGCCGGTAAAGGCGAAGCACCGAAAGACAGCGATACTGTTGTAGTGAACTACAAAGGTACGCTGATCGACGGTAAAGAGTTCGACAACTCTTACACCCGTGGTGAACCGCTTTCTTTCCGTCTGGACGGTGTTATCCCGGGTTGGACAGAAGGTCTGAAGAACATCAAGAAAGGCGGTAAGATCAAACTGGTTATTCCACCAGAACTGGCTTACGGCAAAGCGGGTGTTCCGGGGATCCCACCGAATTCTACCCTGGTGTTTGACGTAGAGCTGCTGGATGTGAAACCAGCGCCGAAGGCTGATGCAAAGCCGGAAGCTGATGCGAAAGCCGCAGATTCTGCTAAAAAATAAGCATTAAGAACCGCCGCCTGACCAGGCGGCGGTTTTTTTATTACAGGCCGGATATAATTAGTGCTGGAAAGCGGAACCTCCGCTGTATTAATTTAGTTACCCGCATCATTAATGAGCCTGCCCTGAAAAGTTAACGACAGGCTCCTGAAAAGGAGTGTTTTTTTTCATGTCCAGGTCGCTTTTAACCAACGAAACCAGTGAGTTGGATTTACTGGATCAACGTCCTTTCGACCAGACCGATTTTGATATTCTGAAATCCTACGAAGCGGTGGTGGACGGGTTAGCGATGCTTATTGGCTCCCACTGTGAAATCGTTTTGCACTCTTTGCAGGATCTAAAATGTTCAGCCATTCGCATTGCTAACGGTGAACATACAGGCCGGAAGATTGGTTCGCCAATTACTGACCTGGCGCTACGTATGCTGCACGATATGACGGGAGCGGATAGCAGCGTTTCTAAATGCTACTTTACTCGCGCCAAAAGCGGCGTATTAATGAAGTCCCTGACTATCGCGATTCGTAACCGCGAACAGCGTGTAATTGGTCTGCTGTGCATCAATATGAATCTTGATGTTCCCTTCTCGCAGATTATGAGCACTTTTGTGCCGCCAGAAACCCCGGATGTCGGTTCAAGCGTCAACTTTGCCTCTTCTGTTGAAGATCTGGTTACCCAAACGCTGGAGTTCACCATCGAAGAAGTGAATGCCGATCGCAATGTTTCTAATAACGCCAAAAATCGTCAGATCGTGCTGAATCTCTACGAGAAAGGGATCTTCGATATTAAAGACGCGATCAACCAGGTTGCTGACCGCCTGAACATCTCCAAACACACTGTCTATCTCTACATCCGCCAGTTCAAAAGCGGTGATTTCCAGGGGCAAGATAAGTAATGCGTTTTGCCATCGTGGTGACCGGGCCAGCATACGGTACGCAACAGGCGAGTAGTGCTTTTCAGTTTGCGCAGGCGCTGATAGTAGAAGGCCATGAGTTAAGCAGCGTCTTTTTCTATCGGGAAGGGGTCTATAACGCTAACCAATTGACCTCACCGGCAAGTGACGAATTTGACCTTGTGCGCGGCTGGCAACAGTTGAATGCGCAACATGGTGTGGCGCTGAATATCTGCGTAGCGGCAGCGTTACGCCGCGGTATCGTCGATGAAACTGAAGCAGGAAGGCTGGGGCTGGCTTCGTCAAACCTTCAGCCGGGATTTACCTTAAGCGGACTTGGCGCGCTGGCGGAAGCCTCGCTGACCTGTGACAGGGTGGTACAGTTCTGATGAAACGAATTGCGTTTGTTTTTTCTACTGCACCTCATGGTACAGCTGCTGGTCGGGAAGGTTTAGATGCTTTACTGGCAACTTCCGCATTAACTGACGATCTGGCCGTCTTCTTTATTGCTGATGGCGTTTTTCAGCTGCTGTCAGGACAAAAGCCCGATGCAGTGCTGGCGCGTGATTACATTGCCACTTTTAAATTGTTGGGTCTGTACGACATTGAACAGTGCTGGGTTTGTGCGGCTTCACTGCGCGAACGCGGGTTAGATCCGCAGACACCCTTTGTTGTCGAAGCCACGCCGCTCGAAGCAGATGCCTTACGCCGCGAACTCGCCAACTACGATGTTATTTTGAGGTTTTGAGGCGTTTATGCTGCACACGTTACATCGTTCACCCTGGCTGACGGATTTTGCTGCGCTGCTGCGTCTGCTCAGTGAAGGAGACGAACTGCTATTATTGCAAGATGGCGTAACTGCCGCAGTTGACGGTAACCGCTACCTTGAAAGTCTGCGTAATGCCCCCATTAAGGTCTATGCCCTGAACGAAGACCTTATTGCCCGCGGTTTGACTGGTCAAATTTCGAACGACATCATTCCCATTGACTATACTGATTTCGTCAGACTTACGGTTAAGCACTCCAGCCAGATGGCCTGGTGATGGCGGGATCGTTGTATATTTCTTGACACCTTTTCGGCATCGCCCTAAAATTCGGCGTCCTCATATTGTGTGAGGACGTTTTATTACGTGTTTACGAAGCAAAAGCTAAAACCAGGAGCTATTTAATGGCAACAGTTAACCAGCTGGTACGCAAACCACGTGCTCGCAAAGTTGCGAAAAGCAACGTGCCTGCGCTGGAAGCATGCCCGCAAAAACGTGGCGTATGTACTCGTGTATATACTACCACTCCTAAAAAACCGAACTCCGCGCTGCGTAAAGTATGCCGTGTTCGTCTGACTAACGGTTTCGAAGTGACTTCCTACATCGGTGGTGAAGGTCACAACCTGCAGGAGCACTCCGTGATCCTGATCCGTGGCGGTCGTGTTAAAGACCTCCCGGGTGTTCGTTACCACACCGTACGTGGTGCGCTTGACTGCTCCGGCGTTAAAGACCGTAAGCAGGCTCGTTCCAAGTATGGCGTGAAGCGTCCTAAGGCTTAATGGTTCTCCGTTAAGTAAGGCCAAACGTTTTAACTTAAATGTCAAACTAAACTCGTAGAGTTTTGGACAATCCTGAATTAACAACGGAGTATTTCCATGCCACGTCGTCGCGTCATTGGTCAGCGTAAAATTCTGCCGGATCCGAAGTTCGGATCAGAACTGCTGGCTAAATTTGTAAATATCCTGATGGTAGATGGTAAAAAATCTACTGCTGAATCTATCGTATACAGCGCGCTGGAGACCCTGGCTCAGCGCTCTGGTAAATCTGAACTGGAAGCATTCGAAGTAGCTCTCGAAAACGTGCGCCCGACTGTAGAAGTTAAGTCTCGCCGCGTTGGTGGTTCTACTTATCAGGTACCAGTTGAAGTCCGTCCGGTTCGTCGTAATGCTCTGGCAATGCGTTGGATCGTTGAAGCTGCTCGTAAACGCGGTGATAAATCCATGGCTCTGCGCCTGGCGAACGAACTTTCTGATGCTGCAGAAAACAAAGGTACTGCAGTTAAGAAACGTGAAGACGTTCACCGTATGGCCGAAGCCAACAAGGCGTTCGCACACTACCGTTGGTAATCCCTTCGGAGTTTTAGTCACCAGGCGGGCGCTTCCAGTAAGCAGCCCGCTTTGGGCTACTTAAATTGAACGCCTAAAAGATAAACGAGGAAACAAATGGCTCGTACAACACCCATCGCACGCTACCGTAATATCGGTATCAGTGCGCACATCGACGCCGGTAAAACCACTACTACCGAACGTATTCTGTTCTACACCGGTGTAAACCATAAAATCGGTGAAGTTCATGACGGCGCTGCAACCATGGACTGGATGGAGCAGGAGCAGGAACGTGGTATTACCATCACTTCCGCTGCGACTACTGCATTCTGGTCTGGTATGGCTAAGCAGTATGAGCCGCATCGCATCAACATCATCGACACCCCGGGGCACGTTGACTTCACAATCGAAGTAGAACGTTCCATGCGTGTTCTCGATGGTGCGGTAATGGTTTACTGCGCAGTTGGTGGTGTTCAGCCGCAGTCTGAAACCGTATGGCGTCAGGCAAACAAATATAAAGTTCCGCGCATTGCGTTCGTTAACAAAATGGACCGCATGGGTGCGAACTTCCTGAAAGTTGTTAACCAGATCAAAACCCGTCTGGGCGCGAACCCGGTTCCGCTGCAGCTGGCGATTGGTGCTGAAGAACATTTCACCGGTGTTGTTGACCTGGTGAAAATGAAAGCTATCAACTGGAACGACGCTGACCAGGGCGTAACCTTCGAATACGAAGATATCCCGGCAGACATGGTTGAACTGGCTAACGAATGGCACCAGAACCTGATCGAATCCGCAGCTGAAGCTTCTGAAGAGCTGATGGAAAAATACCTGGGTGGTGAAGAACTGACTGAAGCAGAAATCAAAGGTGCTCTGCGTCAGCGCGTTCTGAACAACGAAATCATCCTGGTAACCTGTGGTTCTGCGTTCAAGAACAAAGGTGTTCAGGCGATGCTGGATGCGGTAATTGATTACCTGCCATCCCCGGTTGACGTACCTGCGATCAACGGTATCCTGGACGACGGTAAAGACACTCCGGCTGAGCGTCACGCAAGTGATGACGAGCCGTTCTCTGCACTGGCGTTCAAAATCGCTACCGACCCGTTTGTTGGTAACCTGACCTTCTTCCGTGTTTACTCCGGTGTGGTTAACTCTGGTGATACCGTACTGAACTCCGTGAAAGCTGCACGTGAGCGTTTCGGTCGTATCGTTCAGATGCACGCTAACAAACGTGAAGAGATCAAAGAAGTTCGCGCGGGCGACATCGCTGCTGCTATCGGTCTGAAAGACGTAACCACTGGTGACACCCTGTGTGACCCGGATGCGCCGATCATTCTGGAACGTATGGAATTCCCTGAGCCGGTAATCTCCATCGCAGTTGAACCGAAAACCAAAGCTGACCAGGAAAAAATGGGTCTGGCTCTGGGCCGTCTGGCTAAAGAAGACCCGTCTTTCCGTGTATGGACTGACGAAGAATCTAACCAGACCATTATCGCGGGTATGGGCGAACTGCACCTCGACATCATCGTTGACCGTATGAAGCGTGAATTCAACGTTGAAGCGAACGTAGGTAAACCGCAGGTTGCTTACCGTGAAACTATCCGCCAGAAAGTTACCGATGTTGAAGGTAAACACGCGAAACAGTCTGGTGGTCGTGGTCAGTATGGTCATGTTGTTATCGACATGTACCCGCTGGAGCCGGGTTCAAACCCGAAAGGCTACGAGTTCATCAACGACATTAAAGGTGGTGTAATCCCTGGCGAATACATCCCGGCCGTTGATAAAGGTATCCAGGAACAGCTGAAAGCAGGTCCGCTGGCAGGCTACCCGGTAGTAGACATGGGTATTCGTCTGCACTTCGGTTCTTACCATGACGTTGACTCCTCTGAACTGGCGTTTAAACTGGCTGCTTCTATCGCCTTTAAAGAAGGCTTTAAGAAAGCGAAACCAGTTCTGCTTGAGCCGATCATGAAGGTTGAAGTAGAAACTCCGGAAGAGAACACCGGTGACGTTATCGGTGACTTGAGCCGTCGTCGTGGTATGCTCAAAGGTCAGGAATCTGAAGTTACTGGCGTTAAGATCCACGCTGAAGTACCGCTGTCTGAAATGTTCGGATACGCAACTCAGCTGCGTTCTCTGACCAAAGGTCGTGCATCATACACTATGGAATTCCTGAAGTATGATGAAGCGCCGAGTAACGTTGCTCAGGCCGTAATTGAAGCCCGTGGTAAATAAGCCTAAGGGTTAATACCAAAGTCCCGTGCTCTCTCCTGAAGGGGAGAGCACTATAGTAAGGAATATAGCCGTGTCTAAAGAAAAATTTGAACGTACAAAACCGCACGTTAACGTTGGTACTATCGGCCACGTTGACCACGGTAAAACTACTCTGACCGCTGCAATCACCACCGTACTGGCTAAAACCTACGGCGGTGCTGCTCGTGCATTCGACCAGATCGATAACGCGCCGGAAGAAAAAGCTCGTGGTATCACCATCAACACTTCTCACGTTGAATATGACACCCCGACCCGTCACTACGCACACGTAGACTGCCCGGGGCACGCCGACTATGTTAAAAACATGATCACCGGTGCTGCTCAGATGGACGGCGCGATCCTGGTAGTTGCTGCGACTGACGGCCCGATGCCGCAGACTCGTGAGCACATCCTGCTGGGTCGTCAGGTAGGCGTTCCGTACATCATCGTGTTCCTGAACAAATGCGACATGGTTGATGACGAAGAGCTGCTGGAACTGGTTGAAATGGAAGTTCGTGAACTTCTGTCTCAGTACGACTTCCCGGGCGACGACACTCCGATCGTTCGTGGTTCTGCTCTGAAAGCGCTGGAAGGCGACGCAGAGTGGGAAGCGAAAATCCTGGAACTGGCTGGCTTCCTGGATTCTTATATTCCGGAACCAGAGCGTGCGATTGACAAGCCGTTCCTGCTGCCGATCGAAGACGTATTCTCCATCTCCGGTCGTGGTACCGTTGTTACCGGTCGTGTAGAACGCGGTATC